>JBEKDK010000012.1:0-52244 GCA_050014395.1 Candidatus Acidiferrales bacterium | reverse complement strand
CCACCCTTTTTTCGGAAGTGTTGATTCTAGAAAGATTAAAGTCAAAAATTACGGAAGTGTTGATTATAGGGGACTTCAAGTGGCCGCTAATGAGCGAGATAGAAAATATGCAGAAATTCTTGGAAGTGTTGATTCTAAAGGGACTTAGGTTCGAGCTAAATCCTCTGTAATCAACACTTCTGGGAAGTGCTGCCAGTTGCAACTGTGGTGGAAGAATTTGTTGCAAGTGCAAGTAGGGGTGCGGGAGGCGTGGAGTAGATGCGGCGGGCCGCGGGGCTCGCAGGTTCTGTGGCGCGGATGTCTGATCGCAAATCACAAGTTACAATACCATAGTGAATACCAGTATGTCAACAATAATTCATGAGGTATTCGAATAGAATGGGTAGAAAGGTGACGTCTCAATGCAGAGGTGAGGCGCCGGCAGTCGGCTTCGAGGCAGGCTTTCGAATGATCTAGATTGTGTTAATGCCCTATCGGGAACCTAATAGTCGCTCTCGTGATTTTGCAGCTTTTCGTTGCGAGACTGGCACACGCGACCCGCGCTCTAGATCCACAGGAGGCGACGAACCGGCGTTGAGCGCAGCCTTTCGTAGCACAGCCACTCTTGGCTGTGTGCCTTTTTCAGGCGCACCGTGAAAACCTAGATGCACACAGGCAAGAGTGCCTGTGCTACTGGGCCCCCTGCGCGTTATCCTTCGTTGCCTACTTGTGGTGGTATCATCCGCCCGTGCCGCCTGACCGAAGCCAAACCTCCGCGAAATCTTCGGCAGCGGCCGCCTACTACCAACGCAACCTGCCCCATTGGCAAGCCGAAGGTCGTGCCATTTTCCTCACGTGGCGCTTGCATGGATCGCTGCCGCGCGGATTTGTGCATCACCTCCGACAAATCGAGAAAGAACCGGGAAGGCAGTTCTTGGCCGCCGATTTAGAGATGGACGCGGCTGCGACAGGCCCGTGCTGGCTGAGCGATGCGAAGATCGCGGGCTGCGTGGAGACCGCGATCGAGCGAGGAGCTGACCTCGGTCAGTACGTCTTGCACGCGTATGTGGTGATGCCTAACCACGTTCACGTCTTGCTCGAGCCTTTGGTGCCCCTTCGCAAAATCACATCCGGCATCAAGGGCGTCTCCGCACGCGACGCGAACGCCGTTCTGGCGCGGGCGGGAAAAGCATTCTGGCAGGAGGAATCTTTTGATCACTGGATTCGGAACGGCTCGCAATTTGAAAAAATTCGAGCCTATATCGAGCGCAATCCGGTCAAAGCGGGCTTGGTAACGAAACCGGAGCACTGGCGCTGGTCAAGCGCACACAAGTAGCACAGCCACTCCTGGCTGTGTGCTTTTTCAGCGGCAGATTAAAAAAGAACCAAAATCAAAGCTGAGGTCGCCGGAACTTGTTTGATGTCAGCGTTCGCCTGGAACATACCGAGTTCCCAATCGGATTCCCAGTTGATCGTAGGAACAACGAATCGCAAGCACATGGCCGCGCTTCCGTGTTGCGTATGCGCGTCATCGTTTGAACGGGGCCCGACGATCGCGCCTTGGCTTGATTTTGTGTCAGTAAAGGACTAGCGTCCTGGTCAGATGTTGGCGCGAAGCGTAGTTGACTAGCGCGTTAGGACCTTGGCGTGCGAACTTCCGAGCGCATTCTTATTTCCACAGTACTCACGGTTTGGTGTGGCGTGGCAGTGTCCTCGGCGTGGGCGCAGAGCGGTGGTGGTGCCGCTCAGGCTACGGGCGCGCCGCAAGCGGCCGCCGATAATAATCGAAGCGTGACGATTTACTTTTCGGCGCGCGATCTGGATGGGACGATCGTAAGGGATCTGAAGGCTGGCGAGTTGAAGCTGAAAGTGGATGGCGCGCCGAGGAAGATCGATGGGTTCGTGGTTCCGGATGATGCTGCTCCGCTGACGATTGATGTGCTGATCGACGAGCCCGGCAGCAGTGCCTTCGCTGAATCTGATGTCGCGCAATCGTATGGGTATTCTTTTTTTCTGTATCTCCTGCGGCGGGGCGATCTAGCCGATGTCCGCGAGTTTGAGGTTACCAGCCAGTTGTTGGTGAGCGCTTCCGACGATCCGAAAACTCTGGCGGATGCGCTGGTGCAAGAAAAGCAGCCCTACAAAGGCAAAGCGATGCTTGCAAGCCTCGCCGAGGCCTGCCAGAGCGAATTGGCGGGTTCGGAGACACGCAGGAAGGTGGTCTTGCTGATCTCGACGGGCCGCGAGAATCTGAGCAAAGTTTCCCAGCGCGATGTAGAGAGTTGTCTGCGCAAGGAGGACGTAGTTGTCGACGCGGTCGGCATCTTCGACCCGGTCGGCGTGCGAGAAGCGTCGCCAGAGGATTGGAGCGGGCCGAATCTTCTCGCGAGCCTCGCAAGTCATACCGGCGGTCACGTTTGGGATCCGTCGAGTGCGGCGTGGACGCAGGTTGAGGGCTATGCGCGGTTCGAAGCGGTATTGACGGACGTGGTCCAGCAGATTCGGGGGCAATACACGATCGAATTCACGGGGCTGGCGCCGAAGCCGGATGGCAAGCCGCACAGGATCGAGCTGACTACGACTCGGAAGCGGATCGTGCTGTTCGCGCCGCAGGATATGCCGGACGGGGAAGCGGTGGGGCCGTAGTTAGGGATAGGGAACGGTCCAACGCGCAGACCCGGCGCGTGGGTCATTGCGTGATGAACGTGACGTGAGTGATTCGGGTGAGGCGGACGGGTGTGGGATGAGTCGCTCTCCCGGGCTCTTTTTGTGATCGACGGGGTTGGTAGCACAGGCATTCTTGCCTGTGCGGGGTTGGGGTTTTTGATTGAGGGCAAGGCGAAAAGAGCAACGGCGCACAGCCAGGAATGGCTGTGCTACGTGAGCGTGTTACTCAGCGGTGAAAGCCAATGATGATATTATTCGCGCGTGATCCAAGGAAAAAGCAAATCGGCAGAGGAGGTTGAATCAGCCGGATATTACGAGCGCAACTTGCCTCATTGGCAGCCTGATGGGCGTGCCATATTTCTGACGTGGCGCTTGCGCGGATCGCTGCCGCGCGGATTTGTGCGGCGGCTCGATAGACTCCAGAAAAAGCCGGGAGAGCAATTCTTGGCGGCCGATCTTGAACTCGACGGCGCCGCTACGGGGCCCCGATGGCTGCACGATCCGAGGATCGCGAGTTGCGTCGAGCGGGCGATTCGTCACGGGGCGGATGGCAGGTATTTCGTCTTGCATGCGTACGTTGTGATGCCTAATCACGTCCATATATTGGTTGAGCCTTTGGCACCATTGCGGCGAATCACGAACGGGATCAAGGGGGCATCGGCCCGAGAGGCGAACCGAATATTGAGGCGGACGGGGAGCGCGTTCTGGCAGGAGGAATCCTTTGACCACTGGATTCGGAACAGCTCACAATTTGAAAAAATTCGAACCTACATCGAGCACAATCCGGTCAACGCGGGCTTGGTAACGAAACCGGAGTACTGGCGCCGGTCAAGCGCGCACAAGTAGCACAGGCACTCCTGCCTGTGTGAAGTTGGTTTTTTGAATTTCGTTGGGAAAGGCGCGGAGAAAAAGTGCGAAGGCGCACAGCCAGGAATGGCTGTGCTACTAAAACCGGCGGCGGGATTTCTCTCCCGGGCTCTTTTTTCGGTTGATGTATTTCACGACATTCTTATTGATCGACGATCGGCGTCCAACCGCCGAGGACGAATGCGGGGTCGCTGTAGCTGGCGATGGTTTGGGCATCTTGCGGGAGCGTGAGTTGTTTGGAGACGGGGTGGCGTTGCGTGGTGTCGATGGGATGGCCATCGAGATCGGTGCTGTTGAATTCCCACAGGTGAAGGTGTGAGGTGTCGTCTTCGATCGGGCCCCAGCCGGCGGGGGGAATGCCCTTGAGGTGGCAATTGATCAGGACAGCTTCAGCGTAAGGATAATTTAGGCCGTGATTATTGGGCAGGCGGGCGAGCACGGCCGTCATTATGGATGCGGAGGCGTTCCCTTGCGGAGTTGTGGTTGGAAGCGGCGATTGCGCGGGACGCTGGCGCGCGATGAACGTGCAATTCAGGAAGATGTCGCCGTGGTTCGCGTCGGTATTGCGAATCCACATGAAGGGGCCGATGGATTGCAGCTCGCAATGATTGAAGAATGCGGGGCCGACGCCGAGGATGGTGTCGCCATCGCCGATGATCGTGCTGTCGGTGAGATAGACGGAGCCGCGCAGATTCAGAGCGTCGCCGGAACCTTTGATGTTCACGTGGCTGACGATATTTTTCGAGCCGGAGATCAGCAGGCCTTCGGCTTGGCCGAAGAAATAGTTGCTGACTGAAAAGTTGATGAACTCGATGCCAGTCGAGTCATAGGCGGAAAAGGCGCAGCGGCGCGACGGTCCGGGCATGGGCGGATTGAAACCGCTGTTGTTGCCGTAGCCGACCTGGACCTTGTCGCGATCCTCGCCGCGGAACGTGATGTTGGATTTCCTCTGGAAGAAAACAATTTCCTCGTAAGTTCCATTTCTGATGAAGATCGTCACGCGCTGCGGCGGATTGGCGGGGACGAAATCGACCGCGCCTTGCACCGTGTTGAAATCGCCGCTGCCATCTGCTGCGACGACGACGCGAGTTGTGTCGGCAGGCGGAGGCGCGGGCTTGGTGGTGAATCGCCACGCGTGCCGCGCGGTGAATCCCGCGAAGGCTCCGCTGGCAAGAGTGAACACGCTTGGATCGATCTGAACGATGTAGCGATGGTGGTATTGCAGCGTGTTGTTGTGCGGATAAATCGTGGCCACGTTGCCGTGGATGATCACGGGGTAGAAGTGGAAGTCCTCGAGGCCGCCGATGGTGGTGAGCTGGTAGTTGTGCAGGTCGGCGGGCGTCGTGCGCACGGCCGGCGTTGTCGTTGTCGGCGAGGTCGGCGTCTCGGACGACATCGGCGCGGCGGGCGCGGCGGGGTTCGCAACTGTAGCCTGCGCGGGCGGCGTGATGCGCCGCGTGGGGTCGGGCCCGGCCGGGATGCTCAGGTCGAGCGTGTCGACCAGTTTGTGGTCAGCCGCGTCGTAGATGCGAATCTGGCCGGACTTGCCAAGGGTGGGAGCGCTGGAGAACGTTAGGACCAAATGCGTGTCCGGATTCACGCGGACGGCATGATTCGCCGGGAAGCAGGTGACGACGGCAGTTTGCGCGTGCGCGCGCGCGGCGGTTAGCAGGGCAAGGGCGGCAATCACGGACAGCGTGTAAATGGCAGAACGAATTCGCATGGGAAGCGCTCCGGATACTATCAGATTCAATCTCGAACACCGGAAGAATATCGACGCGCTGCGGGTGCGGCGCGTTTCGCTTCTACACGCGGCCAAAGAAACGATCGGGCCGCAGCGAAGAGAATTCGCCGCGGCCCGAAGCTTGCATCGACACTGCCGGAAAGAATCCAGAGCTGCGTTTTCTTAGAATAACAACTTCGCGCCGAACTGGATCTGCCTTGCCGGATACGTCGAACGGATGGTGCCGAACGCCGACGCCGTGGTTACGGTGTTGGGAATGCCGAAATTGGTGTGATTCAGGACGTTGAAGAACTCGGAACGGAACTGGAAGCGAACGTTCTCGTGGATCGTCCAGGTCTTGTCGGCGGAAAAGTCCAATTGCTCGAAGCCGGGGGCGCGGAAATCATTGCGGCTGAGATCGCCGAAGGGATCGCTGGAAGGCGGCGTGGTGAAGGTGTAGCCGACATTCGGGCGCAGAAAGGGCTCGCCGCGATAGTCGTTCGATAGACTGGACACGCTCTGCGTGCTGGTGGGGGCATAGTAGACGTTCAGTGGCGTGCCGGTGTGCGCGGCGTTGATGAAGTTGATTTCCCAGCCACCGAGGGCGACGTCTTCGCCGCGATTCATGCTCGAGCCGAATTTCTGGCCCCGGCCGAAGGGGAGCTGGTAGACGATCGATGTGACGTTATTGAATTTCACGTCGAAACTGGAAGGGCCGTATTCCGCGGCCAGATCGTGAATGTTTTGCGGATTGGCTTCGACGTAGCCCGAGTAGTATTCGAGGGCTTGCTCGGAATCGCCCAAGGCCTTGCCCCAGGTGAACGAATTCAGGAAATAGAGGCCGCCGGTGAAGCGGTGCTCGGCGCGCAGCGAGAGGCCGTTGTAATTATTGTTGCCAACGGGATCGACCCAGGTGATCGGCCCGAAAGCCGGAATCGGAACGCGGGCTGCGATCGACTGATTGCCGGCTACATCGGGAGCGGCCTGGTTGTAATCGGCGATGATCGGAAGGTCCAGGCTGTGATTGCCGTTGTAGTCGATCTCAAAAATCGTGCTCTTGGTGATTTCCTGTTGAATGCCCGCGAACCAGGTTTGGATGTAGGGCCACGGGCTGTGCGCCGGAATGTAAACCACGTTAGAAACCAGAGGGTTGAAGTTCGCGGGGTTGTCGATGCCGGTGGTGAAACTGTTCTGCGTCGTAAGGAAATTCGACGGCACGGGACCGCCCGCCGGAATCAATTGACTAATCACGCCAAAAAGCGCCTGAGGAGCGTTGATGCCCTCGAGCGCGCTGCCGACGCGATTGAAATAGTCGTAGCTGATGCCATAGGCCGCGCGGAAAACCGTTTTCGGGAAAATGCTGTACGCCAGGCCGATGCGCGGACCGTAGTCCTTGTAGTCGGGATGAACTAGCGAGCGGTCGAAGAGGCTGCCGTTGGTCGCCGGAGTCATGGTGTCCGTGACGGGGTTGAAATCGGAGTAGTTGTTGTTGCGCTCATAAAGTGGCGTCGCGAAATCCCAGCGCAAGCCGAGGTTCAGCGTGAGTTTGGGGGTTACCCGATAGTCGTCTTGGAAGTAGAGCGCCTGGATATGCTGGCGGAGATTGACAACGTCATCGTTGCCGAGGTTGATCTGGCTGGGGGTGGCGAATATGAAATCCGCGAGGTCGTAAGCGGTCGAATTGCTGGCAATCGGGCAGCCAGGCGACATGCCCAACTGTAGGCACGTGGGTTTGCTGAATTGCCCGGCGTAGGTGTCCTCTCCGTAAAGCGGGTTGACGTCCAAAATCTCCGTGCGAATGGCCAGAAATTCGTAACCCATCTTGAAAGAGTGCCGGCCGACGATCTTCGAGAAACTGAACTTCGGGCCAAACGAAGTGGGATTCTGGAACTGGGGATTGCTGGTTTGCCGGCCGAACTGGCTGAGTCCGCTGACCGCTTGGGAATTCAGGCCGCCGGTCAGATTGGATCCCGTTGGCAGACCGGTAATGCCGTAAAGCGCCAGCATGCTCTGCTCGCCGAGTGTCACCGGCGATTTTCCGGCGGCGATATGGGAAAGGCCAAAGCGAGCTTCGACGATCGAGGTCGGCGTCGGCGTCCAGGTGTAACCGACCGAAAGATTCTGATCGTCGGCCTTGATGTGGCCGTTGCCGTTGCCGCCCGATGGACCGGGGATATCCGGCTCGTAAAATTGAGTGTCCCAGCGTTCGCTGAAGCGCAAGAAGGCCGACATCGTCTCATTAATTTTTCCGTCGAGCTTTACGTCATACTTGCTGTCGTCATCGGTAATCAGCAATTGCTCGAGCAGATTGTTGGAGGTTCCGGTGAGGCCGGGCGTGGTGGGCGGAAGTTGATTCAGCACCGTGGCCGCGAACGGATTCAGACTGGCGATGGGAATCGTGGTTCCAGCGGGATAGACCACGTTCGTCAGCGGATCGATGACGGTCACGGGCAAAACTCCACTGACTTCGGCCGCTGTGGGAATGGAGTCGTAGTTGTTGTATCTCAGGTTTTGCCGGAAGCCTTCATAGTCCCCGAAGAAGAAGATCCTGTTTTTCAGGATGGGTCCGCCGACCGAGGCCCCGTACTGGTTTCTTTCGAGGGGATTCTTCGGAGCGGGGCTGAATAAGAAGCCAGTGGCGTTCAGGACGGTGTTGCGCACGAACTCGTACACGCTGCCATGAAACTGGTTGGTTCCGGATCTCATGACGGCGTCCACGACGGCGCCGCCGACGCGCCCGTATTCGGCGCTGTAATTGCTGGTTATCACTTTGAATTCGGCGATGGCGTCGGGCGAGGGCTGCACCACCTGAGCGGAGTAGCCTTGGTTGCTCGTGGAATAGGCGTTGTTGTCCTCTCCGTCGAGTAGGAACGTGTTGTAGGTGCTGCGCATGCCGTTGATGTTGAACGCACCCTCGCGCGGCGTGCCCGTCGGCCCGAATGAGACCGCGATCGGAGATTTGATGGCATTGGTCGAGAGCAGCGCCAATTCGGCGTAGTTGCGGCCGATCAGCGGAAGCTCGGCGACCGCCGCCGTATTGATGATTTGTCCGTGGTCGCTCGAGTCGGTATCGAGAGCAGCGGCGGCGCCCGTCACCACGACGGTCTGGTCAGTTTCGCCAACCTGCAGCGCGGCGTCGACACGCTGGCGGGAATCGACGTCCACGCTTACATCCGTGGTGAATTTCGAGAAGCCTGCGTGCTCCACCGCGACCTGGTACTCGCCGACCGCCACGTTCAGAAAATCGTAGTCGCCCTTGTCATCGGTCGTGGTTTTCGCCTGAATGCCCGTGCCTTGATTGGCGAGCGTCACGGTCGCGCTGGTGACCAGCGCCCCGGAGGTATCTCGAACAGTTCCGAGCACTTCAGCTGTTTCGGACTGTGCATGGGCCGGCAATCCTGCGACGCTCAGCGCGAGCGCGAGGATGGCGAATTGCATCACGATTAGAATGTTTGGCCGTTGAGATCGAGTCTTGCTGTTTGCCTGCGTCTCCGGCGTCTGAGTTTTCATGGGAGCTCTCCATTTTCAGCCAAGTGATTGCTTAACTTTTTCAGATTGAGCCGTCGGAAGCGCTACGGGGCGCATCACGCAATTGGTTGCGCCGGTAGCGGCGCCCAATCTGTCTTCAGTGCCGGAAACAATTGCACAACGCCTCCGCCGGCGTGGTGAACGAACGATGAACGCTTTGAAAACATTCGGTGGCAGCGGCATCGTTTTCGTTCACAAACATTTCTTCGGGCAGACTTGGCGACGCGGCGAACTCCTGGAGACGACGGCTGGGCAGAAGGAGCGCGCGCGGTTTTTCCGACAATGGAGCGAGCGATGTGATAGAGAGAGGCGTCGAAAGCAGCGGCCATGCGCAAATGGGGGATCGTAATCACGGTGGTTTACGCGCTGATCGTGGTGGGGCTGGTGACGCCGGGCTCGATATTGATTATTGGCGGAGACGCCGGTAAGTTGTCGGCGCTGCCGGAAGCGTTCGGGGCGTTGTTCGCGCAGGGATTTGTCTGGGCCGCGGTGGGAATCGTTGTGTGCGGAGAGGCGGCGCTGCTGTTTTTGCGCGTGGATACGACGTGGCGGCACGCGAAGCCGCGCGCGCATATTTTGGTTTCGTGCGCGGTGGCGGGCGCGTTGACGGCGCTGCTGACGGCGGCCGCGGTGTGGTCCATCGGATTCGCGGCGCGCGGCGACGATTTTGCTAACTCGTTTGTGATCGATACCGGGACGGAGATTGTGTGTTTTGTGGCCGCGCTGTGGTTGCTCTGGGGAATTGTGTTTTACATGTTTCTGCGGCGATCGAGCGATCCGGTGACGCGCGTGGTTTCGTGGTTGCTGCGCGGCAGCGTGCTGGAGCTGCTGATCGCCGTGCCGTGCCACATCATCGCGCGGAGGAGGGATGAGTGCTCGGCGCCGCAGATGACGAGTTTTGGGATCGCGACGGGGATCGCGATCATGCTGCTTTCATTTGGTCCGAGCGTGCTGCTGCTTTACAAGAAGCGGCTGGATGAATATCCGCGGAAAGCGAAGATGCCGACCTGAAGTTCGGCGCTACATAGTGCGCGCCCGCCTTCGCCAGCTACGGCGCGATCGGCGAATGTCACGCCGAGCGCGAGATAGGCGGCCCAGTTCGTGCAAAGGAGGCTGATTCAAGGGAATCAGCCTCCTTTTGCGTATTCGATCAGTTGAGTCTAGTGGCGGAAGTAGATGCCGACGTCAAAGCGCGTGTGGTCCCAATCGGAGTGGTGATCGCGGCACCATTGGCGATCTTGATCCATTCGGTTTACGTCGTTATCGACTTGGCGGCTGTGATCGCCGTGACGCGCGGCGTCACGATCGATTCGGGCGCGATCGTTTTCGAGGCGCTGATTACAAGCATTGTCAGGGGTGGCGCGAACAGGAGCGCCAACAGCCAAGAGCAGGCCGCCGGCCAGCGCAGTGGTCAGAGCAACTCGCGTCCAAAGTTTCGTGCTTTTCATAAGAATCTCCCGGGCCGGTACGGCCGTAGAATTGTGAATCTGCTTCTGAGACCTTTTCAGATTTCCATCTTCCGCCAATCTTCAGCGAACGTCTGTCACTTAAAGCACCATTGGGCCTAACTCGCGCGCGCACACCGAGATGGGAGGAAGAATAAGTCCTGGTGGGCTGTCCGCCCCGGCGTATTCGTCGGCATGGCCGCGCAAGGAGGGCGGGCGACCACTGAGGAGAGTGAACAGAAAGTTGAACCGGCCGGCAGCGGTGGCTGCCGGCCGGTTGAGTCTTTCGCGGGTGAATTTCTAGAGTCTGAGATTACCGGTGTCCGCCGCCGTGTCCGCCGCCTCCGCCATGGAAGCTTCCGCCGCCACGTGCGTAACCGCCGCCGCCGTGGAAGCTTCCGCCGCCGCGCGCGTAACCGGCCCCGCCTCGTGCGTAGCCGCCACGTCCGCCGACGTATCCGCGTCCGCCACCGACATAGCCGCGCCCGCCAACGTACCCGCGTCCGCCGTAGCCGCCATAGTAGCCGCGCCCGTAGAATCCGCGTCCGCCATAGAATCCGCCGCGGAACCACGGACCGGCGCCGATGAATACGCCGCCGGAGAACCAGCTAGGACCGTAGTAGCCGTAAGGCGCGCAGGCGTACGGGTAGTAGCTGTAATACCCATATGAGCAGACTGGAGGTCCGTAGGCGTAGGCCGGGCCGACTCCTACGCCGACCACGACTCTTTGTGCGTTTGCGTTAGGTACGAGGAGCATAGCGGCGCAAAGTAATGGCAAAATTGATAGATATTTTGCGAATTTCATTTTGGCCCCTTTCCGAGAACCGGTAATTCGTTCTCGAAATTCACACTGATAGGATGCAAGAGCATCGCCAAACGAATGTGGTTTATCGAGAAGCTGCTAAACGTGCGTGATTTCAATGCGATGCGTGATCGCGGCCGCGGAGGATGGCCACCCAGAATTGCGGATCGATGGTGCTTTTCGCGCGAGGGTGGTGGTTTTCAGCCACCGGATCTTAGCGTGGAAATCGGTGTAGGATGCACGGACTTGGGCGTGATGGGAGGCGGCGATGACGGTGGAGGATTTTCGGCGGATCGCGCTTGGCTTCAAGGGCGCGGAAGAAGGTTCGCATATGGGTCAGGCGGATTTTCGCGTGGGCGGCAGAGTTTTTGCCACGCTGGCCTCGGTGAAGCAGGGCTACGGGAATTTGAAGTTGACGCTGGAACAGCAGGCGGCGTTTGTAGAGGAATTGCCGGAGGTGTTCGTGCCCATCGCAGGCGGATGGGGACGCATGGGGATGACGCACATTCGCCTGGCCGAGGCGACGGAGGATGTTTTGGCCGGCGCGTTGCACACGGCGTGGAAGTTGCGCGTGGAGAGAAATGCAAAGAGCGCGAAGAATGCAAAGTCGGGGCGGAGGAGCCACAGATCTGACGGGCGGTCCCACTAGCCGAGAGTCACGGTGTGCTTAAGGATAACGCAGAGGCGCAGAGAACACAGAGACTCGCGGAGAAAGGCCGAACCGAGCGAGTGGTGAGAATTAAAACCGCCTACGCCAACGGCTGCGGGCGGAGATTATTCGTTCAGAGGGCAGGCGCGGCAGCGCTCGGGGCGGAGAATTTGCTCTGTGCCCATGTCGAGCTGGCGCACGACGAACTTGGATTTTGGCAGCGTGTCCGGCTGGCCGGCATCGGTGAAGTAATCACCCACTAGCTCTAAGGCGCGATACTTCGTGGAGGCAAGCAGGTAGATGCTTTCCGTACCGTGCAGTGTGACTTCATAGAGATTCATGGGGCACCTCAGCGTACGCGCGGGGATCGATCGAGCGCATTCAAAGCTCGAGTGCCATGATGCGGCGGGCGTTCGATAAAAGATGTGCGCGGTGTCATCGTCCGATGTGACCGGTGTCACATGCGGGTGTTCGGGCGTGTGGCGGGGCGAGAGATCCTGGGGCGGGACGGGCGCTAGCTCGGCGGTATCGTCACGGTGACTGTGGTGGAGAGGACGCTTTCGACGTTATTGGCGTCCACGGCCGTGACGGCATAGGTGTAGGTTTGGCCTCCCACCACGGCGGAATCGGTGTAGGTTGTGGCGTTGACCGCGCCGCTCAATTTAGAAAGCTGTGGATTGGGCCCCGCGCCGCGATAGACGAAGTAGCCGACCACTACGGACGTGCTGGGATTCCAGCTTACCGCAACGGAATGTTGCGAGGCCGTGGCGCCCGTGCCGGACAGGGCGATCTGGAGTTGCGGGGCGTTGCTTGTCACCGTGAGGCTTCCTGTCGCGGGGCCGATGGAAGCGGGATCGAACGTCACGGTTGCGGTGAACGTCTGATTCGGCGCAAGCGTGATGTTCGATGCGCCGCTTACGCTGAATGCGGCGCCGGCCGCGGAAATGGACGAAATGGCGACGGTCGAATTTCCGGAATCGGTGAGCATCATGTTTTCGGTGGTGGCGGCTCCGACGAGGGCGTTGCCAAAACTGAACGCCGCGGGATTCGCGGAAAGCTGAACGACGGGAGGGCCAACGGTTGCGGTCAGGCCGACCGTCGTCGGAGAACCGGGCGCATCGCTACTGATCGCGGCAATGCCGGAGGCGGCGCCGGACTGTGTCGAATCGAAGTCGATCGCGAAGTACGCGCTTTGGCCCGCGGTCAAGGTGAGGGGCAGCGAAAAGCCGGACACGCCAAATCCAGGCCCTGACGCGGCGATTTGCGTAACGGTCAAATCGGAGGAGCCGCTATTGATCAAATACAGCGGCTGAGAATTGTTGACTCCCGCGAGGACGTTTCCGAAAGCGACCGTTGCGGGTGACGCTTGAAGAGACGCGGCCGCGCTTTGAACAATGGCGGACGAAGATGAACGGGCTGAGGATGAACTCTGCGCAGCGATGGCGCGTGAGCCGCTTGCGGCGCCGGTGGCGCTCGCCGGGTTCGGAACGCTCATGCAACCCGCGAGGCTGATAAATCCTAGGAGGATGATGGCCAGAAAAAGTGTGGATCGGTTGGAATGATTAACGGTTGTTCTTGATGGAGCGTGCGCGCATGAGTCTAGGTGCTCTCGGATGTGCACACCCCCCACGAAGTGCGCAGTATAGACGAACACGGAGTGCAACACCACAATTTGAATTCACGCGCACGCGGCGCGTGCCGGCGCAATGCGGGACGCGCACCGAGAATTGCGCTTGTGACTCGGCATTCGCGTTGCCAATCGCCGGATGCGGGAACATACTCCGGCGTAAGTGGAGGCAATTATGACGGTTAGACCGGGAGCGACTTGGGACGATCATCATAGCGGCGCGCATTGGCTGACAACGATCGCTTCGCTGGCGGTGGGCGTTGGATTTTTCGCGCTGTGGTTTTGGTTGTTGCCGTCGTGGCTGCATTTTCATGTGGAGACGGCGGGCGCGGCGGGCTGGCGGTGGATTGCGGCCGTGCCTTCGATGTTAGGTTTCGCGGTGGCGCTGCGCTGCGTGTGGGATTTCGGATGGACAGGGCACGGAACTCCGGCGCCGATCGTTCCGCCGAAGAAATTGGTCGTGGTCGGATTCTATCGATACGTGCGGAACCCGATGTACGTGGGTTTCTTCGTGGGCTGGGTGGGGCTGTGGGTGGTATTCGGACACCCGAATCCGATCGCGATCGCGGCGGCGATCTCCGTGGTGCTGGGCGTGGCGGCATTTGTGCAGCTTTACGAGGAGCCGACGCTGCAAAAAATGTTTGGCGCGGATTATGAAGAATATTGCCGGAATGTGCCCCGGTGGCTGCCGCGGATGCGCGCTTGGGAGAAGTGAGAAGGCCTTCGAGATTTAGGCGCGTCACACGTCTCGCCTCGCAAGAACACTAGGACACTTCAGTACAGTTCTTTATAATTGGCGGCCGTGCAACTGGTCGCCGAGATCGAACGCGCGCTCGCCGAGCTTGCGAAGTCCGGCCCGCTGGAAGTCCACGAAAACGGCCGGCGCCTTCCAGGATTGACAGAAAACCTTAGCTACGAAGTGCGGCCGCAAGGCGCGGCGCCGCTGCTGCATCTATGGTCAGAAGAGCAGAGCATGGTGCGGCGCGTAGTGAAAATCGCGGAGCAATCCGATGAGCACATCGGATTCGAGGTGCAGCGATTCGGGCGCAGCCGGCCGGATCTGCTGGAGATTCGCGTGGCAGGGCGCGAGCGTCCGGCGGGGCGGCTGCGGCGCGAATCGTTTGGCGAGCGCTTGCGGGAAATCTTGAGCAATCAGTTCGCCGATGAATCGGTGGAATCGTTCACGACATCTTCGCGACTGGAGCATTCGCTTTCCGGGTGTCATGCGCGGGGAGTGATGCGCCACGGCAGCGAGGCGTGGGCCGTGCTCGGGGTGTCGATCGAAGAGAGCGCGGCGACGTTGGACACGAGTCTGACGGCGGGCCTGCTGTGGCTGGCGCAGGCGCGGCGGCGGGCGAGCGGTCCGCCGATCAGCGGGCTGCGCATGTTTGTGCCGGCGGGCGCAGCCGCGGCGGCGGCGCGGCGCGGCAAAGCGCTGGACGCGCGTGTGCGGGTCGAGTTGTACGAATTATCTGAAACGCGTGGCACCGTGCGGCGCTACGACGGCGCGGGCGGCGGGAATTGGGCCACGCATCTGGTGCCGCGGCGCGAAGCGGAAGCCATATTGTCCGCCGCGGCCGCGGATATCGCGCCGATCGTGGCGCTTGCGCCGCAAGCAATTCTGGCGTCGGCCGCGCCCGACACGCGCAGCGTGGTGCTGCGATTTCGCGGCCTGGAATTTGCGCGATGGGATGCGAATGGCGTGGTCTTCGGGCTGGGATTGCGGCGCGCTCCATTGACGGCCGCGAGCCGGCCGCGCCTTGCGGCGCTGGTGCGGCAACTCGACGCGCATCGCCATCCGAAGGCGCTCGACACAAAACACGCCGCGTATCGGGCGCAGCCGGAGCGTTGGCTGGAGACGCTGGTGGCGGAGGATCCCACGCGCGTGGACCCGCGCATTGACCCTCGCTGGATCTATCGCCAGGTTCCGGCGGTAACGGCCGGCGAGCGCGGTGTATTGGATTTACTCGGCGTGACGCGCGAAGGGCGCCTGGCGATTCTGGAATTGAAAGCCAGCGAAGATTTGCAATTGGTGATGCAGGCCGCCGATTACTGGTTGAGCGTGAATCGCCACCTCGAGCAAGACGATTTTCGCCGCTACGGATATTTCGACGGGATCAAGTTGAGCGCCGAGCCGCCGCGCATTTTTCTGATAGCGCCCGCGCTGCGATTTCATCCCGCGACAGACACGCTGCTTGGATTTCTGCGCCCCGAGATCGAAGTGATTCGCGTGGGCGTGCAAGAGAATTGGCGGTCGGGCTTGCGCGTAAGCCTGCGTCAGTGAGGCCTGCCCGACGCGGGAACGAAACCAAAATGGTGGTGATTCACATTACGAGATGCGACATTTCGTCAATGCGGGCGTTCGCAAGCGCTGAAGGCGCAGCGGCGGATCGTCTGCGAATTCGCGAGAGTCCGCCAGGAATGCGTCTTTAGCTGTTCACCGCCCGTCTGTGGGCCGCGATCAGATCCGCGAGGGGCCTTTTCATCAGGCAATTCCCCTGCTAGCGGACCTGGAATTTTCGCGGACGCATTTCGTGCGAACGCAGAGATGCGCTATTCCGGGTCCTTCCCGCGAGCGGGGAGAAGCCTCAGTTTGAATAGCCGGGCAAACGTATCACTACTGTATCTCGGCGATGCCGACGATAGCGACGACGATGCCCGAAGCTAGACTCGGTACGCGGCGTGCTCGTTGCGGCGGCGGGCGCAGGGCACAGGGCTCCGAAGGCAAGTGCCAGTAACAGTGCAGCCAAAATCGGTTTGAACATGATTTTCCTCTCGGTCTTTCTTGTTTAGTGTGCGGGCGGAGCCTTCGGTGTTGGCGCAGCTCCGGCGGCGGGTTTCTGCGCGGGCTTGGCGGCCGGCTGAGGCCCCCAGTATTGGGGATCGGCATCGATCCAGGATTTGTCGACGTAGCTCCATTCCGGAATCACCATCCAGATGTTGTCCTCGACGCTGGCCACGCCCTCCTCGGAGAGCTTGTTCATCTGGGCATTTCCCTCGTCGCCCATTGCGACGCCGAAATCCTTCTCATGCGCGAGACCAGTGTCCTCATCCTTGAGGGACGTCATCGGCACCAAGATAAGATAGGAGTCCGTCACACCCGTCAGTCCTTCGTAAGTCGCCCAGGGGATGTTTTGGCCGATCTTGAGGTTGGCGTCGCGATAAAGCTTGGTCATTTTGTCGAACTGCGCGTCGTGACCGGCGCGCATGTGGAAGATGATCACCTCCCAGTAATGGGAGTGGGCTATGTCCGCTGCGGCGACGTTGTTACTGAGGTCGGCGCGGTAATGCCAGATGGAGTAGTGGATCTCGGATACGTTTGCGGCCTGGCGAGCATCCAGCGAGTCAATTTTAGCGTCGATCGCCGTGTCGCCAAGGTTCCACTCCTCGTTCTTTTGCAGCGCCTCATAAGAATCGAAGCCGGAGATGTAAATCGCTCGAGGCGCGCCTGTCAGGGACTCCATCGCCAGGATGTGCGTCGGGTCCTTGAGCCGCTCCGACAAGGCCGGGTATTCCGAAGCAAGGTAGTCGTAGGGAGCGTCCGCGTAGGGTTTTATGTTGTCCACTTGAATGTTCAGGATGGTGGACGGAGTAACTGCCGGAGTAACTACCGGAGTTTGTGCGTGTACGGCCAGGGAGCCTGCCAGTGCCAGGGACAATCCGGCGATGGAACAAAGCCATTTCTTCATGTCTGCCCACCTCCAGCGGGCCAAAAGGGAATTGCAGTAAAGAAAAGAATTGAAACCTGTGAGCGCTTCTTTTTCTCAACCGTTAGCCGAGTTTGGGATTGTGTGACCCCTCAAACTCGGCAGGGAGATGACTCGCAACGAACGGAAAACGCCTTTTGCGGAATGAGCTTGCGTGACTCAAAGAGAATTGTCTGTTCACTTAGAGACACTCTGAGTGCGGGCACTTCTACGGATAGTTCAAAACTGCGCAGCTTGGCGCGATTGAAGGGTCTAATGAGGTGGACGCGAACTAGGGCCGCCACGAAGCCAATTTTGCCAGCGTCTTGGCACAACACCCACACGACCGGGGAATGTCCGACAATGAGGATCCGAAGGGCGACCAAACCTGGCACGCAGAGGGAGGTGAGGAGAGCCGGTTTGACCGCAACTACCTGAGCGACGATCACGGCTCCCTCCCTTTAGCATGCTTTAAGGCATCCGAGGCGAGTGAAGCCGACCTGCTAGCGCGGAAAAGAGGCCGTAAAAGAAGAGAAGCAGCCTTGGCTGAGCCAACGCTGCTTCCCGGGGTGTGTCCTAGAAGTGATGTTAGCTATTCGACGCGACTGGAAGGGGTTTGGTTGCTAATTATTTAGTTTTCGTGCGAGCTAGTAACCTGATTTCGTAAGTTCTTTTTTGTCACCAGATTACAAAACTGAACCGGCCGAAGTTTCCCTAATAAAACAGGTACTTGCGCCATTTTTCGTCTTTATTGCCGATCAGGCGCATCAGTTGGCGCGAGGTATGGAGCGTGAAGGGGCGCGGGCGGCGGACGAGACGCAGGCCCGCCTCTTCCGGCGTGCGATCGCCTTTGCTGTTATTGCACTGGTAGCAGCAAGCCACCAGGTTCTCCCAGGAAGAATGGCCGCCGCGTGAACGAGGCAGCAGGTGGTCGAGCGTGAGCTCGCCAGCGGGGAACGTGTGGCCGCAAAACTGGCACGTATTGCGATCGCGCAGCAGGATGTTCTTGCGCGAAAGGGCGCGCGTCTGCTGCGGGATGTGCCGGTAGGCGATTAAGCGTATTACCGATGGCACCTTCAGCGTGCGGGCAGCGGAGCGGACCTCGGCGTGGTTCAGCTCCTCGGCCTGGGCAACGCCCTTGAGCATCAGGACCATGGCGCGGCGCACCGCGGTCACGTTGATGGGCTCAAACGTGGCGTTCAGGACGAGGACCGGCTCCTGCAAAATTCCGGGCTTGCGAGTGGTTGCGCGAAGGGAATTGCCGGCGGGGCGCGGTTCAGGGAGCGTATCGAGAGATTGTCTCGATCGAGATCTGTCGCCGACCTGCTCGCCTGTAGACATACGCGAACCGCGTTATGCGACCGACTACCAGTTGCTTCCGCCACTCTTGCCGAAAACTCTTGCGGCGCCCGCCAGGTTCAGGCTCCGCTGCCGGTGGGCCTATCGCCCTGCGGCACAATTCGGGCATCTGGGCGGGAGTACGAAGGAGGGAGGACCCTGGCAACTGTCAACCCCGCCACACGCACGGCACCGGCCTTCCGCAGGGCACGCGAACATGCATCCAGCGTCGCGCCGGTGGTAAATACATCATCTACCAGCAATACGCGGAGCTTGTCAACCTGCGCGCCCTGGCGTGTGGCATAGGCGCCGCGAACGGTGCGCCAGCGCTCGCGAATGGTGAGTTTGAGCTTGTCGGGGCGCGGCTTGATGCGCACCAGCAGCGCGGATCGAAACGGCAAGCCCAACATGCGGGCCAAGGGGCGGGCAATCAGCTCGGCCTGGTTGTAACCGCGCTCGCGATGGCGCGCGGCGTGGAGCGGTACCGGTACCACGACGTCCGCGGCGAAATCGGCGGGTGATTGCGCGATCGCGGCGGCAAGTTTGTGCGCGAACCACGCGCCGAGCGGGAGCACCTGCTCGTACTTCAGCATGAGAACGGCGCGCGAGGCCACCGGTCCGTATTCGGCGTAACTGCGGGCAAAATCGAAATCGTACAGGCCGCGATGGCACATGTGGCAGAGCAGCGGAGAAATCTCCGCGGCGAATGCGGAAAGAATCGGGCGGCCGCAGCGCTCGCAGAGCGGGCCGGCGAGCGGCTGGAATTGCGCGAGGCAGCGTGCGCAGATGGGAATGCGTTGGCTGGAGTCCAGAAGCTCGCCGCAGACTTGGCACGGGGCGGGCAGCAGGATGGAAGCTAGAGCTCCGCCCCAGTCACCGAGACGCGCGCGCGCGGATCGAAGCCAGGTGCCCACGGTGACGGCAGACTACCGCAAGCGGGGCTAGTCATCAACGAGGAAATTATCGAGAGAGCAAAGGCTTCGCGTGGCGCGCGGGCCTCGGAGGGAACTGCGGGTTTACAGCTGGCCGCGTTCCATTTTTTCCTGGCAGGCGACGCAGTGGCGCGCCCAGGGCACGGCGTCCAGGCGCTTCTGCTGCAATTCCGCCTGGCAGTTGGTGCAGGCGCCGAAGGAATTGCTCTTGATGCGCGCGAGGGCGCCTTCGATCAGCGCGAGCATGCTGCGCTCGGTGTTGTTCTGACCGAACAAGAACTCCTTGGTGTAGGAGTTGGCGGCTTTGTCTGCCATGTCGACGGTCGGATCGTCGTCCGCCGCGCGGCCTTCTTCTTCGGTGCGCGCAATATTCTTGATCAACTCTTCGCGACGCGTGACCAATTTCTTTTTGTAGTATTCGAGACGTTTCTTGTCCATGGATGTTTGGCCTATAGGTGCACAGAGAGCCTTAGATGCACCAACACAAATGAGAGATTCTAGGCGTCGCCCTCGGGGGTGTCAAGGAAACCGCGGGCGTCGCGTAGCATCAAATACACGACTCGATCGTTTGCCGCGAGGAGGCGACGCAGCGTTGACGCGGCCCCGGTGGGCAGAAAACGGCGCAACCGCGCGGAAAGCGTCGCGAGTTGCGGGTGCCGGAAGCGGCTGCTAAAATTCTCGGATTGTCGGCGCACGAAGGGCCGCGCGGAAAGCGGGCGCGAGCCCTTTTTTCTCGCAGTCCCCGTCCGGCACGAAGCGGCCGCTCGTCTGCCGCGGAGGAAGCACTTGCCAAAATACGATTTAGCGATCATTGGAAGCGGTCCGGGCGGATACCAGACCGCGATCCGCGCCTCGGAATGGGGCTTGAAGACGGTGGTGATCGAGAAGGACCCGTTTCTGGGCGGAACCTGCCTGCACGTGGGCTGCATTCCCACGAAAGTGCTGTTGCACACCGCGGAAATTTACGACACGTTTCGCCGCGCCAAGGAGTTCGGCATCGAAGCCAAGGATTTCAAGCTCGATTGGCCGGCGCTGCTGGCGCGGAAGAATTACGTTGTCGATCGGCACGCCAAGGGCATCGACTTTCTATTTCGCAAGAACAAGATCGACAAGATCCAAGGCTGGGGACGCTGGGCGGGGCCGGGCAAAGTCGCGGTGGAAACCGGCGACGAAAAGACGGAGATCGAGGCCACGCACATTATCGTGGGAACCGGCTCCGAGGCGCGCGCGCTGCCGGGAATGGATTTCGACGGCAAGATCGTGCTAAGCAATCGCGAAATCCTGACGGTGCCGGCGGTGCCGAAATCGCTGGTGATCGTGGGCGCGGGGGCCGTGGGCGTGGAGTTCGCGTCGATCTTCAATTCGTTTGGCAGCGAGGTCACGCTGATCGAGGCGTTGCCGCGGATTGTGCCGGTGGAGGACGAGGAGATTTCGGCCGAGCTTGAAAAGGCGTTTCGCAAGAAGGGCATCAAGATTTTCACCGGGGCGAAAGTGGATTCGCTGAAAAAAACAGCCAAGGGCGCGACGGTTACGTTCAAGGATAAAAGCGGCGCGAATCAAAGTGTCGCGGGAGAGTGCGTGTTGATCGCCGTGGGGCGCGCGCCACGCACGGAGAATATAGGTCTCGAGAAATCGAAGGCCAAGATCGAGCGCGGATTCGTGCACGTAGGTCCGTACATGGAGACCGCCGAGCCGCGGCTTTACGCCATCGGCGACATCGTCGCGGGAATGCCGCAACTCGCGCACGCGGCGTCGATGGAAGGAATCACCTGCGTTGCGAAGATCACCGGCAAGCAGGCGCCGCCGCTCGATCGCACGCACATTCCGGGCGCGACGTACTGCGAACCGCAAATTGGCTCGGTGGGATTGACGGAGAAGGCCGCGCGCGAAGCGGGCTACAAAGTGAAGACCGGGAAATTTCCATTCGCGGGCAACAGCAAGGCCACGATCCTGGGGCAGCACGAAGGATTCATCAAGGTGGTGAGCGACGAACAATATGGCGAAGTGCTCGGCGTGCACGCCATCGGGCCGCAAGCGACGGAAATTTTGGCGGAGCCGACGACCGCGTTGCAGCTCGAAGCCACGATCGACGACATGATGTTCACCGTCCACGCCCACCCGACGGTGTGGGAGGCGATGGGCGACGCCTTCGCGGCCGTGCGTGGCCTCTCCATCAACGCGTAAGTGCGCGAGGAATTTGTCGCCTCTGCGCACGGCAACCTTTGCAAGAATCTAATTCGATGAAAACCTGCTTGGTGGCAAGTCTGGGATTGCTGGAATACGGGGCCGCCCGCGAACTCGAGCGGCGCCTGGTGGCGGCGCGCAAAGCCGGCGCAGTGCCGGACGTGCTGCTGCTGTGCGAGCATCCGCATGTGATCACCATGGGGCGCAATGGGCAGCGGCGGAATCTGCTGGCGTCGCAGCGCGTGCTGGCGCAGATGGGCGTGAGGTTTTTTGACACGGATCGCGGCGGCGACGTCACGTATCACGGGCCGGGGCAACTGGTGGCCTATCCGATTTTGCAGCTCGGCGAAATTCGCCGCGATGTCGGCTGGTACGTGCGGCAACTCGAAGAGGCCATGATTCGCGCGAGCGCGGATTTTGGAATTGCCAGCACGCGCGTCAGCGGAATGACGGGCGTGTGGGCTGCGCCAGCGCGAGCGCCGGAGGCGAACGCTGAAAAATTGGGAGCGATCGGCGTGCACATCAGCCGCTGGGTCACATCGCACGGCTTGGCATACAACGTGGCCACGGATTTGCGGTACTTCGATTTGATCGTGCCGTGCGGACTGGCGGGGCGGCGCGCGACGTCGCTCGAAAAATTACTGGATCGCGCGGTGAGCGTGGCGGAGGTCGCGCCGCGCATGACGACGCACTTGGGTGAGTTGTTGCAGCTCGAAATGCGCGACGCCGACGCTTGCGAGATCGAGCAGCGGCTTGCGGAGTTTGAAGCGTCGCTCGAGGCGCGCGCGCAGGCCGTCGCATAACGGACTGCGCGAAGCGCGCTGCTACGAACAGAATTGTGATCCGACTGCAATGGAACTGACGCTCACGCGCGAGCAGCAACTCGAACTGTATTACTTCATGCGCCTGAATCGTGCGCTGGAAGAACGGCTGGACCGGCTCGCGCGGCAGAATCAGATCGTGGGCGGGCTGTTTTCAAGCTTGGGGCAGGAAGCGATCTCGGTGGGCTCGGCTTACGCGCTGGAGCCGGGCGATTGGATCGCGCCGATGGTGCGCAATATTGGGTCGTTGCTGGTGCGCGGATACAAGCCGCGGGAGATTTTCACGCAGAACATGGCGCGCGCGAATTCTCCGACGCATGGCAGAGACAACGCGAGTCATCTGGGAGATTTGGGCGCGCGGCACGTGGTCTCGCCGATTTCGATGCTGGGCGATTTGATTCCGGTGATGACCGGCGTGGCCTTAGGCGCTCGCCTCTTGGGGCAAAAGCGCATAGCCATGACGTGGATTGGCGATGGCGGCAGCTCGACCGGCGCATTCCATGAAGGATTGAATTTCGCGGCAGTGCAGCACGCGCCGCTGGTGCTGGTGCTCGAGAACAATCAGTGGGCTTACTCGACGCCGGTTGCGCGGCAGGTGCCGCTGCGCGATTTGGCCGATCGCGCGCGGGCTTACGGGGTGACCAGCGCGATCGTGGATGGCAACGATGTGCTGGCCGTTTATCGCGCGGCGAAACAAGCGGCCGATCAGGCGCGCGCGGGGCATGGGCCCGTGCTGATCGAAGCCAAGACGATGCGCATGCGCGGGCACGCGCAGCACGATCCGGCCGAGTATGTGCCGAAGAAAATGAAGGAGTATTGGAAGGCGCGCGATCCGATTGCGCGCTACGAACGCGCGCTTACGGCCGGCAAACTTTGGAGCGCTTGCGAGAAACGCGAGATCGACGCGCGTATCGAGCGCGAACTGGATGCCGATGTGGCGTTCGCCGAAGCCTCGCCGATGCCGGGCGCGAAAGAGGCCGGCGAAATCGAGCGCGGAGTTTATTGCGAGGGTTGCCACGAGATCGCGCCGCAATGGCAGCGGCCGAAGGACGAACTGCTGCCGCCGAAGTCGGTGGTCGATGCGCGCTGGACTGTGACGGACTTCGGTGCGCTCGAGGAGCGCGTGCCCGTGAAGCGAGTGACGCATTCCAAGGCCGCGAAATTTTCGAAAGCGCGGCGGGCGCGCGGTTAATTATGGCGCAAACGACGTATCTCGAAGCCATTCGCCAGGCGCTGGACGAAGAGATGGCGCACGATCCCTCGGTGGTGCTGCTGGGCGAGGATATCGGCGTATACGGCGGGGCCTTCGGCGCGACGCAGGGTTTGCTGGCGCGCTACGGATGGCAGCGCGTGGTGGATACGCCGATCAGCGAGACGGCCATCGTGGGCGCGGCGATCGGAATGTCGTATACCGGATTGCGTCCCGTGGCGGAGATGCAGTTCATGGATTTTATTGCCTGCTGTTTCGAGCAGCTCACGAACTTCGCGGCCAAATCGCATTACAGGTGGGGCGCGCCGGTGCCCATCGTGGTGCGCGGGCCGTCGGGCGGCGGAGTGCACGCGGGGCCGTTTCATTCGGCGAATCCCGAAATGTATTTCGTGCACACGCCGGGACTGAAAGTGGTTTGTCCGGCGACGGCCTACGATGCCAAAGGATTGCTGAAATCGGCGATTCGCGATAACAATCCCGTGCTGTTTTTCGAGCACAAGTTTTTGTACCGGCGCATCAAGGAAGATTTGCCGCCTGACGATTACGCGGTGCCGCTGGGCAAGGCCGCGGTACGGCGCGAAGGGCGCGATTTGACGATTGTGAGTTACGCTGCGATGCTGCACGCTTCCCTCGAAGCCGCTGCGGCGCTGGCGGGCGAAGGAATCGAGGCCGAGGTGATCGACTTGCGCACGCTGCTGCCGCTGGATCGCGAAACGATTTTGGCGTCGGTGCGCAAGACCAATAAATTGCTGGTGGTGCACGAGGATACGCGCACGGGCGGAATCGCTGGAGAAATCGCCGCGATTGTGTGCGCTGAAGCGTTTGACGATTTGGATGGGCCGATCGTGCGCGTGACCGCGCCGGATGCGCCGGTGCCGTCCGCGCCAGCGCTCGAAGAGGGATTTTTGCCGAATGCCGCAAGCATTGCGGATGCGGCGCGCCACTTGGCGCAGGCTTGAGGAACTGAGAAGATTGCGGAGTCAAGAGGAGACGAAGATGGCCGTGAACGTACTGATGCCCCAGATGGGCGAAAGCATTTTCGAAGGCACCGTCACCAAGTGGCTGAAGAAGCCCGGCGACAAGGTGGAGCGCGACGAGCCGCTGTTCGAGATTTCCACGGACAAAGTGGACGCGGAGATTCCCGCGCCGGCAGCCGGCATCCTGAAGGAAATCAAGGTGCCCGAGGGGCAGACTGTGCCGGTGCAGACGGTGGTGGCGATTATTGACGGCGCGAGTGCGGGCACGGGCGCGACGGAGGTCCAGGCGAGCAACGCTTCGGCGCCGTCGTCGGCCGCCACTCCGGGCGACGAAACCCCGGCTACGGATTTGCCGACGGCCAAGGGCAAAGGCGCCGCGGCTCCTGCGAAGGCGGAAGCGAAGGCAGCGCCCGCCGCTCCAGCGCCGGCGGTTCCCTCCGCTCCGGCTGCGGCGTCGAGCGACGGGCGGCGAATTCATAGCTCGCCGCTGGTGCGGCGTTTGGCGAAGGAAAACAACGTCGATCTGGCCCAGCTCAGCGGAACCGGCGCCGGCGGGCGCATCAGCAAGAAGGACATTCTGGCGGTGATTGCCTCGGGTGGCGCGCGGACTGCGGCCCCGGGCGCGTCTGTTGCCGCGGCGTCTGCGGGAGCAACGGCCGTGCCGCGCGAGCGGATTTATTTCGGGCGCTATGACGTCGCGCCGATGAGCGTGATGCGGCAGAAGATCGCCGAACACATGGTGGCATCCAAGCGCACTTCGCCCCATGTTTATTCAATCGAGGAAGCGGACATGACCGGGATCGCGCAACTGCGCGCCCGCGTGAAGGATGAATTCGAGAAGCGCCACGAGACCAAACTGACCTTCATGCCGTTTTTCTTGCGCGCGGCCGTGGAAGCGCTGCGGGCGTTTCCGGTGGTGAACTCCTCGGTGGACGGAAATAATTTGGTGATGCACCGGGAGATCAATCTGGGGATCGCCGTGGCCCTGGAGGCGGGGCTGATTGTGCCGGTGATCCGCGGCGCGGACGAAAAGAATTTCCTGGGCCTGCAGCGTGCGGTGAACGATTTGGCGGAGCGCGCGCGCACCAAGAAGCTGAAACCGGAAGAGGTGCAGGATTCGACGTTCTCGATCACCAATCCGGGCAGCGTCGGCGGGCTGATGGGCTTGGCGGTGATCAACCAGCCAAACGTGGCGATTCTGGGCATCGGCGCGATTCAGAAGCGGCCGGTGGTGATTGGCGACGCGATCGGAATCCGCTCGATGGTGTATCTGACGCTGAGCTACGATCACCGCGCGGTAGATGGCGCGATCGCGCACCAGTTCATGATCAAGGTGAAGAGCGGCCTCGAAAAGTGGGACGAAGAGATTCTCTAGGGAGGATTTGCTGGCGGTGTCGATGTTCGCGGCTGAGTGGTCCGTCGCGACACTGCGCGGATTCACGAGGTGGAGCCGGTCGAGTCAGGGATACAAAGGCCTCCCGAACACTGACCTGGGCACGACGACTTCCCCTTCCGTGTTCTGGGTCATTGGCCGAGCGGGAGGCACGGAAGGGTTCGTTGGATAGGTAACGCCGTCAAACGAAAGCTCCGCCTCGTACGCTTGCACGTTCCCTCCTCCGCGCTCCCAGACGCTGATGTCGTGCCAACCGTGTGATTTCGTCGCAAGCACACGGATTGGAGTCCACGTGATCGTGATTTCCGTTAAAACTTTGTAGGAAGAATCCTGGGGAATCAAAATCAGCGTGACGCAGCCGCCGCTTCCGCACCAGCCTCTGCCAGTGAGGTAGACGATCGCTTCCTGTGTTCCATCGCCCTTGAGGTCAACTAGGGCGGCAGAATACCGTGACGGTTCCTCTTTCTCGAAGGCTGGGTATGGGTGCCCCAAATAATCCTGAAGGAACTTCCTAATGTTTTCCTCCTGCTTTGAAGTCGGTTGAGATATCTTTTGGGCAAGACAGCCGGCCGGCAGAAAAGCGAGAGAGGCAATAAAGACCGCGTCCACCATCGAATAGAGAAGTCTTCTTCGCATTGTTTTCCCCAGAAGCAATTCGTCAGCAGCAGGATTTTGCTTCTATGGTTCTCCTCGCCCAACCGTTGTGTCTTACGCGCCGCCATTCGCGCGCAGGCGCGGGCCGAGGGCGTGGGCCCAGCCGCGCAGGCGAGCCAGCGGCACGACCGAGATTTGTTTTTCCTCGAGCAGCGTCGAGACGAAGCGGTGCCGGCCGATGTCGCGCTCCGGATCCACTTCGGTGATGGCCGTGAATTCGGCGTGCTCACCGCGCGCGCGGATGGCGTCGGCGGTGAAGGCCAGTACCTTGGCCTGGCCCGGGTCGCGGCCAAGCGCCAGGGCCTGCACGAAGCCGCGCGTTCCATTCTGCCGGTACGCGAAATCGATTCGCAGGGGATCGCCCGGGTAGGTGTAATTTTCCACGCGCACGCCGCGCTGCATGCGGCCAAGCAAACCTTCGAGGCGCAAAAAATCCGCGGCGCGCGCGCGGATATCGCTGCGCGTGCGGATGTCGTGCACGTCGGGGCGCCCCGCGCGCGGCGGCTCAACCTGCTCGCGATAGAGGCGATCGAGTTCGGCGTCGAAATCGCCGGTGAGAATGCCGCGCCGCGGGCTTAGCTGCACGGCATTGGAGAGCGTTTCCTCGAGCTTGCCCAGCCACGCCAGGCCGTTGCCCGCGCCGCCGTTGCGCGGCGCGTCGAAAAAGCCGCCCAGGTTGCGCAGCAGCTCTTCATCCGCAGTGGGGTGCAAGCGGCGCACGCGGGCGAATTCGCCGGGATCCTCCACCAGGCGGCGCAGGACGCGCCCCGACGCGGGATCGAAAAGCACCACGCCGATATTGATCCACTCATCGCGAACTAAATTCGGAGCGTAGCGCACGATATGGTAGGCACAGGATTGCAATTCAGTTTCGGCCATGATTTGGGTCCCTTCTTGTGTTTCCTTTCAAAAATCCTTTTCAAAACATTTAGTTAGTAAGACGACTCTTCCAATTCGGAAACGGAATGCGGTTGGAGTCGCGGGCCGAGACCAATAACTCCCGCACGCGCTCGCGCCGCTGGTACAGCCGCTCGAGCAATTCCTCGAGCGCCGCGGCGTCATCCTGATACCACTCCGGCGGAATCTGTTCGGCGGCCTCGCCCAGCGCGGCGCGCGTGATGCGATTCTCGAGGCGCCCGAGCCAGGGCTCAAAGGAATCAAGACCGGTGACGCGCTCGTACACTCGTTGCCGCGCGTAGAGCCCGCGCAAAGGCGCGTCCGGAAAATTCCACTCCCCGGCGTTGAAGCAAAATCCCTGGTCGATCATCAGGGCTTGGTAACGCGAGCGCCCGGCCTCGCGAAAAAACACCGCTTGCCGGCCATTGGTGTTGCAGGTCCATTTGTCGAACACCAGCATCCCGCAGAAGACGTCGAGGTCCTCGATCTCGATCAACTGTTCGTCCGGCAGATAGTCGTGCACGCTTACTTCGGCCGGATGGCCCGGATACTGCGAGCCAAATTGCCGGCCGGCTTTGCACGCCACGCGTCCGGTGGCGTATTGCATCACCAAGTCCGCGGTATTTTCCACCAGGCCGGGAGATACCTCCACGACCGCGACCGGCGGCACAGGCAGGCCGAGCCGCGCGGCCAGCTTGGTACCGAGCATTTCGTTAGCCAAAATCCGCAGATGCTGTGGGTTGTTTTGGAACTTGACCACGTAGTACGCGCCGTCGCGGCACCTAAACAGGTGCGACTGCGCGCCGCCGCGCATCCTTCGCAGATGTTCAAGCGCTAGTAGCATTGGCGAGTATGCTAACGGCGGCGGATGGGCGCGGCAAGCAGATTGTTGGCGCCGTGGCGCGGCCAGAACCCGAAATGGAAACGGGCCCGGCCCGTCTTGGTTCCGCTGCCTGGCGAGGCAGTTTCCTTTTCGGGCCGCGCGAGTTTCATTTTTCAGCGCGGCGCAAAAAAAGCGGGCCCGTTCACGCCGAGCCCGCTTCTTCGCGAATCCCTCAGAAGCTTTGGAACAAATTCAGTACGCGATCAATTCCGAACGCAATAATCTCAGGACGCAACTAACGCCGCTAGCGCCGCTTGCGCCGCTTGGCGGTCTTGCGCGGGGGCTTCTTGGCTTTGGCGCGCTTGGCTTTCTTTTTCGGACGCGCCTTCTTGCGCGGTTTGGCCTTGGCGCGCTTCGGTTTCGCCGCGGACTTCTTCTTCCGCGCGGGCGCTGCCGGCACCACAGGCGGAGGCGGAACCACCGGCACGCCCGGGCCTTCCTCGATGATCAGTTCTTCTTCGCTTTCGTCTTCGAGGACGTCGTCGCGATCGGCGGTGACTTCCTCTTCCTCTTCGATCTGCGAGAACTCGTTTTCTTCACCATCGCCATTTCGTTCGTAAGCCATCCCGTGCCCTCCAGCCGACTCGTTGAGAAAGTGGCGCGCGCACGCCCGAAAGTCTGAAGTCCGTATAAGCTCCCGATGATGGATTTGTCAAGGCTCGGAACATTGTTTGGCGCGCCTGGATTCCATGCCACGGCGCGCAGGGGCCGCCTGGAATGGCGCTAATACATTGACATGTAAGGATATAAGTGGAGGTTGGGTCCGGCTACTGCGCGCGCAAAATAGTTAGTTCGTCACCGGCTTCAAGCGGGCGGCTGAACAGATAACGGTTGGCGTCGCGCAGCGCTTCCACCGTGGTGCGAAATCCCCGCGCGATGGACCACAACGTTTCGCCCGGCTTCACGCGATAAACGATCGGCTGGCCGCCGGCGGCGCCGTAGTCCGCGGCGCTCGCGCCCGCCGCGCCCGCGTGCGCCATCGAGGCGCTCACCGCCGCCGCCGTCGCAGGCTTGCTCGCCGCCGATGGCGGAGGCGCCATGCCGCCGGGATACACGCTCAGGCGCATGCCGCGCGTCACGCGGTCGCTGCGCAGATGATTCCAGCGGCGCAGCTCCGTGGTGCTAACGTCGAATTCGTCGGCGATCGACGCCAGCGTGTCGTCGCGCCGCACGCGATAACTCAGGTGGCGTCCCAGCCCCGCATCCGCGCGCGCTTCGACGGGAATAATCAGCTTGCCGCCGGCTTCGAGAGGCGCGTCCGCGTCGATCCCGTTGGCCGCGGCAATCGCCGCTTCGCTGACGCGATATTCCTTGGCGATGCTCGAAAGCGTTTCGCCTTCCTCGACGCGGTGGTTGCGCCAGCTCACCCACTTGTCTGCGGGAATCGCCGCGATTTCGGCGTAAAAACGCTCCGCGGTCCCTTCCGGCAAATGCAGCACGAAATTCGGATCTTCCGGCGTCACCAAGCGCAGCAATTGCGGATTCAGCGTGCGCAGCGTGTCGAGATCGACGTCGATCGTTTCCGCCACCAGACGCAAATCGATGGCGTGCCCCGGCTTCACGCTGTCCGGTTCGATCGCCGGCTCGGGATCCACATCGATGCCGTAGCGCGCCGGATCTTTCGAGATCAGCGCCAGCGCGATGATGATCGGCACGTAATTGCGCGTTTCTTTCGGCAACACATTGCGCCGGTACAATTCCCAGAAATCCGCATATCCGGTGCGCTGTATGGCGCGCTCCACGTTCATCGGGCCGCAATCATAGGCGGCCATCGCCAGATACCAATCGCCGAATTCGTTGTATAGACCGCGCAGGTCCGCCGCGGCGGCGCGCGTGGCTTTCTCGGGGTCCTGGCGGTCGTCCACCCACCAATTTTTCTGCAGACCGTACAAGCGCCCGCTCGAGGACATGAATTGCCACAAGCCGCGCGCCCCTTCTCTGGAGAGCGCCTGCGGCTGGAACGCGCTTTCATTCTGTGCCAGGTAAATCAAATCCTGCGGCAGACCCTCTTCGCGCAGCACGTTGGAGATCATTTCGCGGTAGCGTCCGGCGCGGCGCAATCCGGTGGCTACGATGGCGCGGCCTCGCGGAGTCTGGAAAAAGTTCAGGTAGGCCAGCACGTAATCGTTCACCGTCAGCGGCAGGTCGTGCTCCACCGACGCCAGCTCGCCTTCGGCGTTTCCGCGCAGCGCCGGGTCCGCCGGTGCGGGCGGCGCCCCGGCCAGGTCGGGCATTTCGTCCAGCGGCGAGGGTTCGGTCTGCTGCTCGCTGAAACCGTCGCCGTCGCGGAAGGCCACCATTTCGTCGGCGTGCACAGTCTCCAAGATGTGATCGAACAATTGCTGCAGCCGCGGCTCTTGTTTCAAATCGTAGCCGCTGGAAAGCAGCACTTCGAGGGATTGGTCGAATTCCTGGCGCGCCTTGTCCAAGTGGCCGGCGCGGTAATCCTGCTGCCCGGCCTCAAACAGTGCATTCACCGCGCGAGCCACCAGTTCGTCGCCGTTCGGCGCCATCGTCGCCAGCGCTCGCGGCGCGCGCCGCGAATTGAGCGGCAGAGGATCGACGATTGGCGCGGCAGCCACGATCGTGGGCGGGCGCACGGACACGGCGTTGCGCGCGGTATCCGCGCAGCCCGCAGCCCACAGCACACAAAGTAGCGCCGCCAAGCCCGCAATTTTGAAAGTTTTCGTCACTCTTATGTCCAAGCCCCTGTGTCGATCGATCCCCAAAACGATCCTGCGCGCCACGTCCGTCGTGTATGTTTTCCTTCGCGAATCTCCGCGCCTGCCCGTCGTGGCGGGAGTCTCGGCGTCTCTGCGTTATCGCTTTCTTAGTTTGCCCGTGCGGGTTCCCCGCTTGGATTTCCCTGCCGGCTTTTCCGAGGCGGCTGCCTTCCGGCTTAGACGGCTGGCCGGGCAGAAGGGTCACCTGAGGCATCCTACCGGCGATGCGGGGGAAGGGTCAATTCAAAACGATGTGCCGGTAACCCACTTTGAACACAGCGTACTACCGTTCTTGGGGTCTTCGCGTGCGGCTGGTTTTGGCTACGCGAGCGCCTGCTTCAAATCCACAATCAGATCGGCCGCATCTTCCAAGCCCACGGAAACCCGCACCATGCCCGGACCAATCCCCGCGGCGGCCAATTCCTTGGCGCTCATTTTGTAGTGCGAAGTGAATAGCGGCAGCACGATCAACGATTCCACGCCGCCCAGGCTGGCGGCCAGCAGGAAAATCCGCGTGCGGTCGCAAAAACGCCGCGCCGCCGGCAAGCCGCCCTTCAGCTCAAACGCCAGCATCCCGCCAAAGCCGGACATTTGCCGCCGCGCCAGCCGATGGCTCGGGTGCGATGCCAGTCCGGGGTAATGCACACGCGCGACCTTTGGATGCCGCTCGAGAAATTTCGCCACGGCCATCGCCGTGGCGCACTGCCGCTGCACGCGCACCTCCAGCGTCTTCAAGCCGCGAATCAGCAGAAACGCGGCGCTGGGGTCCATCGAGCCGCCCAGGTAGATCACGCGCTCGTGCACCCGCGCGATGAATTCGCGCGACCCAATCACCGCGCCGGCGATCAAGTCCGAATGCCCGCCCAAATACTTGGTCGCGCTGTGCACCACGGCGTCCAGGCCCAGTGCGATCGGCTTTTGCAGTACGGGCGAGGCGAAGGTGTTGTCCACCAGCGTGGTGATTTTGTGCCGCCGCCCAGCCGCCGCCACCTTGCGCAAGTCCACCACGTTCAGCGTCGGATTCGTGGGAGTTTCGGTGTACAGCGCGCGCGTACGCTCGTTCACCAGCCGATCGATTCCGCCCAAATCCGCTTCGACCCAGCGCACCACGATGCCGAGGTCCGGCAGAACGTCGCGCATCAGGCGATAGGCGCCGCCGTAAAGCTGCCGCGTAGCGATCAGTTCATCGCCGCACTTCAGCAGGGCCAGCAGTGCGCTTGAAATCGCCGCTTGGCCTGACGACGTCACGATCGCCGCTTCGCCGCCCTCCAGCGCCGCCAGTTTCTCCTGCGCGATCTTCAGCGTCGGATTGCCCTGGCGAGTGTAAATGTAGGCGCTCGATGTTCCTTCGGCCACCGCCTTCATCTCGGCGGTATCGGCAAACACGAAGTTTGATGTGCGCACGATCTCCGGCGCCACCGGCGCATTGTGGCCGTGCTTTTTCTCGCCGGCGTGGATCGCCAGCGTCGCGTCGCCCCAGCGCGGGGGGTTCGCGTGACGTGCCCGAGATTTCAGCCTAGCTTTCGCCATGACTTGCCCGCGCGGACTGCGTTGCCTCGATCGATTTTGCGCAATTATGACCGATTCGCAAGAGCCAAATTGGAGTCCAGCATTCCCAGGGAGCTATCCTGACATGCACACTGATTTTCCCTCCGGACCTTCATGCCGGCTTGTAAATAAGGCCGATGATGATTCCCACCAACATCCATTCAATGGAATACGCAATCGCTTGTTGAAAGGTCAATTTCAGTCCGATATTCAGATTGACATAGTTGTGGACAACGAACGTGCATACGAAAAACGCCGCGATCAGCGCACCGAAGCGCGCTCCTTCGAGGAGGCCCGGACCTCCGCGGTATAACAGCGCGTAGAGAACCGCAAGCACCACCATCGCGAGCAACATAGCGAGCATTCCGGCCGGCATGTGGCTCATCTGTCCATCCTTCGCGCGATAGACAGCGGGATACTTTAGAAACTCATTGCGGAACCAAGGCACGGTGAATGTGAGTCCGCCGAGAATAAAATACGCCGCGAAGCTGGCAAGAGCCGCAAGACCGATGCGCATATAGTTCATTGCTAAACCTCCGAAATAAATAGGACCGATTTCACGGCGCCGCGTGTAGCGCACCCTGCACCGCGGTCCGCAGCTGATCGAGCCCCTGATTTCCCTCGCTGCGATAAACGATGTGCCCCTGGCGGTCGACCAGCAACGTCGTCGGGTAGGCGCTTAGAAAGTACTTGCCGGTTGTGTCCGGCTCCGCGCCCACCAACAGGGTGATCGTATAGCCCTGTTGCTTTGCGAACTGCGTCACGTGTTCCGCGCTCTCGCCCGAATTCAGGCCCAGCACAACCAGCCCCTGATCGCCGAAATCGCTCTGCAGTTTTTCAATTTCCGGCATCGCCTGGCGGCACGGCCCGCACCAACTCGCCCAAAAGTCGAGTAGCACTACCTTTCCGCGCAGCGCGCTCAAGCTCACTTGCTTGCCGGTCGTATCGGGCAGCGTAAAATCCGGCGCGGCCATCCCGATCATGGTGCTGCTCAGCGCCGAATGCTCCGGCAAGCTCGGCGCGGCGTGCGCCGATGCCGGTGGCGTGAACGCGAACAACGCGTCTGGCTCGTTCTCGTCCCAGTTGATGAACGCATACGACATGCTGAGCGATGCCGGATCGGCGTGCACCGTGCTTCGGTACACTGTGAACGTCTTCTCGTCGATGTAGTACATCACCAATTGCGCGCTCGGGATTGTTCCCGCGGGCCAGCGATCTCGGACGACTCCGACCACGTAAACGGGGACGATTTTTCCTCCGGCGTCGGTGAATAAATCCTCGCGCATGATCTGCGCCTCGGTTACGTGCTGGTCCATGATCCGCAGGTCGCCGACGGGCGTATCCGCCTCCGCCGGCTCCGGACGTTTCGTGTATTCGTTCGAGACGGGATCGAAGATCCACTGCGTGTGCCCGTCGCCGATTCGCCGCACTCCTTTCGGGTCGTCGTCCGCCACTCGATATCTCGTCAATCCCGAGCCGGTTTCCGTCAGGTGCTGTTCAGATATCTGCGATTCGTTCACGGCGTGCACCGTCACCTCGACCTTATAACCCTTCAGGTTCTGAAACCTCGCGGCCGCGTGGTGCAAAATCTCCATCGCCTTGGGATCAATGTCCGGCGCGGCGGGCGTCGCCGCCGCGGCGGCCGGGGCAGCGCTCTGTGCCGGGGCCGTGTTTTGAGCGGAAGGCGATGCTGCGCCCGCGCCGGTTTGCGCGGCGCAGAAAACGGCGCACGGTATCGCCAGCGCCCACAAGACAATCACGCACTTCGCGGCCACAATTCGCCGAGTAAGAAACACATGCATGTCGCTCTCCTCGTTTGCAGGCGGCAACGAAGGCTCTCTAGTTTTTCGTCGCGCGGGTGATCATGAATTCCTGCTTCACCGTGTTGCCGTCGAAATATTCTGCCGCGATCGCATCGTATTCGCGGCGGAACTTCGCCAGCTTCGCCGGATCGCTCGCCGAAAGGTTCTCGATCAACTTGATAACGGGTCCCGCAGTGCGCTCGGTGACGGTGCGAAAGTGTTGCAAGCTGAGCGCGGGAACCAGCATCGTTCCCCGCTCGAACGCGATGTCGCGCGCCGCGCTGCCGATGCGTTCGCGTACGATTTTCTGATCGCCCCACTGCACGGGCGGCGAAACTCCGGGTGGCGGCGGAGGCATGTAGCCGCCGATCAGCGTGAACATGCGCCCGATAAAAAATTCCGGCGGCCACGTGGAGAACGCGATCGTTCCGCCGGGTTTCAGCACGCGCAGCATCTCGCTCAATGCAAGCTCCGGTCTGGGCGCGAAGATGTGGCCGAACTGGCTGAGCACCACATCGAATGCCGCATCGGCGTAGGGCAATTTTTCCGCGTCGCCTTCGCGCCACTCGACCGCGACCTCTGCGAGTTGCGAATTAGCTCGCGCGCGTTCCAGAAGTTCAGGCGTCAAGTCCAGTCCGCTTGCCGCAGCGCCCGCGCGCGCTGCTGTGATCGCCACCACGCCCGTGCCGCAGCCCACGTCCAGAACGCGTTGCCCCGCGCGCACGCCGGCGAACTTCACCAGCAACGCGGCCGCCGGCGTCGTCATCATCTCCAGCGGAGCGAAGTGCGCCCAGCCTTTCTTCTGCATCTCCTTGAATGCGTCGAATGCGTCCACGTTTTCCTCCGCGAATTATTGCTTCATCCCAAATTTGGCGCGCGCTTGTGCCACTCCGTTGCTTGCTCGTATGCAAAAGCCATCCGCAGGACACTCGCTTCGCCCCACGGTGGTCCGCTGATCTGCAACCCGATCGGCAATCCGGAACTCGTGAAGCCGCAGGGAATCGAGATCGTTGGCAGTCCCATTGCATTGAACGGCCGCGTATTTCGCAGCATCAAATTTTCCTTGGCGCGCAAGGTGCCCAGGTCCGCCAGCAGCTCGGAAATCTTGGACGGCAAAACGCACGTCGTCGGCGTCACCAACAAATCGACTTCATCGAATGCTTTCCTCACCGCACGCCGCAATTCTTCCGTCTGCCGCCGCCCGGCGATGTAATCCGCTGCGCTGACCTCCGCGCCGCTGCGAATTCTTTCCAGCGTCACCGGCTGATAAAGCTCGGGCGATTCGGCGATCAATTCGCGATGATACGCATACGCCTCCGCTTTCAGCGTGGTCGTATCGCGATCGAGCGGCACGTCAATCGGCCGCACGCTCGCCGTGAGTTTTCCGAGCACCGCAAGCGCTGCGCGCACGGCCGCGTCGATCTCCGGTTGCAGCGCGTCATAGAAGAAAGAGTTCGGTATGCCCACGCGCAGCGCCGCGGTATCGCCAAACGCCTTCGCGTAGTCGCGAACCGGCGCGTCCACGCTCGTCGCGTCATCCGCGTCGTAGCCCGCAATCGCCTGCAGCATCAGCGCTGCATCCGTCACGCTGCGCGTCATCGGCCCCACGTGATCGAGCGTCCACGCAAGCGGAATCACGCCGCGCGCGCTCACGCGCCCGTAGGTCGGCTTCAGGCCCACGATTCCGCAGAAGGCCGCCGGCTCGCGTATCGATCCGCCCGTATCCGTCGCCACCGCGCCGTAGCACAGCCCCGCCGCCACGGCCGCCGCCGCACCCGACGATGAGCCGCCCGTGTTGTAATCGCTCGCCCACGGATTGCGCGCCGCGCCAAAATAGCTGATCACTCCGCTGCCGCCGTACGCAAATTCGTGCATGTTCAATTTGCCCAGCAGCACCGCCCCCGCCGTCTTCAGCCGCCGCACAACCTCCGCGTCCTCGCTCGGCACGCGATCCTTATATAATCCGCTGCCCGCCGTCGTGCGCACTTCCGCAGTATCGATCAAATCTTTCAGCGCCACAGGAATTCCATGCAGCGGCCCGATCCATCCGCCGCGCTGAATCGCCGCCTCCGCCGCCCGCGCCCGCTCCAGCGCGCCCTCCGCCGTCACGGTGATGAACGCATTCAGCTTCGCATCGAGCCGCTCGATGCGCCCCAGGCACGCCTCGGCCAATTCCACCGGCGAAACTTTCTTCGCGCGCACCAGTGCCGATGCCTCGCCCAGGCTCAATCCCGTCAAGTTTGTCGCGTCGGCTTTATCGTGCGTCTTCATCTACGTTCAGCACTGCCGCGCCGATTTTCGCGCGGGGCCGCAATTCTACCATCAGCCTCGCTTGCCTCGGATGAATCACCGCGAGGCTGCGGCCGTAGGCCCAGCGTGTGAAAACGCAATTCGTGTCTTGTTTTTGCTACTTGACCTGCTGAAGGTGAATTCCGAAATCCTCGGGATCGCCAAGGACTGCTCGATAGTAATCCCCGGTCGGGTAAGGGTTGTAAATTCGGCCACCGCTCTTGCAGAGAGTGCAATATTCCGCCCATCGTGGATTTCCGTGATCTTCGGGGCCGAGGTCGGTAAAAGTGAAGCTCAACCACGGCCAAACGCGCATGAATTCCACGGCGATCTGCGGCACGTTGCTGTCTTCGGTTACGACCTTGCCGTAAACGCGAACCAGCGCGAGTGCAGGGATGGAATCCGCGCTGCCTTCGAGTGTGGCCTGGAAATCCCCCGACCCGCGCTCCGATACCAACATGATGTGGCAATCCGTCATTCCGTCGAAGAACTTCTGCTCAAGCAGCAGAGTGTATTTGCCCGCGTCTGGCGTGCCCGGTGAGATGCCTCGAACAATTCCGTACCAACTCACGTACTTTCCCTTTTTCCCTTGAATGCGAAAGGACTTGCCGAAATCGGAGCCGGTCACTTGCCCGTCCTTGTCGAGCCTGCCAAAGAATGCCCCTTCCGTCGTCGTTGGCGTGTATCCACAAGTTGCAAGGGCACCTGTGCGAACTAACTGTTTGACGGGTTGAATTTCCACCGGAGTTTGGGCGCAGGCAGTGCTCGCAACCAATAAACACGATGAGAGCAGAACCGCGCGAGTGAACATCGGGACTCCTTGAGCGCACGACCATTCACGAGCTGGTGTGCTTCCGCTTCAGCCCTCTTCTTCTTCCACGGGTTCGCCGGCGCGGGCGGCCTTGGCGGCGGCGATCACTTTTTCGGCGCTTTCGGCGGGCATGTAATCGTAATGCGCGAACTCCATTGTGTACGTGGCGCGGCCTTGCGTCATCGACGTCAAATCCGTCGCGTAGGACAGCATCTCCGCCAGCGGCACTTGCGCCTTGACGATCACGTTCGCGTTGCGCGCTTCGCTGCCACTGATTCGCCCGCGGCGCGAACTCAAATCGCCCATGATGTCGCCGGAGTATTGGTCCGGCGCGTACACTTCGACGTTCATCACCGGCTCGAGCAGCGAGGGCTTGGCCGATTTCATCGCTTCGCGGAACGCCAGCGAACCCGCGATCTTGAACGCCATGTCCGACGAATCCACGTCGTGATATTTCCCGTCGTACAGCACGGCGCGGAAATCCACCACGGGGCAGCCGGCCAGATAACCGCGTTCGGCGGAAGCGCGAATTCCTTTTTCCACCGAGGGAATAAAATTCCTGGGAATCGCGCCGCCGAAAACGTCGTCCACAAACTCGAATCCCGCGCCGTGCGGCAGCGGCTCCAGTCGCACGCGGCAGACGGCGAACTGTCCGTGCCCGCCGGTTTGCTTTTTGTGTTTGCCTTCGGCGTCGGCCTTGGCGCGAATCGTTTCGCGGTACGGCACCTTCGGCGGCTTCAACGTCAGCTCGACGTGATAGCGTTTGCGCAGCTTGGCCACCACCACCTCAACATGCTGTTGCCCGGAACCCGCCAGCAAGAATTCCTTGGTCTGCGGATCGCGCGAAAAGCGCAGCGCCAAATCCTCCTCGAGAATGCGATGGATCGCCACGCCGATGCGATCTTCGTCGGCGCGTGTTTTGGCTTCGATCGCGAAGGTGATCGAAGGCTCGGGGATGTGCGGCGGCGGATAAAAGATCGGCGCGGCTTTATCGCCCAGCGTGTCGCCGGTCACGGAATCTTTCAGCTTGGCGATGGCGCCGATGTCGCCGGCGTGCAATTCCGCCACGGCCGTAGCCGTCTTGCCCTGCATCACTTGAACGTGTTGCAGTCGTTCGCTTGTGCCGCGCGTGAAGTTTTGCAGCGTCGCATCATTTTTCAGCGTGCCGGAATTCACTTTGAAGTAGTTGATGCGCCCGGCGAAAGGATCGGCCAGCGTCTTGAAGAAAAATAGCGATACCGGTTCGGCATCCGCGATGCGCCGCTCGATTGGCTCACCCTTCCCGGCCGTCTCGGTTTTGCCCGACGCGTTGCCGCGCGCCGAAGGATCGGGAAAAATGTCCACGATCAAATCCAGCAGCGATTGACTGCCGATGTTGTGCAGCGCGGATGTCAACGCCACAGGATGGATGCGCTTCGCCAGGAAAGCGAGACGCAATCCCTTCAAAAGATCTTCGATCGGCAGCGTTCCTTTCTCGAAGAATTCTTCCATCAGCGCGTCGTCGCCTTCGGCCACCATTTCAACCAGCGCTTCGTGCGCGGCCTTTGCGGCCTCGGCCATTTCCGCCGGTATTTCCTCGATCTTCGCTTTGCCGTCGCCGTCTGGCTGGTACACGTGCGCCTTCATCGAGATCAAATCGATCACGCCGCGAAAATTCTTTTCCTCGCCGATCGGCAAATGCACGGCGACCACTCCGCGCCCAAACACCTGCGTGATCGAGGCTAGCGCTCGATCGAAGCTCGCCAGCTCGCGATCCATCCAATTGATCACGAACGCGCGTGGCAGATCATATTCGGTGGCGTAGTCCCACACCTTTTCCGTCACCACTTGCACCCCAGCCACCGCGTCCACCACGATCAACGCGGCGTCGGCCGCCACCAGCGAGGCGCGCGCTTCATTGACGAACGTGCTGTAGCCGGGAGTATCGAGGAAATTGATTTTGGTTTTTTCGGTCTGTCCGCTCGCGGCCCATTCTGCGTATGCCAAGCTCGTCTGAATGGAAATCTTCCGCGCGATTTCTTCTTCGTCCCAGTCGGTCACGGTCGTTCCTTCCGTCACCTTGCCGAGCCGATTGGTCATCCCCGCTGTGAACAGCAACGCCGATACGAGCTGCGTTTTGCCCGTATCGCCGTGGCCAACAATGCCAACGTTGCGAATGAAAGGTGTTTCGTAGGCTTTCATGTATTCCCCTGTCCCGGCTCGGAGAGCAGTCCTAAGGTGAGAAGGCTAAGGAAGATCCGCTCACGCCGCGGTTCGGTGCTTGTAAGCGCGGATGCTAGCACGGCCGTGCAAGCGGGGCAACGATGCGGGGCGAAGAGAGCGGTGGAAAACTCGAAGTGCGGCCAGAGCGCGTTAGCGCGGATCAAGCTTCATCGTGGATGGTCTTGATGCGCAGAACCTCGAACTCGCGCGGACCGGCGGGCGTCTGCACGCTCACGTCGTCGCCGACTCGCTTACCGAGCAGAGCCTTGCCGATCGGTGAGGTTGTCGAAATCAAACCCTTCGTCGCATCGGCTTCTTCGGTGGTGACAAGCCTGTATTCCACTTCCGGTTTCTTCGCCTCGCGCACCCACACCGTCGATCCGTAACCCGCGCGATCCTTGGGAATATTGTTGAGATTGAGCATTCCCAAATCGCCCAGTCGTTTCTTCAGTTGCCCCAGCCGCGCGGAGACGTATCCCTGGCGTTCCTTCGCGTACTTATATTCCGCGTTCTCGGAAAGATCGCCGTGCGCACGCGCCGTCATGATCTCCTTTGGCAGATCGAAAGCCAGCTCGTGTTCGAGCTGCGCGATTTCGTCCGCCAACTTCTTCTTGACGTTGGTGAGTGCGTCCGCCATCTTCGTTTCTTTCCGTCCGGAGTGGCTATAGCTCTTTCTTAAATTTCGTTTGTTACCGTTGCGCACTTAAAAAAGAGACGGGCCAGAAGCGCCCGCCGATGCCTTGCAGCACAAAACGCGATCACGGCACAAACTGTAATTATAGTGGCACGCCGCTCCGCCGGACAAGCGCCTGCCGTTGCTTCACCGCAAGCGCACATTTCCGCCAGTTGACGTTCAGCGCCCGGCGCCCGCTCAGCGTTTATCGCACCCTTATAGTGGCTTTTGCCGTCTTTGTGTTGCCCGCCGCGTCTTGAACGCTCAAAGTGTAGGTCGTGTCTTTTTTCGGCGAGACGTCGACGCATTGGCCGTAGGACGGCCAGACCTCCTTCACTGGGGGATCGAGGCTCACCTGCTTGGCATTCGCGACGCCGTAACAGAGCTGGGCCATTTCTCCGCGACTGATTGTGGCGGGACTGCCGTAGAAATATTGTATTTGGAGCGTGTCTCCGCCCATCAATTGCACGGTGCGTGCGTCCTGTTCGCGGACTTGCTCCGCGGCCCTTTCGTCGAACGCGCGGTTTTCGCGCCAGCGCGAAAAGAAGATCCACCCAACCACGAGGGCGACGATAACGAGCATCACCATGGAGTAGAGCAGCGGATTGCGAAAGGCTCTGGGCCGCTCTGAATGGGGGTCGCTTAGCATACCAGTGGTTCGATACCAGCCGTCCTAGGGGTTGGGCGCTCGTTAGAGGGATCAACGAACCACTTGCGTGCAGCGGTTTAGGCTATGATGCTATCTATCAATGACTTATACTGAGGTATGGCTTCGTTGCCCTAACCTCACGAATTGGCGCCCTGTGGGAAACACTATGCCACTTTATGGAAGTTTCCGCAAATTGGTCGGGCACGACGGTCCTTCTTCCGGGCCTAATTTTCTGCAATAAGGTACTCATTTGGTGTTAGATAGCTGGGATGGAACCAAGATTTTAGTAGGTTTATCAATGGAAGGATTCGTGCAGATAGTACCTACAGAAGGGAGAACTTGTGTCCCTGGAGACGCGATAAGACTGCCATGTCCGTTCATGACCCAACCGCCGACGTTCTAAGCGAGCCGGCTCCCGCGATCAAGCCTGACGGCTTTGTAGCCAGCGTGGATCCGGTAATGCAATCGCTCGAACGCGTGGCCTCCGATATCGCCGCGACGAACATCTCGGTCTTGCTGATCGGCGAGAGCGGCGTGGGTAAGGAAGCCCACGCGCGGCACGTCCACCGGCTTTCGGGCTACCCGGCGGAGAATTTTCAGAAGATTCAATGCGCGAGTTTGAATGAAGCGCGCTTTGCAGATGTGCTGGCCGAAGCCGTCGACGACACCGAAATATCGCCCGCGGGTTCGCGCACGCTTTTCTTTGACGAAGTCAGCGAGCTCGACCCACCGTGCCAGAAAATGCTTCTCTCGTCCTTGCCTGATGACGAAGAAACGCCTGGCCCTGGTGTTCTTTCAGCGCGGCTGATTTCGGCGACAGCGGTAGATCTCGAGGCCGAAGTGCAGGAAGGACGGTTTCGCAAGGAGCTCTTCTATCGATTGAATGCGGTGTGCTTGCGCTTGCCGCCGCTGCGGGAACGAAAGTTGGATATTCCGGGCCTTGTGAATCATTTTCTCGATAAGCAGTCGAGTTTGCTTCACCGGCCGCGGCCGTCGCTTTCGGCGCGGACGATGAAGCGATTGGCCGATCACGCGTGGCCGGGGAACGTGCGCGAACTGGAAAATATGGTGAAGAGGATGGTCGTTCTCGGCGACGACGAATTCGCGCTGGCGGATCTGGCGCACGCCGGAGTGTTGCAGGTTTCGGCGGCGCGCGCCTTGGAACTGGACGGAACATCGCTTAAGGCTGCGTCGCGGGCTGCATCGCGAGAGGCGGAACGCACACTGATTTTGAAGACGCTGGAGCGCACGCGATGGAACCGCAAGCTCGCGGCGCAGCATCTACATATCAGTTACAAATCGCTGCTTTGCAAGATCAAGCTGTTCGAGGAGTTGGGCAAGGTGGCGGATTGAGCGTCGTCGAAACTCGGCGGGAAAACAGATTTTTGCGAGCGGCTCAAATGCGAGCCGGCATAGGAGCGTAGGACTCATGGAAGCGAGACAGTTTTCACCACAAGATTTCTTGGCGATGGTGCGCCGGCACTGGCCCATTTGCGTCTACACGGCTTCACTTGGTTTGGTGATCGGGATCGCCCTGGCATTCTTGCTTCCCAAGCGCTACCAATCCAAGACGATCGTTTTGGTGGATCAACCGTCGGTTTCCGCGACGTACATTCCGGCGGCCATCAGCGACGATTGGAATCAGCGCCTCGCTTCCATGCAGCAGCAGATCATGAGCCGCACGCGGCTGGCGGAAGTGATCCAGAAACTGAATCTCTACCCGACCGACAGTGGCCGCGTTCCCGTGGATGCACTTGTGGACCGCTTGACGAAAACAATCGACGTGGAGCCATTGGCGCCAATGGCCGGCGTTGATCAACGTTCGCTCCCCGGATTCAATGTCACCGTAACTTTCACAGATCCCGGCCGCGCACAGCAGATCTGCCAGGAAGTCACGTCGATGTTCCTGGAGCAGAACGTCAGGCTCCATGAAGAGCACGCCGAGAACACCACGGAATTCCTTGAGCAGCAACTCGAACAAGCTAAGAGCAAGTTGGACGAGCAAGACGCCAAGCTGGCGGATTTCGAGCGTCGCAATCTGGGAGCATTGCCGGATGAAGAGCAATCGAACCTGAACGTGCTAATGGGTCTGAACACGCAACTCGAGGCTGTGACACAGAATCTGGGCCGCCTACAGCAGGAGAAGGCCTTCGACGAATCGATGCTAGCCCAGCAGTTGGCTGCGTGGAAGCAGTCGGCAGCGACGGGAGTGGCGCAGGATCCCGGCACGCTGCAACAAGAGAAGCAGGCAGCCGAATCGAAACTGAGTTCCCTCCGCGCGCAATACACCGACCAATATCCGGACGTGATCAAGGCCAAGGAAGAATTGGACGCAATCAACAAGAAGATCGCGGCCGCGCAGCAGCCTGGTGCCGCGGATGCAACCGCTGCCACCACCACCAAACCCAGCGCGACAGAACCGCAACAAATTCAGCAGTTGCGCGTTCAGGTGCATGAAGCCACCCTGGCAGTGGACCAAGTTATAAAGCAAGAACAGACACTGCAGGCGCAGATCGGCGCGCTACAAGGGCGGGTGAAGGCCAGCCCTGATGTGGAGGAGCAATACAAGGAGATCACGCGCAATTATCAGACGGCGCTGGATTTCTACAACGATCTGCTGAAGAGGCACGACGAATCGGCGATGGCCACAGACCTCGAGCACCAGCAGGAAGGCGAGCAATTCCGCGTGCTCGATCCTCCGAATTTGCCGAGCGCGGCGTCGTTCCCCAATCCGCTGTTGTTTTCTGTTGGAGGATTTGGCGGCGGTTTGGCGCTCGGGTTGGGTCTGATCGTGGTGTTCTTGGTTGCCGACAGCACGCTGCATTCGGAGCGGGACGTAGAAGCATTTCTGCACGTGCCGGCGATTGCCGTGATTTCGCTCTTCGAGCCCTTGAAACAAGCTCGGGGCGGCGTGCTCGGTGACGCCAAGCGCGGACCGAGAGTGATTATCGAGGCCTGAGGATTTTCATGTACAAAAAGTTTTTTGGGCTGCGCGAAAACCCGTTCAACGTCAATCCCGACCCTCGCTACCTGTTCTTCACGGAAGCGATGGAAGAGGCGATTTCCGCCCTGACGTATGGAATCGACACGCGAAAGGGTTTCCTTCTGCTCACCGGCGAGGTGGGAACGGGCAAGACGACCCTGCTGAATCGATTGCTCGATTGGTTGCGCGGGCGAAACGTGGCGACGGCATTCGTTTTCAACTCGCATCTGACCGTGAACCAGTTGTTCGATTTTATTTTGAACGACTTCGAGATTCCTTGCGAGGAACGCTCCGAAAGCCTGCGGCAGATCCGATTGAACGAGTGGCTGCTGGATCGCTACCGCGACGGCCAGCCCGCTGTGCTGATCGTGGATGAGGCGCAGCATCTTTCTTTTGAAGTGCTCGAAGAAATTCGCATGCTGACGAATCTGGAGACGGCCACCGAGAAACTTTTGCAGATCGTGCTATCCGGTCAGCCGGAGCTCGAGGAAAAACTCAAGCTCCCTCAGTTGCGCCAATTGCGGCAGCGAATCACGATCCGCACCAAGACGCGGCCGCTGACCCTGGCTGAAACGCGCGGTTATATCGCCGAGCGGCTGCGCATCGCGGGCGGAGACGGACGGGCGATCTTTCCCGCCGACACGATCGCCGCGATCCACAAGTACGCCAAGGGCATACCCAGGGTCACGAATCTGCTGTGCGAGCACGCGATGATTAACGCGTATGTGGATCAGCACACGGAAGTCTCGCCGTCCCTGATTGAAGAGGTCGCCACGGAATTCGAGCTTCAGGAAATAGAGCCGATCGTGACTCCCATCGCGGAAAACGGAAATGGTTCGGAAAAAGATCCGCTGATGGATTCTCTGATTTCCGAGCTGATCGAGCGATTTCGGCAAACGGGCAAGTTCGCGCGGAAATAGGGCGGAGGAAAGAGCGTATGAGTCGTATCCACGATGCGTTGAAAAAAGCGGAAGAGGAGAAGACCGCGCTGGGCGCCGCAGTGGCCACTCCCTCCGAGCCCAGCCACCTCGTCCAAGAACAGACCGAGAGGCGCCCCTTGTTCGCCGGCGATCACGGCATGGGCCTGCCTGAGCTTCTGCGGTTTAACGAGCTGAAGGAGAAATGCCCGCGGCCGAAGTGGAAATTGGATCCCAACACCAATGTCTTCGTGGATGGCAGCCGCGCTTCGCTGGCGGCGGAACAGTTCCGCACGCTGCGATCGCGCCTCTATCAGATTCGAGCGGCGCAGAGGCTCAAGACGATTCTGATTACGAGTGCCGTGAGCGGTGAGGGAAAGACGTTTGTAGTGCGCAACTTGGCGCAGTCTCTGGTTCGGCAGCGCGATCGCCGCGTATTGGTTATTGACGGCGACCTTCGGCGCGCCGGCCAGCACGTGTCCTTTGGAGCTCCCGAGGGACCCGGATTGGCTGACTATCTTAGCGGCTCGGCGGACCTTCTCTCCATCATCCAATTCGGTCCTATCGAGAATCTATGCTTGATTCCGGGTGGATCGGCCACGACCTCGCGCGAGCCCAGCGACCTGCTCTCGGGTCCGGAATTCAAACACTTGCTCGATTTACTCGCGCCGGTTTTCGATTGGATCCTGGTTGACTCGCCGCCCGTTGTGCCGGTGGCGGACGCTACGATGATCGCCGTGCTGTGCGACGGAGTGCTCGTGGTCGTCAAGGCCAACTCCACCGATTTTCAGCTCGCGCAGAAGGCCTGCCAGGAATTTCACGAGAAGAATCTGATCGGCGTCGTCCTGAATTCCGTGGAGCGAGTTACCGGATACGAGAACTACGCGTACACCTACGGCGCGGACAGGTCTTCGACCCCAACTCCCACAAAATGACCATCGCGCGTCGCGCGGACCTGCCGCTGGCTCCGTGCCGCGGCATGGCAAGTCCAGCAGCCGCGTCCTTTGGCAACGATCCGGCCGGCCACTGAAAACTTCAGACGTGCTTCGTTCCGTAAAACGCGCACTCTATTTTGTCGGAGTCGTCTCCTGCGTCGTCTCCTGCGAGATGGTTCTCGGCATGGGGCGATAGCCGCTCCTCGTGCGGATGCGGTATTTCTTCAGGCGCGGGCCCACCAGGCTTACCTTGATCGTGCGCCAGCCGCGGTTCGGGTTTGGCTGCGGATAGTAGCTGAGTGAGTAAAGATGCGCCAGATCATTCCGAACTAGCGAGAAGGCATTCTTCTGTCCTCTCCAGCTGTTTGCAAAGAAAGCTCTGCCGCCCGTGCTGGTGGCCATGCGTACAAACACTTCAGCGGAAAGCGGATCCTCTTGCGCTGCGCGGGTGCAGATCATGTAGATGGGAATTCCTTCCGACTGGGCCAATTCGCCCACGACGTCTGGGGATACCGCGCTGGCGTTGTCGGGGCCGTTGGAGAAAACCACCACCACTCTCTTGCCGGAAAGCCCTCCCGCATCCTTGAGCGTCAATAGCAATGCATCGTAGAGCGCGGCATCGTCTCCGGCCACCGTGTCACGCACGCCGGCCAATACCGCCGTTCGGTCGGCGGTGAGTGGCGCGTCACGCGAAAAATCCCGGCTATACGAATAGAACGCCACCCGATCGGCACCATCCAGGGACCGAAGGAAATCGGCGATGGCATCCTGCGCGAGAACAAACCCCTGGTGCAAATACATGTAGTTGCTGGTGTCGAAGAGCACGAAAACATCCGCACCGGCCACGGCAACGCCGAGACGCTCCGGCGTCTCCGCTTGAGTTGCCGCGGGGACTTGGGCCGCAGCCGCGGCGGGTTCGCCTGGTTGGACTGGCGGGATCCCAGCGTCGGCAATTGTTTGCGTCGCGCCGTTGCCTTCTTCGAAGATCGCGACCTTCTGCGGAATCTTATCCTCGGTAATCACGAAGTCCTGGGGGCGCAGTCCGGTCACATAGTTTCCTTTGCTGTCCGTCACGGCAACATTCATCTGCACCAAATTGACTTCGACGCGGATGACGTCGGTCTGTCCGCTGCCCTGACCTGCCGTTAAAACCGCGGAAAAAAAGATCAGCCCCGAAAAAACCAGAACACCGGGAAGATATCGCTTCGTCATGAGCCCCTCTTCTTCTCTCCCGCCGCGCCCCACCGGCCGGTCAAGGGTTTTTTGAATTCTGAGATTGATCGCCGATCGTTTGGAGTTCGGAAACAGCCGCGCTCTTGGGCAACGGAACAATCTTGCCCTGGCGAAACTCCTCGCCCGTTTCCCGCATCGCGCGCAGCACGGCCGGCCAATCTTCGTAGTGAGTGGCAAATATCTTCTCGACCATGCGGCGCGTGAGTTCAGGAACCAATCGGTTCAACATCACGGGTGAATATCCGAGTTCGTCCGACAAGCGAGCCCAATACAAATTATTGGACTCCCAGGTCTCGGCCATCAGGCGGGAGGAATAACTCTCGAACGTGGGCAGCAGCTTAACGTTCAGCAGTTCGCGGGTGTAGCTCTGCGCCAACGCAGGATGAGGTATTCCGAAATCCTGCGACAGCCGCTCCGGGCCGACCTCCGCGGGATCGGAAATTGAAAGCTGTTGTAGTTCTTTCCCTGCCGGCCCCCACTGATCGTCGTCTGCCGAATATCTTCGCCGGTACTCCGCGGCCAAGTAGAAGGTCTCTGCCGGCAGCACTTCAGCAAGTACTGCCGAGGGGAGGCCTGCGCGCAGATCGTTCTCAACTTTCTCCGAGCGCTGCGAAAGCATGCAGTCGGAAAGAATACTCATGACCCGCTTGCGCAGATCGTCGTTGGTCCCCGCAGCGGCCAAAAGCTCTTCTCCGGTTCGCTGATAGAGTGCGACGGCATGAAGCTCGGCCGGGGTCACGCTCCACCATCGCGGAAGAACCGCGCTGTCCATCATGCTCGGAACCAAATCCTCCCAGATCAGGGCTTGGACGTTTTCCGGAACGATGAAGTCCTGCTCCGCAGTCGCCAAAGCGAAAGGCAGGTCGGCCAGCGAGCCGATCAAATGAGCGCCACCCACAGCGGACAAGCCGCGGCCCGAAAGACTCGCCGTCCGCCAGTCTGGCTCCACGCCGGTGGCCGTGGTTCGCACGAATTCGTGGGATCGGACGAAAAGCGGATCGATGTGGAGAATCTGGGCTCCCGGCGGTTCATAGTAGGCATAGTTGAGTCCCACCAGAGTGTCTCGAAGAAACGGCGCGAGCGCGCCATGAGCTGCGGCCAATTCTTGTGGAGAACCTGACTGAATGGCCTTCGTCAAATCCGTGCGCATCTGCATTTTTGTGTGCCGCGGGTCATACGATCCCGCGGTGAAATCATTCTTTTCGTTGGCCGTCAGGATCTGCTGTGGCATTTCGAAATCCCGAAGACGCGCGGCGAGCGGCAGCAGGCTGGCGCCAATGGCCTTGCCCTTGGCCATTTGATCCAAGCCGTCGCCTAGCGCCAATATCGTGTCCAGAGAAACCAGGCGCTGCGCGTCGAGGACCGCATCAATTCGTTCCGCCATTTCCTGCCGCACTTGTTGGCCTTCCGGACTTGATTGCTGTGGCCCCGCCAGCACGGCCACGATTTCATCCTGGGTCAGGTCGGGCTTGCCTGCGGCGTCGCGCAACAGCTCGCTGAGCGAGGCTCGGCCGGCGTCGAAAAGCTGCTGTGAGGAGGCGACTCCCGCGAATGGATTGATCATCCGCTGCCACGAATCGTTCAAGATTGCGTTTGAGATCTGCCCTTGCCGCGCCAGGATTTGCCAGAGCCCGGCATCGGCCTGAAAAGTGCCAATGGCGTTGCCACGCACCGTGTCGTCGGAAATACGGTCGAGGCCCCCAGCCACTTTCATGAAGTCGGCGATGGAGGCATTGTCCAAAAAGCGAAATTCGGAAAAGGTCAGGTACTGACTGCTAAATCGCGAGAAATTGTCGCCCAACAAGCGCACCGTGTCCGGAGTCAAGCGCTGCTCCGGAGCGCGTCCGCGGTCAATTTCGGTCAACGTGAGATAGATCCGCAGCGGGCTGTTCATCGTGCCCACGCGGGAAAGGCCGACCATTGCCTCCACAAGATCGTCCGGCTCAGCCCAATGGTCTGCGCGCCTTGCCCACTCGCCGACGATCCTGGGATCGCTATCGATGTTGTGCCGCAACACATCCTTCCATGCTTCCAGATCGCCGGGGACGCTTGGCTGGCCGTTCCGGTCCAGTTGGATTTGGGTGACGAGCAACAACAGTCCCGCATCGGGCCGGTACGCGCCGCGGAATGCGCTGACGGTGGGGCCGCGCTCTCCGAGCGCTTCAGAAAAGCGCCGCATTCGCGTGGGACCCGTGAAATAGGCTTGCTGCGTTTGGTTGCCGCGTGACAGAGCGTCGTAATATGCGGCGAGCCAGCCATTGTCTCTCGCAAATAAATGGGACACGAATTCGCCGGGCGAATTCGGGCTTGCTCCGACCAATTCCTTCCACCCAGCTTCCGCGGGTGCTCCCCCGGGCACGATCACTCGTCCGGATCGGATGCAGATGTTATTGCCATAAAAATCCAAGGCGCCCGCGAGGGGAGCCAATTTCTTCAATCCCAACGATTGGTACAAAGTGTCGCGCGTTTCGGTATCCATCTGAGCCAGCGCCCAGTAAAGCCGCGACAGCTTGGGATCGTGCACAAGCGCGTCAATTAAATCGTGCGCTTCTCCGCCGTTCGCTTGATTCTTTTCGAGCCCAATCCAAGCGTCCTCCCCGATCAACACCGGCACGCGCGACGCGGCGTAGGGATAGTTGAAAGGTTCGCCTGCTCGCAGCGCTTCCTCGAGCTGGGTGAGAGGAAATCCAGAATCTATGGTTACGAACGCCCTGCTCGGGTCGGCGGTCTCCAAATAAGATTTCGGCCCACACGCTTTCTCCACCCGATAACCCAGGATCGTCAGCAACGGAGCCGCATCGCTGCAACTCGTAACGCGGATCACGGCGTCCTTGCCCGCCAGTGTCTGCAATTGCCTGGCTTCCTGTAAATAACGCTCCAAGAGGATCAGGTACTCAGTGGGTCTGCCACTATCTTTCTGCGATCCTTGGTAGCCAATCGTCACCACACTGCGGGCCAATAGGGGCAGGACCTCCTCCGGTGAAACTTGCTGGCTGATTGCCGCCATGCGTAGCAGAGAGCGCAGAGGACCGGGTACGGTGGTATCCGCAGAAGGTGATGCGGCCGGGGCAGTGACGCTGGAGGACCGCTCACTGCCCGCCGCGCCCGATACGGCTTTGGGGGCGGCGCTCCCTTCCGGGACGCATAAGCAGGAACAAGTGCAAAGAATCGCCGATAGAAAAAGCGTAGGCAGGAACAAAGGGGACTTCATCATGAATACCCTCCCCGACTGGCTGCGTCTGTTTCGCGCCCTGCTTGACGACTCGAATGATAAGGAAGGAAGCGAACCCCCTTCCCGACGTGCCCCTGAAATTCGTTGCCCTAGGTGCCGAGAATCGGGAATTCGCTTTACTACTCGCAGGAACCGGAATTGTCACCGTATCAGTTAGTTTTGGTGCTGGCGATTCCCCTTTGTGGGCCGCAAGGGTATGACATTCCATGCACGTTCGTCAATCGCCGCGATGCGCTAGGCTGGAGGGCCGCAGAGCGCGATCGATCCAGTACATTTTCGTCGCGATCGGGGGATGCAACCGAGGCTCGCGGGCGCATGTTTGCCGAACGTGAGCGACAACTGGGAGTGTTCGAGTGAAACCTAAAAAAACCAAATGATAGAGAAGCAAGATGAATGGCGGAGAGGGAGGGATTCGAACCCCCGACACCCTTTTGGGGTGTAACTGCTTAGCAGGCAGCCCTGTTCGGCCACTCCAGCACCTCTCCGTGGGAACAGCGGCCGAGTTCGTGAAAATTGTGAAGCGAGCTGCCAAGCGCAGTATAGCATCGGCGCTCCGCGCACTGCGAATTTGCGTGGCGCACGCGCACCCGGTGCGTCAGTGCGCGGGCGGCAGCGGGGGGTCGGACGAAGTGGCGGGGCGTTCTTCGCGCGTTGCGCGCACCACGCTGGTTTCATCCGTGTAGAAGCTGCGATAGCCGTGATTGCCGGCCGTGGCTTGCAGCGCATAGGTGTGAATTGAGCCGTCGGCGGCAAGCGGGCCCGGCACATACTGGAGTTGGTATCCCAAACTCTGCGCGCGCTGCGCCGCCACGCGCACGGGTGGGCCCAGCGGATCGAGCGTCGAAGGGTAAGCGCCGGACATCGCCGCGGAATAAGAGGACAGCGCGGATTGGATCTGCGTAAGAGAGTCGAGCGCCTGCGTCTCGGCTTGCAGCGTCGGCTGGCCGGTGCGCGGCGAAACCACAAACCACAGAAAACTCCACAGCGAGCCGAACAGTATTGCCAGCAGCACGACCCAGCGAATGATGATTCGTTGCCGGTTCGGTGGCGGTTTGGCGGAGCCGTCGTCCGCGGGTGCGATCGTCAGATCGGCGCCGCACTGCGGGCAGATTTCAGTCCCCGAGTTGATTTCGGCTTCGCATTCGCGGCAGGTGTACATGATGGATTTCGGTCGCGCAGGCTTTCGGCGCGGCACTTACTGCGCAGCGCCGCGGCACGAGCAAGAACGTCAGCGTAATGCGAGCGCGCGCCTCACCCGCCCGTCGAGTGTCCGACGACGACGAGTGCAACCGGTGTGGGAGCGCCTGCGCCCACCGCGAGGCCAAACTCCAGATCCCAAGCGCCCGCGTCCGAATCGTGCAGCGTCGCGGGCAGCGCGGCGTTGTCGGGCGGGCCCAAGCTCCACACCGAAGGATGCTTCGTGCCCGTGGTCTTCGCACTCATCGCGACGGTTTGCTCGAACGTCAGCGTGGCGGGATCGGCGTCCGCGGAAGCGGGGCTCGCCAGCAGGAAATCGCGCTGCGGCGCCTGGCCCATGTGATTGCCGTCGGTTGGAATCAACGCGTAGCGCAGCGTGTAAACGCCGGCCTTGATCTTCTGCTGCCGGAAATCGGCCACATCGGCGGGGAATTGAATCACGCCGACGAGGGCGCCGGTCGGGATTTGTCCGAACGTCACGCCGAGTTCGGCATCCGGCGTGGCCGCGGCGGGCACGGACTTGCGCAGCCACAATTCGCAGAGCGTGCCGCCGGGGCCGGTCACCTTCAGCACGTCGCCGCCGAGCGCGGCGCTCACCGCCGGCGAAACTCCGGCGGGCGCGGCGTCGGTGACTTTCGCGACGGTGTAATCTTGCGCCGCGGCGGGGCGCGCAGCGGCGATCAGAAGGATGAGCGCCGGCAGCGCGAGTGTAACGATTATCTTCCGAGCGAGTCTCATATATTTTCCCTTCGTGAAATCAGAATCTCCCATGCTTGATTAGACGCGTT
>JBEKDK010000011.1:0-49055 GCA_050014395.1 Candidatus Acidiferrales bacterium | reverse complement strand
TGCGCTGATTCAAGCGCTGCAATTCCTGCACCTCGCCCTCATTGTGCGCGATCAGCCCGCTCTGCACGCCCAGGTCGCCGATCGTACTCGTAAGCTGCGCCTTGGTCGCCGCCAGATCTTGCTTCGTGGCTGAGAGGTCGGTCTTGGTGCCGGAAAGATCGGTCGAAACAGCGCCGATCTGCTGAGCGGTTTGCGTCTGCACTTGCCCGATCTGCGCCGCGAGCTGCGCGTCGCTGTCCTTCTGCTCCTGCTTAATGGATTCGGCCAGCGTGCGCGCGCGCGCCAATTCGTCTTCCGTCAAGCCGAGTTTTTGCGACGTCACTTCGAGCTTCGCACGCATATCGGCGACGCGCGAATTCGATTGATCGATTTCGGCCGCCAGCACCGCTTCTTGATTGGTCGCCGCCGTTAACGCGGTTTGCAACTTATCGCGCTGCGTGTAGCCAGCGTAGAAAAGGTAGGCGACCAGAAGCGCCAAAGCGATCAGCGCCGCGTAAATCCAGCGCGGGATTGGCGCCGCTTCGTAAACCAGGTGCTCGTGAGTTTCGGGCCCAGTTGGAATCGTGCTCATACTGCCTTCCTCCTTGGAGATTGGCGTGCCAGGACAGCAAACCGCAGCAACGAATCGTAGCAGCGATTAGATTATCTCGAAGCCTGTCCGGGTTGTCTCTCTTTTTCTATGCGCGTCAGCTGCGGGCGGTTCGCGCGCGCTGCGATGAGCGCGGCCAGCGCGCTTCCACCGAAGTGGTCAATCCGCCGCGCGGCGTAAAGTCTCCGCGCACCACACACCATACAGGATGGGCCGCTTCTACGATGTCCCGAAGAACACAGTTTACGGCGTTTTCGTAAAAGATGCCCAGGTTGCGATACGCGAGCATGTACGTCTTCAGGGACTTCAGTTCGAGGCATCGCCGGCGCGGCTCGTATTCGATCATGATCGAGCCGAAATCCGGCATGCCCGTCTTCGGGCAGATCGAGGTGTATTCCGGAAAACGGGTGACGATAGTGTAGCCGGGAAATTGATTCGGCCAAGTTTCGAGTTTCGGCAGCCGGGCGCGAATACCAGCGCGAGCGTGCTCATCCGTGTAGCCTGCCATGCGGGATCACCTCCCCACTATTGTACACGGCGAGGCGCCGGGCACGGGGTGGCGTGGGCGCCGGGCCAGGCGGCGCTTCCCAGAGCGGACGCGGTTGTGTTATAAGCAACGCTCTATCGGTCTGCGACCGAACTCCCATTGCTCGATACCAACGCAAACGCGGGAGTGAAATCGGGGCCGAATGCGGGGCAGGCGAACGCGCGGGAGCAGGCGCGTTACCGCGAAGAGGCGGCGGCGAGCTTCTGCCCTTCTTGCTCGGCGAGGCTTGAGCCACATAAGTGCAAGATGATCTGCACGCGGTGCGGGTATTATATGTCGTGTTCTGATTTCTACTGATTTCTACTGAGCCCATCGAGCGGGGCATTGGCCGGCGCCCCGCGGGTGGGAAGAGGAAGAGGAGGACGCAAGGTGGCACTGAAAATTACGGACCGGGAAGAAAGCGGTATTTCGATTTTGACTCTCGATGGCCGCATCGTGCTGGGCGAAGAGAGCAACGCGTTGCGCGAGCGCGTGAAGGCTCTGCTTGCAGCCGGCAAGAAGAAAATAGTTCTGAACATGGCGAATGTGACCTACATCGACAGCGCGGGGCTTGGCACGCTGGTGGCGTCGCACCACAGCGCGCGCACACAGGGCGCTTCGCTGCGCCTATCCAACCTTGGGCAGAAGTTCCAGGAGATTTTGCAGGTCACGAAATTGTTGACCGTCTTCGACGTGCACGATTCAGAAGCCGCGGCCATCGCAAGTTTCTCTAAGTAGCGGTTTCGAGCTTCGATCCGCAGACCGGGCCAAGCCGCAGCGGCCTCGGTCTGCGGACCATTCCTTCTCGCTAATTTGTTGGCCCGCATCTTCGCGTTCGCGCGCAAAATTGCGCGAATCGTTCCCGGCGTCCGCAGATTGTTGCAATTATTCCAAACGATAGAGCGTCAATCCACTGAGGAGCTTCGGGTAGAAATCGGTGGATTTTTGCGGCAGCACTTCGCCCGCGAAGGCGATGCGCGCGACCTGGTCCGCGGAAATTGAATTCAGCAAAAAGCACAGTTGCGCTTGGCCGTTATCGACCGCGTCGATCGCGGCTTCCATTTCCCGTTCGTACGTAAGATTGTGCTCGCCCGTTACCGCCTCCGAGGTAACGTCCAATCCGCGCTCGAGCAACAGCCGATGGAGAAGCACGACGTCCAGGCGGCGCTGCGTGGCGGAAACGTCCGGCAGCAGCGTTTCTAAATTTGCATCGGCGCGCAGAGTGAAGAGATGAAATGCGTTGCCACCGGCATAGACGCCGATGCCGGGCCGCTCGCCTTTCGATTTCTCGAGATCGCCGCGGAACTTGCTGAACGCCGCGGCTCGCGCAGTGGAATCGGCGAACGCGTAGGACTTGCAATCGAATTGGCCGGCGACGCGCTCGCGGAAGCGCTCAAATGAAAAGCCGCTCAAGCGCGAAACCACGCGATGCGTGGGCAGAACGATCAAGCCTTCGCCCGCGGTATTGAAAAGCGTAATCATCACGCGCTCGTACGGGACGCGCAGATCGATTTTGCCCATGCGCGCGCGGCATTCATCGCGATAGGCGAGCGCGGTTTCATAACGGTGATGGCCATCGGCAATGGCCAGCTTTTTATCGGCGAGTTCGTTCTGGATGGATTGAATCACCGCGGGATCGTTGACCGCCCAGAGTTGGTGCAGAACGCCGAAATCGTCGCGAGCTTCGGCGGTGGGCGCGGCCTGGGAAAATGTGTCCAGCATCGCGTCCACGCGGCGCGCCGGGTCGGTGTAAAGCATGAAGAGTTGGCCGGTGTGCGTTTTTGTGTGGCGCAGCAATTCCAGGCGATCGGCTTTGGGACCGGACAGGGTCTGCTCGTGCCGAAAAATCACGCCCGCGGAATAATCCTCAATCTGGCCGACCGCAATCAGACCTTTGCGCGTGCGCACGAAGGATTCGCCCAGCGCCGTATATTTCTGAGTGTAGGCGTAAACACAGCGAGGCGAGTCGCGCAGCAAAACGCTTGCGCCGATCCATTCTTCGAGCGCCCGGGCCGCGCGCGTGTAGACATTATCGGCAGGCGAATCGTCCACGTGCGCCTTGCCCTTCTCGACGGAAATTAAATTGTATGGATTCGCGGCGTAATACCGCTCCTGCATGGCAGGCGTGATCTTGTCGTAAGGCTGCGTGACGACCTCAGCCAGCTTTACACGCGCCGGATTGTAGCGATAAGCCTGGAACGGAAAAACTCGCGCCATCAGCCGCCTCAACGAAAGATTGGAATTTTAGATTGTAGCAGTTGCGGCGAGAGCGGCCAACGAAGGGGATTATTTCTAGAAGAGGAGCTTCGCGCCCAACTGCACAAGGCGGGGCGGATCTGCGCTGACGACTTGGCCGAAGGTGGAGCTGGCGATATTGCCGTCAACGGATTGCGGACGGAAGAACTGCGCGTGATTGAAAATGTTGAACGCTTCGATGCGAAACTGGAAAGATTTCGATTCGGTTAGGCGCAGATTCTTTAGCAGCGCCATATCGTAATTGTCCATCCCCGGGCCGTAGAAGAAGCGTCGCGCAGCGTTGCCCGGCGTGCCCAAGGCGTTCTGGGTGAAAGCGGCGGTGTTGAAATAGGGCTCTCCATTCTGGGGATTGCGATTCAAATCGATCGGACCGCCGGTGTAGTCCGGCTCGTCGACGCCGTAGTTGTTGACGCCATTCGGTTCCGTGCCCAACAGAGAATTGTCGCCGTAGTTGACGAGCGTAACGGGAAGGCCCGTGCTGAAATGCGTGATTCCGGAAAGCTCCCAGCCTTCCGTCCAACGGTTGGTGGCCCGAAACAATCGATCGATCGGAATTTCGTAGCTGTAGCTGACTACAAAATTATGCGTCACATCGAATCCGGACAAAGCTTTGCTGAGCGCCGGATCGAGCGGATTGACCTCTTCACCTGCGTTTGAAGCGTCGTCTTCCGATTTGCTAAAGGTGTATCCGGCCAGCACATTCACGCGTTTGCTGGTATGGCGCAGTGTGATTTGCAGGGCGTTGTAATCGGAATTGCCGATCGTAGCCTGGTTGGCATCGCTGCCGAAGTTCGATCCCAACGGGCCGCGAGTGCCGTTATAGACCACGCCTGTGTGCGTCTCATAAGAGCTGTCTTCGGCGAAGGGACCGCAGGAAGTTTGTCCTGGCGCGAGATTCGCGGGATTGCTCAAGAACAGGCAGAGGGCTGGGTTGCCGGGATTGGCTTCCTCGAGAACCAAGAGTCGACGGCCCTCGGTACCTACGTAATTGACGCTGAGCACGGTGTTGGCGCCAAATCCGCGCTCAATCGAGAGCATGTATTCCTCGGTGTACAGAATGCGATTCGTCGTCGAGTAATTTGGAAGACCCGTGATTGGCTCAAACTGCGACCAGGTAATGCTGGAGTCGGGATTGCTCGCGCTGGTGTTGAGCGGCGCAAGCGTGACGGGAAAATATTGGCCGAGATTCTGGCCGCTCGCAGCCGTCACAAACGGTGTGGCAAACAGCGGCGGCGCGGGGCTGGTGTAGGTGGTGCCATAGGGCGCGTTGGCGCTCATCACGCCAATCGTGAGCGCCTCGATGGCGGTGTAAAACATGCCATAGCTGGCGCGGATGCTGGTCTTGCCTGGACCGCCGAGCAACTTGGCGGGCACGCCGTCGCCGTATGCGTTGGGCGAATACGCCAGGCCGATGCGTGGCGCGAAATCGCGATTTCCCGGAGGCGCCAACGTCCGCGGCACTCCCGGATCGCCGGGATAAAGGATCCCGGCAGGGGCTCCGGGGAAAACGACGGACTGCTCGCCAGGAACAAATGTGGCGATCTGATTGTATTTTTCATACCACGGCTCGATGCGGTCACATCGCAAACCGTAATTCAGCGTGAGGCTGCGCGTGGCGCGCCAACTATCCTGCGCATAAAGACCAACGTACTTATTCCGGCCGTAGAAAGGCTGTAACTGGCTCTGATTGTATTGGCTGGGAATTCCCAGCAGGAAATCGGCGAAGTCCGAACCGGTCTCAGTGCCAAAAAACAGGAAGCTGCCATTGAACTGCGCGGTGGGGTTGACATTGACCTGATCGTAGTGGAATTCACCGCCAATCTTGATCGTGTGCGTTCCAAACGCCTTGGCGAAGTTATCGAGCCACTGAAATGTGTTGTTGACCTGCTTCAGTTGATTGGTGTTCGTGCCAATCGTGAAGCTATTGAAGGCCACGCTTTCCACGCCCTCGGTTTGCGGCGATAGCGGCACGATGCCGGGCGTGCCCGGGCCCACAACGAACCCTTGCGATGCCAGGCTGACGCCGACACCGCCGGCCGGTTTGCCGAGGTCGTTCGCATCGCGCATAAAGCTGAAGTGAAATTCATTTACAGCCGTCGGGTCGAGCGTTTTGGTGTCGCCGAGATCGATCAATTGCGCGCGGCCGGTGTAGAGCGCGTTGAAACCTGGAACATTCGCGCCGCCCTGTGCAACCGGATACGGATTGTTCTGCGACCATCCATCCAGCGAATAATAAGCAGACAGCAGTCCCCAGCGCGTGTTGGCATCGAGGCGGTAGGCCCCTTTATCGTCCGTCAAGCGCTCGTTGTATGCCGAGGTGGAAAATGTGCCGTTGGCATTGGTCGGCGCGGGGATATATTTCAGCAAATTAATCGCCGGCACGGACCACGCGCTCCGCGGAATCACGGCGCCGGGAAAAACGCACTGGGCTGGGCCGCTGCATCCCGGCGTGTAGTAAGGCTCGCCCGCCATAACCGTGTAACCGAGTTTTTGCGAAAGCAGGCTGGCCCAATAGGGTCCGCTCACCGTAGTCGGCGCGGGATTTCCATTTTGATCGACCGTCACGAATGAGCCAGCGATATCGGACAGATTGCCGGCGTGATCCTGGGCGGAAGGAACGGAGATTTGGCCGGTGTCGACGCCCTGGGTCAATCGCGTGCCTTGATAATCAGCGAACGAAAAAACTTTATTGCTGCGAATCGGCCCGCCGAGGGTTCCGCCGAACTGATTCTGATCGAATGCGCCGCGCACGGGAGAAAAGAAATTGCGAGCGTCGAGAACCGTGTTGCGCAAAAACTCGAAGGCGTCTCCATGAAACTGATTCGTGCCCGATTTCGTGACGACGTTGATTTGGCCGCCGCTGAACTCGCCATATTCCGCGTCAAAATTACTGGTGAGGATCCGAAACTCGGCGATGGAGTCCAGCGTGGGAATGATGGCTGCGCCCATATTCACGTCTTCTTCCACGTCGCTGCCATTTACGATGAAAGCGTTGGCGAATTCCCGCTGACCGTTAATGGAAATGGTGCCGGGATTCAAATCACCGGAAGGAGATAGCGCACTCGCGCCGACATCCTGAACCGTATCCGAAGTGATGGTGGTGGCGGGCGCGACGCCAGGCTGAAGGGCTAGCAAATCGGTGAAGCTTCGGCCATTGAGAGGCACGCCGGCCATTTGCGATCCGGTGATGACTTCTCCCATCTGCGTGCTGGAGGTTTCGACGTGGACCTGCGTGTCGGTGACCGTCACGGCTTCGCTTCTTTCGCCGACTTCTAGAACCGCATCGACGACAAGCGCAGCGTTCGCATCGACGACGACACCGGTGCGACGATATGGCGCGAGACCTGTGCCGGTGAACTCGAGATCGTAACTTCCGATCGGGAGGTTCGGGAATGAATAAAGGCCTTTGTCGTCCGTCGCAATCGCCGCGTGGAAACCAGTGCCGGAGTCCGTGGCCGTGACGCCCGCGTTCGGAATCGCAGCGCCGCTGGTATCTTTCACGGTGCCGGAGATACTACCTCCGACGCCGGCCCACGCAGCGGTGGCGAGCCCGAAAATCAACACCGATAGAACGAGCGATCGATGCGCGAAACGAATACGGCGCGCAATTGCGGATCGAACTCCGGCCACTCGATTATTCCCCCGACATTCGCTTTTTAGATGCAACCCATTTGCAATTGAAGCGCGCACTGCACTGTCTACGGGTGTTCTAGTTGCAGCTCTAGTTGCAACTGATTTACAAGTGAAACGTCATTGAACGTGATTTACGGTCTACTGTCAAGCCAAACCTGCCTGATAGAAGCGCTGCGCGCGCAAGAGTATGGCTGGAGCGTTGCGTGGCCGCCACACCGTAGCGGCTGCCGCGCATTCGCAGCGGCGCGAGGCCGGCGTTTGCAAACATCGCCGACAAAACAACAATCACTGATTCGTGGAATTAGTGGGAACCGATGGCGGGCGATACGGCGGGCTTTTCGGGGTACAAGCGCTCGAACTCCGGCTCGCCATGAATCAGGGCGAGGTCCGGATCGCGGCGGGCCCACGATGCGTCCTTGAATCCCGCTTCCCAGGCGCTGCGCAGAGCTTCGAGTGCTTCCGTTTTCTTCTTTAAGCGGCAGTAAGTGCACGCCGCGTTGTACAAGATCGAAGCTTCGTTGGCTCGCAACGTGACGGCCATGTTCAGTTCGCGCACGGCGTCGTCCGGCCGATTCAAATCGGCGTAGTTGCCGCCGAGCAGGACGCGCGCACGCGCATCTTCGGGAACTTGTTTTAAATGATTCTCGAGCGCGAGTGTGAATCTGTGGCTGAGTGCGACATTTTCTTCGGTTTTGCCCATCGCGCCGAGAGAATTCAGGATGGGCACGTAGACGTTGTAGTCTTCGCCGCTCGCTGTGATGGCGGCTTCCGCGACATCCACAACTTCCTGGTAGCGCCCCGCGGCGAATAGCGCGCGGCAGAGCATGTAGTAGGCGCCCTCGCAATCGCTCCGACGCTCGATGGCTTTGCGAACCATGCGCACGGCTTCATCGTGCAAATCGGCGGCGTAAAGCACCCAAGCCTGGCTGACGTGCACTTCGGGCAAATCCCAGCGCAGCGCCACAGCTTTGCCGCTCGCGTCGCGCGCGCGCTCCACCCACACCTGATCGCGGCTGTAATTGCAGTAGAACATCGCGCAGGCGTTGGCACACGCGGCGTGGGCCAGGGCGAAATTGGAATCCATGGCCACGGCGTTTTCAAACATCTGCAGCGCGAATTCCAAGTCTTGGCGCGTTTGCCGCCGCGCGTATCGCTTTCCGCGCAGATAGAGATCGTAGGCCTGCAGGTTTTCCGTGGGCTTCACGGCCAGGGCTTCGAGTTCTTGCGGAGAGAGCGTGACGCGCAAGGCGTCGGCGATTTTGCGCGCCATTTCATCCTGGATCTCGAAGACGTCTTTCATTTCGCGATCGAAGCGCTCGGACCACAGCGGAAAGTCGGTGTGCGTGTCCACAAGCTGCGCGTTGATGCGCAGGCGTGCGCCGGAGCGGCGCAACGTTCCCGTGAGCGCATACGCCGCGCCGAGCTGCTGGCCGATTTGCGCCGGCGTCACCGCTTTATCGCGATACGCTAGGACGGTGGGACGCGAAAACGTGTTCAGTCCGCGAATCTTGGAAAGCTCGGTGATGACGTCCTCAGTGATGCCGTCGCGCAAATATTCGTCTTCTTTGGCGCCACTGAGATTTTCAAAATAGAGCACGGCTACCGATTTATCGGTGACCGGCGCGGCCGGGGCCGCTACATGCGCTGCCGACGACGCGGCCTTTTCAGCCGGCGAACTGCGGCTGGAATCGATGTCGCGCTTGATGCGCTTCAGATCGGCGCGAAGTTCGGCGGCGGTTTGATAGCGCAGATCGGTATCTTTTTCGAGTGCTTTACCGAAGACATTTTCAAAGGCCGCGGGCAATCGGGCATTCAGCTTCGTCGGCGCGGCCGGCGTGGAATGCAGGATGCCATCGAAAATCAACGCGGAAGTGGCACCGGAAAACGGCAGCGTACCCGTGGCCATCTCATAGAGTACGACGCCGAGCGAAAATAGATCGGAGCGCGCGTCCAACTCTTCGCCGCGGGCCTGCTCCGGCGACATGTACGCGACGGTGCCAATCGAGCTGCCGGGGCTTGTCAATTGGTCGAAAGCCACGTTGGTGACGGTGCGCATGGAGCCGACCATGGTTTCCGCGGCCTTGGGCACGACGGGCGCGAGTTTCGCCAAACCGAAGTCCAAAATTTTTGCCTGTCCCGGTTCCACCAGGAAAATATTCGCGGGCTTGATATCGCGGTGGACGATTCCCTTGGCGTGCGCGGCGTCCAGGCCGTTGGCGATCTGAATGCCGATCTCCAGCAACTCCGCGACTTCGATGGGCTTCGCGCCGATGCGATGCTTCAGGGTTTGGCCCTCAAGCAACTCCATGGCGATGAACGGCCGGCCTTCGTATTCGCCGATATCGTAAATCGTGCAGATGTTCGGATGATTCAGCGATGAAGCGGCGCGAGCTTCGCGGCGGAATCGCTCGGAGGCTTGCGCGTCCTGGGAAATGTCGTCAGGAAGAAATTTCAGCGCGACGTTGCGGCCGAGGCGCGTGTCCTTGGCTTTATAGACGACGCCCATTCCCCCGCCGCCGAGTTTTTCCCCGACGGTGTAATGGGAAATAGTGCGACCGGTGATGGATTGAGCGTCCGGCACAGGCCGTGCATTTTACGCCAGTGCTTCAGTGCAGGCAAACGCGCACGCAACGCGTGGCAAGACTGTGCGTGTCAGCGTTACTTCGGGGTCTCGAAGGGCTCGGGCATGAAGAGGCCGGCGTCTTGAGGCAAGCCGGCGCGCTCGAGTTGCACGGTGACGTGCGAGATGTGGAATTCGGAGTCGAGTTGGTGGCAGATGGCGGTGACAATTCTTTCGCTCTCGTCCATGTGCATATCGGGGACGCGCACGTGGCAGGAGAGGGCGTGCATGTCTGTGCCGAGCGTCCAGATATGGATATCGTGCACTTCGCGCACGCCGGGGACTTTCAGGATCGAGCGAGCCACGCTTTCGACCGCAAGGCCCGCGGGCAAGCCTTCGAGCAGAATATTGCCCGATTCGCGCAGGATGCCGATCGTGGACCACAGCACGAAAAGACCGATGATCGCGCCGAGGGCTGGATCGATCCACGTGGCGCCCGTGGCGCGCAGAATGAACGCGCCGATCAAAACGCCGACGTTTGAAAACGAATCGCCCAAATTGTGGATGAACATTCCGCGAATATTCAGATCGCGGCGGCCACGAGCCAGCGCCAGCGTGATACCGCCATTCACCGCGAGCGCCACAATCGAAACGCCGATCATCCAGCCGGTGCCGACGACCTGGGGATGCCGAAAACGCTGATACACTTCGTAGAGCAGTCCCGCGGCGACCAGCACGAGCAAAATTCCATTGGTGAAGGCGCCCAGAATTCCCGCGCGGCGATAGCCGAAGGTGCGTTGCGAATCCGCCGGCCGCTCCGCCAGACGCGCGGCGACCCACGAGATCAGCAGCATGGGCACATCGGTGAGGTTGTGAACGGCATCGCTGATCAGCGCGATGGAATGGCCCAGCGTGCCGCCGATGACCTCAAGCACGATCAGGGCGAGCGTCGTCGTCATCGCGCCGACGAGCAGCGTGCTGCTCATCAAAGACGCATCATGAGCGTGGACGTGGCTGTGCCCGTGGGCGTGCCCTTCACCCGGCGCGTGAACGTGCATGCGCACATTCTAGCGAGGTGCGCGCGGAAGTGCACGAACCAGGTGGCCGCGGGCGTGATTCGTAGGCGGCAATGCGCGTTGCGCACGCGAATTCGCAAACACAATTGACTTCACTTCGGGCGCTGCTTAGGATGCCAAAGGTGCCTGTTTTCGGCCCTGAAGCCGAGCCTGAGTGCGTATGCGCCGGCCCAAAACGGGTTTCCGCCCAACGCCATGCCTAAGTCCGCAGCAACGCTAAGCTTCTGGGGAGTGCGCGGTTCCACTCCGACGGTGGATCGCGACACCTGGCGCTACGGCGGCAACACGCCGTGCCTGGAATTCACCGCGCCCAACGGCGCGCGATTCATTCTGGATTGCGGCACCGGGCTGCGGATGCTGGGCAAGCAGTGGTCCAGCGCGGAAGGCGCGATTCGCGCGAACATTTTCGTCACGCACTATCACTGGGATCACATTCAGGGGTTGCCATTTTTTTCGCCGCTGTATGCGCCGCAGAATCAATTTCACTTTTACAGTTTCCGCTCGGAATTTTTGGGGCGCGATAGCTTGAAGCGCGTCTTTGAAGCGCAGATGGCGCATCCGTATTTCCCCGTGGATTTAAGCGCCATGTCCGCCGGGCGCGAATTCACGGAAGTAAGCGGCGGAGAGCGCTTCGACGTCGACGGCACGCACGTGACGGCCTGCTGGCTGAATCATCCGCAGGGCTGCCTGGGATTTCGATTTGAGACTCCGGTGGGGACGATCGTCTACGCAACCGACAACGAGCCGGGCAACGCTGAGTTCGACCGCAATCTCCGCGCGCTGGCCGCCGGCGCCGATGTGTTCGTCAACGACGCGCAGTTCACACCGGAGCAATTGGCGACGACGCGTAAGGGATGGGGTCATTCGAGCTGGCTGGAAGGCGTGCGCATCGCTGAAGAGGCCGGAGTGCGCAACTTGGTGCTGTTCCACCACGATCCGGATTCCTCCGACAAAGCCATCGACGCGATTTTGCGCACCGCGCGCGGAAGTTTCGCGAATGTGTGGGCGGCGACGGAAGGAATGGTGCTCACGGTTGGCGAAAAAGAATTCGGCGTGGTGATTCCGAACGTGGCCGAAGGTTTGCGCCGCGAAGCGCATTTCCGCGCGCGCGTCACCGGCTTCACCGGCGAAGGGAAAGCGTTCGAGGAAGAAACCGTGATTCGCGACCTCAGCCTGCATGGCGCGCTGGTGAATTTGGCGCACAGCCCCAAGCTGCAATCGGAATTGAATGTACTGATCGATAGCCCCGGCGACGAATCCGGAAATGCGCCGATGCGCTTGCGCGGCACGGTTGTGCGCATCGAGCCGGCGCGCGCCAAGGACCAAACCGCAGTCGGCATCGTCTTCACGGATTGAGGCGCCGGAGATTTCCGGCGAATGAATGAAGGCAACACTCTTCGAGTTTCGGAACCGCCGCTGGTTCATCATCTCAATTTTCTTTCTGGCCTTCGCATTTGACGGAATTGATCACCAACAATCGGGCGGTGCGATTGCGCAGTGGCCTGCGTTGCACTGCCATGAAGGAAGCGCGCTGGCGTGGACGCGCGGCGTTTTCATTTTCGCGGCAGTGATGCTGGTGCTGTCCGCGGCGCTGCGCAATTGGGGCACGTCGTATTTGAAAACCGCGGTGATGCAATCGCGGCAGGTGCACACCGAACGCTTGTTGGGCGATGGGCCTTTCCGCCACGTGCGCAATCCGCTCTACCTGGGAAATTTGCTGATGGCTGTCGGCGTCGGGCTGGTGACCAGCCGCATTGGCTTCATTTTCCTGCTCGTCGCGATGACTGTGTTTCATTACCGATTGATTTTTCGCGAAGAGGCGGAATTATCCGCGACGCAGGGAGAAAGTTATCGCGCTTACTGCGCCCGCGTGCCGCGCCTTTGGTTTTCGCTCGTGCCGCGCATTCCCTCCGCAGGAAACCAGCCGCATTGGCTGAACGGGATCTCGGGAGAACTATTTCACTGGGCGATCGCCGTGGGTGGAATCCTCTACGCTATCACGCTCAATGGCAGAATCTATTGGGAGGCTTTCCTTGTGAGCCTTCTTCCGGGAATTTGGTATCGCTTCCGCGAAGCGCACAACCGGCCGCAACCCCGGTCCTGATCGAGCCTCCTTCAGAATGGGGCGGAATGCCCTCAGCGGCTAAAGCCGCACAATCGCCAAGCCGCGTGCGGCACGGCTGAAGCCGTGCCCTTACGCAAAGCGTCTCCCTCCTGACAGACCGCGCGACTTCTTCCCTTTTCCTGTTTGTGATTCGTCAACCGCGCGATCGCGTGCGGCAAAGGCAGGGCCGGCTGCGCTAGAATAAAGGTTTCATCTATACGCGATGCCCGACACCGTCACATCGAATCCTGCCAAGCAACAGCACTGGAGTGTTGCGACTTTCCGCTCGCTCCGCCACCGAAATTTCCAGCTTTTCTTCAGCGGCCAATTCATTTCGCTGATCGGCACGTGGATGCAGACGATCGCGCAGTCGTGGCTGGTGTACCGGCTGACGGGATCGTCGCTGCTGCTCGGCGTGGTGGGCTTTTCGAGCCAGATTCCGGTGTTTCTGCTGGCGCCGCTGGGCGGTTTGGTGGCCGACCGCTGGCCGCGGCAAAAGGTGGTGATCGCCACGCAAACCGCTTCGATGATCCTGGCATTCATGTTGGCGGGCTTGGCGCTCGCGCATCGCCTGACGGTGTGGGAAATCATGGTGCTCGCGGGGCTTCTGGGCGTAGTGAACGCGTTCGACATTCCGGCGCGGCAGGCGTTCCTGATCGAAATGGTGTCGCGCGAGGACCTGATGAACGCCATCGCGCTGAATTCTTCGATGTTCAACGGCGCGCGTGTTGCCGGCCCGGCAGTTGCCGGCATTCTGGTGGCGGCGTTGGGCGTGGGCTGGTGCTTTTTCGCGAATGCGGTGAGCTATATCGCGGTGATCATCGGCCTGCTGCTGATGCGCATCAAGCGGCCGGCCGAACTCGAGAGAAACGATTCCGCGCTCGAAAATGTAATCGAAGGATTTCGATTTGCGCGGCGCACGGGTCCGGTGTGGACCCTGCTGCTGTTGGTCGGCCTCGTAAACTTCGTGGCCATGCCGGTGACGGTGCTGATGCCGATCTTCGCAGACAGAATTCTGCATGGTGGCGTCCAAGGGCTCGGGTGGCTGATGGGCGCCATCGGCGTTGGCGCGTTGCTGGGCGCGCTGGCGCTGGCGACGCGCACCGATGTGCGGGGCTTGGGGCGCTGGGTGGCAGTGTCGGCGGGCGCGTTCGGAGTATCGCTCGTGCTGTTCGGATTCTCACACTGGATGTGGATTTCGATTGCCGTGCTGGTGCCATCAGGATTTTTCATGATGGTGGAAATGGCGGCGACCAACACGCTGGTGCAAGCGATGTCTCCCGATCGCCTGCGCGGGCGGGTGATGGCGATCTACTCGATGATGACCGGCGGCATGGCGCCGCTCGGCTCACTGACGGCCGGAGCCGCGGCTGACCGGATTGGCGCGCCAGCGGCTGTCGCGGTGGGCGGCGTGTGGTGCGTGGTTGGCGCGTTTTGGTTCTGGCGGCACTGGCCGCGAGTGCGCGGCTCAGCGCGCGAGCTGCTGGTGGCGGCGGGAATGATGACCGCCGGGCCAGTGAAACAAATGAACGCTCCGGGCGATTGACGCCGCATCGCGACTCCGGCGACACTGGATTAGCTTCCAATGCAAACTGGACTTAAAAACCTGTTCAACGACGCGCCCGATAATTTGCGCGGCAAAGTGCTCGGCATTTACGGCATCTTGCTGGCGTTCAATGTTGGCGCATGGATTTGGGCGGCGATCGCGCTGCACCATTACCCGGTACTGCTGGGTACGGCGCTTCTGGCGTACAGCTTTGGGCTGCGCCACGCGGTGGATGCGGATCATATCGCGGCGATCGACAACGTGACGCGCAAGCTGATGCAGCAAGGCAAGCGGCCCGTCGCCGTCGGCTTCATGTTTTCGCTGGGGCATTCGACAATCGTGGTGCTCGGCGCGGCGTTGATCGCCGGGGCGGCGCTGGGGCTGCAACACCATCTGGATGGCGTGCGAAATATCGGCGGCGTGGTCGGCACATTGGTTTCGGCATTTTTCTTGTTCGCCATCGCCATCGTGAATCTGATTATTCTGCGCTCGATTTTTCGCGCGTTCATCAAAGTGCGGCGCGGCGAGCCCTACGTCGAGGAAGATTTCGATTATCTGCTGGGCAATCGCGGATTTCTGGCGCGGATATTCCGGCCGCTCTTCGGGATGATCAACAGCAGTTGGCACATGTATCCGCTGGGCGTTTTGTTTGGCTTGGGATTCGATACGGCCACGGAAATCGGTGTGCTAGGAATTTCCGCCGCGGAAGCGTCCAAAGGATTGTCGATCTGGATGATTCTGATATTCCCGGTGCTGTTCGCCGCGGGGATGTCGCTGATCGATTCCACGGACAATATATTGATGCTGGGCGCGTACGGTTGGGCGTACGTAAAGCCGATTCGCAAGTTGTACTACAACATGACGATCACGTGCATTTCGGTAATTGTCGCGCTGGCGGTCGGCGGGATCGAAGCGTTGGGATTGTCCGCCGTGCACATGCACCCCAAAGGAAAATTCTGGGTTGTCGTCACGCGGCTCAACGACAACTTCAGCACGCTCGGCTATTTCATCGTGGGACTGTTTGCCTTGAGCTGGATCGTCTCGATCGCGGTTTACAAGTGGCGGCGATTCGACGATCTGGAACTGAACGCCTGAAGCAGACCGATTCGCAAATGCCGCGATCAACCGCGCAGAGAAACCTTCTCTACGTGACGTCGCACCAGATCGCGGAAAGCACTGATGTCATCTTCATTCGCAAAGGCGCGCTTCGGCAGAGGTTGCGCCAAGCGCTTTTGTGTATACAGCAGGAACCAACCTCGAGTTTCCCGCACTTTGAAATAGGCGGTCTACAGAACCTCGGCACGGCCCGTGGCCGACTTCTGGACAATACCGCTGTCGGAAAACGAATACTGAATCGCGCAGCGAAGACTTGGGCTAGTCTTGTAAGCAGTTCTCGCCGCAAACTACGGCGCCAAGCAGCAACCGACCACCGCTGCGAAAGGAACAAGCAGAAACAGTGGCAAAAAATTCGCCGCAGCCGACTCCACGGACCCCGTGGCCCTAACCTTCGCCACCTCGCTCAAAAGCGCCAGGACGAGGCTAATCCAAAATACAACCCGAAACTTTCCAAAGTTGGCGATCGTCATTGCCACGGTTGCCCTGTAAAGTTCGCGGAAACTAAGCTGAAAGTTAACTCTGATATCGGCGGGTTGTGGATCGCTCATTGCAACGCGGAGAATAACACGAGGCCGGTTCGAAAAAGAACAAATCGCGAGATTGGTTAGCGGACGACGACTACGTGCGTCTCATAGGGCTTCAACGACAGATTGATTTTCACTGAACCCTTCGCTTTCGTGGCGGCTATCGGCTGCACCGCGCCAGTTTGCGGGTCCCACACTTCCGCCTTCGTGCCTTTACCCATTAGCGTGACGGAATGCGAGATGGCGTGATCACTTTCGTTGAAGAAGAGATAGACGAATGCGTCCGGAAGCTGGCGCTTCATGCAGCGCAGCGCGGTGTCGGGCGCGTCCAGCGTGAGGTCGGGCGCGGAGACGGCGTCGCGCACGGCCTGCAGGATCGCAGCCGGAACCACTTGCGGCGTTGGCGGCGCGGCGGGAGCCTGCGCGGGCGGCGTCGGCGTGGCGGCAAGCTGCGCGGAGATTTCAACTGTGGCCCAATCGAAATCGGCGCCGGTGGCTGCGCGCGCGTCGCGAATGGTGCGTCCTGCGATCAGGCTCGGCGTGTGATCGAGAAACAGAACGTGGCCGCCGGACTTGGCGAACGCGTGCAGGCGATCCAGCGCGGATTGCGACAGCAGATCTTCGCCGGGAAGAATAATTGTGCGATAGCGATTTCCGCTGAGCGTCTCAAACGTGCCCTTACCGAGCGTGAGTCCTTCCGCCAGCGCGTTTTCATCCACGATATCGAAATCGATTTGATGCTCGGAGAGCAGCCGCTCCGTCGAAACGAACGCGCGATCCGCGGAAGCATCGTTCAGCCACATGGAACTTGAAGGAATGTAGAGCCCGACGGATGCGCCGGGCCTGCCCATTGACGTCAGATAGCTGAGCCGCCGCACGTACTGCATCAGATCAGGGAAACCCGGCTGGCTCATCAGCGCCGTTGGCGGCGCGGGCATGCCCGAACTGGTCGCGGGAAAATACATCACCTCGATTTGATTGACGCCGCGCACCATTTGCTCATTCAGGATGTAGCGCGCCTGATCGACATCCGGCATCGGCCGGTATGCCGCGAACGTTTCCGTGAATGCGCGCGCCCTGCCGTAGAGATGCGCCGCCGAAGACGCGAGGCGCGGATAATCCGAGATCGTATCCGTCCAGATTTGGTGCCAGATCGCGTCGATGCCGGGGACTTGCACGCCACGCATATCGCGGAAGAAATCGCCCTCGGACCGAGTCAACTCCATTTCCATCTCTTCATGATTGATGTGCACTTGATACGCAAGGCCATTCGCCGCGCACCAATCGCCCAACTGCTTGAAATATCCTTCCGCGAACATTAGCGAAAAGACGTCCCAGTAGTCGGCCTTCACGCGCTTTTGCTCGTCGGTCATGTTCGGCGCAAAGAAGCTGGCGAGGTAGGGATGGACGTCGTAGCCCTTGATTTCCTGGAAGCGATCGAAAAACGCGGGCGTCCAAGGAAGATTGTTCCCGATCGTGTAGTCCGGCTCATCCCCGCGGAAGCCAATGATCGTTTTGCCGAACTCATCGCCGACATATCTTTTGTACTGTTCGTGTGTGAACGCGATGTCCTGCAGCGTCGCCGCCGGATTCATGTAATCTTCGAGCGACTGCGAGCCGTCCTTGGGATGTTTCGGATCCGGATTTGTGTCCGAGCGAGTCGGCGACGTCTGGAAACGGTGCTCCACAATCAGCACCGACCAATTTCCCGGCGGGGCTGTCCAATTGATCGCGCCATTCGCGATCGGAATAGGCTGCGACGTGCCGTCGCTATTCACCGCCGACGCGGCGACAGTTGCAGCAGAGACCGGCTGCGACAGCTTCGCGCCGCCGGCCACAGGAATTTTCGTCGCCGCCAGAACCTGCATGCGCAGTTCAGGCGTCTCTTGCGTGAACTTGCCGCCCGCGAATCCGCTGGGATATCCGGCGTCGTCCACGATCCAGACGCGCATATCGCGCTGCTTGGCTTCGTTCAGAAATACGCGAAAGAGTTTGAAGTAGGCCTCGGATAGATACGGCTGCGACATGTCGCGTCCGCCGGCCTGCACCGTGATCGCTTGGAAGCCCAACGCCTTCATGCGATCCAGGTCGCGGCGAATCACCGTTTCATTCATCGCTCCGTTGAACCCGTAGTAGGGCTCGGGGCCGTATTCCGGCGGCGGAGTCTTCCAGGCGCTGGCGACCTGGGCCGCGGTTGGCATCTGGAGTTCGAGCCAAGGTTGTTGTGCGTGGACCGCGATTTGAGCTGTCGATGCGATGACGGCTGTGAGTAGAGCGTTGCGCAGAAAGTGTCGCATAGTGTGTTCAACACTATGACTCACGCGAGGCGAAAATCGTTTCAAGTACGGATGGGAAATATCTGCGGCGCTGATGGCTGAACGTCGCGGGGCTTCTGAAATATGAGTAGAAACTCGTGCACCTCATTGATCCGAAACGCGTGGGGATAACCGGCAGCGCCGAGGTTTTCGTATTCTTGCCGCCGATCCCAAATGATGATGCCGTCGTGAACAAAACCAATTTCGATCAAGCGCTTCGCCAAATCCAAATGGAGGGGGAAAAACTTGGGCCCTTTCCGCAGGTCCATTACGTCGATCACGCAATATTTGCCGGGCCGGAGAACGGTGTAGACTCCCGCGAATACCTGGCGCAAGTCATCCAGAAATCGATCGTAATCTTCCACCAGACCGAGATCTCTCTGGTCGTCATAATTCCGAGTTTCCTTCTGATCCGCACTCCGCCTCTGCGCCAAGACGTCCCAATACGGCGGCGAGGTGAAGCAGAAGTCAACCGAGCTGGCGTCGACGAATTTGGTGATTTGGCGGGCATCGGCTTTGTGGATGGTAATCTGGGAGCCGGGCGCGGGAAACAAACTCGGCTGACTCAACCGGCTGTGCGCGAGTTTGATGTAGTCGTCATACACTTCAAAACCGATCCCGCTCCTGCCCATGTTCTTCGCGACGGCGAGTGTCGATCCACTCCCAAGAAACGGGTCAAGGAACACGCGGTCAGAGTCCTTCGTGTAGCAGCGGACCAGACGCTCGACGAGCATCATCGGAAACATCGCCGGATGGCGTAGCTGACGTTCCCCTTCTGTGAACCGGATGTCGCTCCAGACGCTGATCGAGGAGCGCGTCCAGTCGGCGATTGAAAGCTCGTTGGCGCGGTTTTCAGGTGCGCCCATCTCACCCGCAGGGAGCGCGCCGCCGTCATTTTCGATTTTCGGTTCCGGCATCGTGTGGTTCCCCATTGTCGCCCGGGTAGTTGGAGCGTGCAATCCGATGCGCCGCATGCAGGTCGAAATATTGCGATAAGATTGGCGTCCTTGAATCGGTGACGCGGGTACTACCAGCAAGAATGATTCGGCCTTGATTGCAATCGCCGTTCTCTCCGGCTTCGATTGTTGCGCGGCATGCTCATAAACCGATATAAAATCAAACGGTTACTCCGGTGGGGCCCGTAGCTCAGCCGGTTAGAGCAGCGGACTCATAATCCGTCGGTCCTAGGTTCGAATCCTAGCGGGCCCACCATTTGTTTCCAGTGAGTTAGCTTCCGCGGGTGTTTGCTCGCTCGCGTCACTATGCCCGATTCTTCGCCCTGTCTCCTCAAAAAGTGACGTGCTCGACTGCTCTTCGAGACAGCGGATTGCGGCCTGTTTCGCTTGCGAGCGAATACCCGATTCGCGAGAAAATGATGTGGATTTGCGAGAGGTCAAGACACGCCACCGACCACCGTTTGGGTCCCATTTGGTCCGCGCGCCCGGCGCGCGCGAGAATCTATTCCGCTCGGCGGACCAACTCGCTCAGTCTCATGCCCAATGAACGCGCGAGCCCTTTGGCGACTTCGAGCCCGACACTTACCTTCCCGCCACGAGCCCTCTCCCGCCGTTTGACACGCGCCGCGCCGCCGCATAGCCTTCTGTAGTCTCTATTCCTTCCGCGAGGCTGCGATGCAAAAAAGAATTCCCCACGTCTGCGTGATTGCGCTCGCCGCGGCAACATGCCTCTGCGCACGCCCGCCTGCAACGCTCCCGAAACCAAAACCCGCGCCCGCATTTGAGATGGGCCCGTTGAATGGCGTCTCGGACGTGTCCTTCAGCGCTGACGGCCGCACGATCTTCGCCGTCGGCTACGCCAAGCCCGCATATTTCACCTACGCGCTCTGGGACATCGCCACCGGAAAATCGCGCCGCCTGATCACCAGCCCCGGGAACACGCAACTCTACGCTCCCACCTTCAGTCCCGATCGGCGAATCCTCGCCACAGGACTCGGTCCCGGCCCAACGGAAGGCGCGTACACCTATTGGGTCACGCTTTGGGACGCCGCCACCGGCAAGACGATCCACAAGCTCGCTGGCCACGAGAATGCAATTCTCGGCATTGCATTCAGCGCCGACGGCCACGCAATAGCCGCAGGCGGGCAGGATGATCTGCTCTTTGCGTGGGACGTTGCCACAGGGAAGCAGCTCTACGAACATTCCGACAACTGCTATATCGAGAGCCTCGCCTTCAGCCCCGACGGCAAAACCCTCGCCTCGATATGTTCCGCCGATCCTTCGTCGTCCAGCACATCTGCGCCGAACGGAACCGACATTATCGAATTTCGCGACGCGGGCACCGGCACCGTGCTCCGCTCCCTGCCGCGTCAGTCAAACGAGTATGTCGACATCGCCTACAGCCCCGACGGCAACACGTTCGTCTACACAAGTCAGGACAACACCATCACGCTGTCGGACGCATCCACCGGCCAGGTGATTCACACGATCGTCGGCGCAGCGCCGACCGGCGACACTGCATTCATCGGCCCCATCGTCTTCAGCCCCGACGGCCAAACACTCGCCGCCGGCAGCGATTCCTACAACATCAAGCTGTGGAGCGTCTCCACCGGTCAGCTCCTGCAGACCCTTTCCGGTCACTCCTCCTCTATCCAAGGCATCGCCTTCAGCGCCGACGGCAAGACCCTTGTCTCCGGCAGCGACGACAACACAATCAAATTGTGGGATGTCTCGACCGGCAAACTCCAAAAATCCTTCGGCACCGTAAACCCCGCATCCGCCTACGGCCCCCAACCGTAGGCGAACTATCGTGTACCGCATACCCAACACATACCCGATCAATGTTGCGACTGGCCTGGCCTTTCCGGGATGCCGGGGTCGTCTAGGATCTGAACGGCGGTCGCAGGTCCGAAATTCGCCCAGTCCCACAGAACCCAGACGACCTTCTTGTCCGGAGTCACTTCGACGAGTTGCGGGCCTTTTCCATCACCGCCGCGCGAGCAGATGATCGTATTGCCGTTGGCCAGCCGAGTCGCGCTTTGTGTGTTGATGTACCGAAAGGCCTCCGGTAGGTCGCTCGGCCGGAGTTCCCAGACCGTCTCCTTCTCGGGGTTCACTTCGCGAGTGAGAATGTCATGCTCGTCGGTAATCAGAGTGTTGCCATTCTTGAGGCGGACGGCGGCCCAGGGGCTCTGGATTTCGTACTTCCAGATCTCCTTGAAATGCTTGTCGTATTCGACTACCTGGTTCATCTCTAGGAAAGAAGCGAGGTAGGTTCCCTGTGCGGTGTAGCGCACCCGGCGGAACTGCCCGTGGATGGTCTTTGTGTCGGTCAGGCTCGGCGCGGGAAGGTCGTGATGAACCTCGACCTTGTTGGTCCTGATGTTGACCACGATCAGTTTGGGCGGCAGACCATTCAGGACGAACAGAACCTTGTTCAAGCCGATTGGCTGGCATGTGTGGATTTCGGTTCCTGCCGGGGCGTCGTAACGCCACACTACCTGCTTGTTCGGCGTCACCTCCGCGACATATTGCATGCGAGTGAAGAGAATGTTGCCGTTGGAAAGCATCCACACGTCGTCGTATTCCCAACCGGTCCCCGTCGAATAGGTCCAGACGATTTTGCCTTCGTTGACGAGGAGTATTTTGTTATAGCCCTCGCCAACATAAAGCATCGGGTGCTGGGCCATTCCGTTACCAGGCAAACCGGGCGGGATCGGTTGGTCCCAGTTGCGGGGGGCAACGTCGGTCTCGGCGGGGCCGATGGCCGGCACGTCGGCGGCGGTGAAGCGGCCAATCAGGGCCATCAGCGGGGACGGCTTGGCTTTGGGTGTGGGTTGGCCGAAGGTCGCTAAACGCGCGGCGAACATCGCAAGGCTGACCACAAAGATGGCCAATCGGAGCGGTTTTCCGAAACACATGTCAAATCTCCGTTCTTCATATGAATACATTCTTTCAGGATCGGATTCGCATGAATTGTACTGATCGTGGATCGTTTGTCCAGATGGGCGCCTGTGACGCCACAGTGACCCGAGAACGCACAAAGCGAGAGGTGAGCAGGGTAATTCGGAGTAGTGCCATATTTCGGAACCCGCGACGGACGCACTCAGGAGCAATATAGAGTAGTTAATAGTATTTATAGAACTGAGCTCATAATCCGTCGGTCCTAGGCTCGAATCCTAGCGGGCCCACCAACCCTGCGCGCCGCCGGCGGGGAAACTAGCAGCCGATTGCCGGTTTACAGCGAACGACGCAAAATGCTGGGGTGACGCATACATTCGACGTCTTGATCTTGGGTGCCGGAGCGGCTGGCCTGATGTGCGCGGTTGAGGCGGGCAAGCGCGGGCGGAGCATCGCCATCATCGAGCGTTCCGAGCGCGCCGGCAAGAAAATCCTGATCTCGGGCGGCGGGCGCTGCAATTTCACCAACGTCCATTGCCAGCCGGATCATTTCATCTCGGCAAATCCACACTTCCACAAATCAGCGCTGGCTCGATATACGGCTTCGGATTTCATCGCTCTGGTGGAAAAACATCGAATCCCCTACCACGAAAAAACTTTAGGACAGCTGTTCTGCGACCGCTCGGCAAGCGATATCACAAACATGCTCGCATCGGAATGCGCTACGGTAGGTGTCAAAACATTCGTCAATAGCCGAATCCATGAGGTGCGGCGCCCCGCGGAGTTCGTCGTGCGCACGGAACGGGATGAGTTTCACGCACCTGCGCTTGTCGTTGCAACCGGCGGCCTTTCCATCCCTAAAATGGGAGCCACTGCGTTCGGCTACGACCTTGCGCGGCAATTCGGGCTAAACATTCAATCCACGCGACCGGCGCTCGCACCACTGGTGCTGGGATCCAGGGTGCGAACCCCGTATTGCGTTTTGGCTGGCGTGTCAATGGAGGTGGTCGCCGCTACGGGCCATCACTCGTTTAGAGAGAAAATGCTGATCACGCATCGCGGGTTGAGCGGACCAGCCATTCTTCAGATCTCTTCCTATTGGCAACCGGGCGAGCCGATCCGCATCGACCTGGCGCCGGATCGCGATGTAACGGCGGCGGTTCGCGGCGCCAAGGTTCGTGACGTGGCAACCGGCCGGTCGGCCTTCCAACGAATTCTGCCGAAGCGTTTCGCTACGCGCTGGTTTGATTTGCACACCCCGCCCAATTGGACCAACCAAGCGTTGGCGGAGCTTGGGCGCCAGACGCACGAGTGGAATTTCACACCTGCGGAAACGGAAGGCTACGAAAAAGCTGAGGTGACGGTGGGCGGCGTGGATACGGATGAGCTATCGAGTAAGACGATGGAAAGCCGCAAAGTGCGGGGACTATTTCTTGTGGGCGAGGTTGTTGACGTCACTGGCCAGCTAGGCGGCCACAATTTCCAATGGGCTTGGGCCTGTGGCGCCGCAGCGGGGAGAGCGCTGTGAACGTGGCGCGGTTGCACGTCGCGGCTTTCCAATTCGGCGTTCAGCGGTAGATACTACGGCGGTGAACTCGCCCACGGCCACCGTCATCGATTCCCAAGCTCTCGGTCCCCCGGATATAGAGCGCAAGGTCGGACTCACCGGCGGCCACATTTTTCAGGGCGAATGCTTGCCCGCGTGCATGTGGCCGAAGCGCCTTTCTGCGCGCACGCCCCTGCCCGGCGTCTATTTGTGCGGAGCGTGCACCCATCCGGGCGGCAGCGTGATCGGCATCAACGGCCGCAATGCCGCAATGGCCGTCCTCAAAGATACTGCCTAGCTTCCCAGCCATCGGCCAGACGCTCAGGGTCCCCTGTACCGCCAGCCAGCTATCGGTTTCGCAACGCCGAACATGCATCGGAACCCGAAACATCGCGTTTGCATCTAAATTTAGTGGAGCAACATGCGACCGGAGTTCACGAACCATGAGGCGACGCCATGCCTGAAACTTCGTTTCCCGTAAAGCGAGCGATTCCGCGCTTTTCTTTTGTCGCAGAGGCTGAAATGGTGAAGCTGCGCGACGGCATTCGCACCGTCGGACGCATCGCGCAGTTGAGTTCGCTCGGCTGTTATGTCGATACGGCCGATCCGCTTCCGGTTGGCACCGCGTTGCGCCTGCGGATTCGCTATGGCTGCAGCACATGCGAGGTCACTGGAAAAACCATATACACGCACGCCGGCTGGGGCATGGGCGTGCTGTTTGCGGACGTCGCGGCCCAGCAGAGATCGACTATAGAGACTTGGCTTAGCGAACTCGCACGAAAATCGGCCTAATCTACTCCGTCATTCGCGTTAGCACGATCCCGCATTCGCAGACCTTCCCCACGCCCGGCACCAACTTCAAGCGCCAGCAGCATCTAATAAGCGGACCGCGATGCGCGTCAGCGGCGACGCCGAGATTCGAGTCAGGCGCGATGATGCGGGTGTAGGATGCTGCAATGTTGAGAGATCGAATCGAAAATGTCCGCTGATTAGCCAAATGCCGCCAACCGTAATCCAACACGTTCTTTCGCGCCTAAAAGCGCTGGGCGTTACCGACGTGTTCGGCGTGCCCGGCGACTACGCTTTTCCGATCGACGACGCCGTTTCCGAAGCGCAGGGTTTGAACTGGATTGGAAACTGCAATGAGCTGAACGCCGCTTATGCCGCCGACGGCTACGCGCGCATCAAGGGCATCGCAGCGGTCAGCACCACGTTTGGCGCGGGTGAATTGAGCGCCATCAACGGGATTGCCGGCGCGTATGCCGAGCATCTTTCCGTCTTCCATTTGGTCGGCATGCCCCGGACCCAAATTCAGCAGGCCCGATTGGCCGTGCACCATTCCCTCGGCGACGGAGTATTTGACAGTTTCTACAAAATGACGGAACCGGTGGTTTGCGCTCAGGCCATCATGTCGCCCGAGAACTGCGCGAGCGAAACAGAGCGGCTGATCGCCGCCGCACAATATCATCGCCGACCCGTGTACATGGGCTTTCCGGAGAATTACGCGCACATGCCCGTTGCAGGCACCGCGGTCCCGGAAGCGGCCGCGCAGAGCGATCCGAGTCGGCTACAGGCAGCGGTGCGCGCAATCACCCAGGCGATCTCGCGTTCCAAGACGGCGTGCATCCTGCCGGGCATCCGGGTCGCGCGCTGGGGCCTGCGCGAGGACGCGCTTGCTCTCCTGAGTGCATGCGGGCTGCCCTACGCGACGATGCTCATGGACAAGACCGTTTTCGACGAGACGCACCCCGCGTACATCGGCATGTACGACGGTCATCTGATGAATCCCGAAGTTCAGGCCTTCGTCGAAAATTGCGATTGCGTGCTCAATCTCGGCACGCTGCAAAGCGACGTCAACACCGGTGTGTTCACCGCGCGGATTGACGCGGCAAAGAGCATCGGCGTGAATCACCACGACGTGCGCGTGGGCTCCTCCGTATTCGAGAACGTCGAGATGAAAGATGTGTTGCGCGCCCTCACCGAATCTTTGCCGCGGCGCACAGACATTCGCGGCCCGAGCGCGCAGGGGTTGGGAGAACCGCTCGGAAAACCGAACGATCCAATCACAGTCGAGTATTTGTTCCCGCGGTGGTCGCAATACTTCAAACGCGATGACATCGTGGTAGCGGACACCGGCACCGCCTCGATGGGCCTTGCGTTCGCGCGAATGCCGGAAGGCGTGAACTTCTTGAGTCAAACGCTGTGGGGCTCGATCGGCTGGGCCACGCCCGCGGTCTTCGGCGCCGCAGTGGCAGCCTCGAGCAGGCGCGCAGTCTTGATCACCGGGGAAGGCGCTCATCAGCTCACCGCGCAGGAGATCAGCCAGTTTCCGCGCCGCGGGCTCAAGCCGGTGATTTTCGTGGTCAATAACAACGGATACCTGACAGAGCGGCTCTTCTGCGCTGACGGGAACAGCGCGTATAACGAGATCGCGCAGTGGAACTACACGGCGTTGCCTGAGGCGCTCGGATGCAAGGACTGGTTCACCGCCAAAGTCACGACGTGCGGAGAGCTTGACGAGGCGATGACTCGCGCTCAAGACTGCACCACGGGCGTCTACATCGAAGTGGTTACAGACACGCTCGCGGCTCCCCCCTTGCCCAAACAGATGCGCAAATACCTCGCAAAGATGGGCTCCACGTAGAATCAGTTTTGGCGCGCTCTGCAAGCCGCACTTTTGAAGCACTGCGCGCGCCGCTTATGGTGTAATGGCCTGCGCGCCGAGCGTACGCCGATGAACAACGATACGATTCTGATGCTGGCCGATCCGCACGAGCCGCAGATTGCCAGGCTGAAGCAACGCCTCGCCGTGGCAAATGCAAACATTGTCGCGGGAAATTCCACGGAAGGATTTCAGGGCGCGGCCGCTCAAGCTACCGTGCTGCTGAATTGGTCAGGCTCGCCGGCGCTTCTTAAAAGCGTGTTTGCAATGTGCCCCAATCTGCGTTGGGTACATTCGCGTTCGGTAGGACTCGATAAAACGCTGTTCCCGGAAATTATCGAAAGTTCCGTGCCGCTCACAAATAGCAGCGGCGTCTTTAGCCCATCGTTAGGTGAGTTTACGATTGCCGCGATCCTATATTTCGCGAAGGATTTCCGCCGGATGATCCGCAGTCAAATGGCTGGCGTGTGGGATCCGTTTGACGTCACGATTGTTGCAGGCCAGACCGCAGGAATCATCGGCTACGGCGATATCGGCCGCGCCATCGCCGCCAGAGTGCGTCCGCTCGGGATGAGCGTCCTCGCCGTGAAACGTCATCCGTCGTCTGAGCGCGGCGCGGACCCGTTAGTCGAGCAAACATACAGCCCTGACCATCGCATCGAGATGATTTCGCGCAGCGATTATGTGGTGGTGGCCGCGCCGCTGACTGCGGAAACTCGCGGAATGATTGGCGAGCCGGAATTTGCGGCGATGAAACCCACCGCCGTCGTGATCAACGTCGGCCGCGGCCCGATCATCGACGAAAAGGCGCTGCTCAACGCGCTGCGCACCGGCCGGATTAAGGGCGCGGCGCTAGACGTGTTCGATTACGAGCCATTGCCGCCGGAACATCCCTTCTACAAAATGGAGAACGTCCTGCTATCACCGCACTGCGCAGACCACACGCCCGTCTGGCACGACGAGGCCATGGACCGATTCATCGCGCAATATGAGCGGTTCCAAAAGGGCGAGCCGCTGCTAAATGTCGTGAACAAAAAGCGGGGATACTGAACCAATCGCCCTGGCTGGCCAGAACGGCGCTTTACAACGGGTGCGGTTCGCCCAAGATGCAGCGGACGGTATCGCGTGCGATCAGCAATTCCTCGTCGGTAGGGATGGCGTAGGCGGCCAGACGCGCGCCTTCGCGGCTGATCACGCCCTCGCGGCCGACCAGCTCCTTATTCCTGGCTTCGTCGATCTCCAAGCCCGCCCACTCCAGCCCCTCGCAGATGTGCGCGCGGATTTCGGGCGAGTTTTCTCCGATTCCTCCGGTGAACACGACGGCATCCGCTCCACCCATCGCCGCCAGGTACGCGCCAATATATTTTCGCGCGCGATAGCAGAAGATTTCGATGGCCAGGCGCGCGCGCCGATCGTTGTTCTCGCGCACTTCACCAAGCAGCACACGCATATCGTTGGTCATGCCGGAAATGCCGAGCAAGCCGGACTGCTTATTGAGCAGAGATTCGACCTCGTGCGTAGACAATCCTTCTTTCGAAGCGATCAGGTTCACAACCGCCGGATCGATATCGCCGGAACGCGTTCCCATCACCAGACCCTCGAGCGGCGTCATGCCCATGGACGTGTCAATGGGATGACCGGCGCGAATCGCCGCGGCGGAACAGCCATTGCCCAGGTGCAGCGTGATGATGTTGGTTTGCTCGCGCGTCAAGCCGCGCAGCAGGCGATAGCGATAGGCCACGTAGCGGTGCGATGTGCCGTGAAAGCCGTAACGCCGGATGCGATGGCGGCGATAGAGATGGTAAGGGATCGCGTACATATAAGCGTATTCGGGCAAGAAGTGGTGGAATGCCGTGTCGAACACGGCCACTTGCGGCATGCTCTCGCCCAGCACTTCGCGCACGGCAAGAATTCCTTTGATGTTGCTCGGGTTGTGCAGTGGAGCAAGGTCGATGCAGCTCTGGATGCCTTTCAGCACTTCGTCGGTGATCAGCGCCGATTCATGAAACAGCTCGCCGCCATGAACCACGCGGTGGCCCACGGCGTGGATATCGGCCGAGCTGCGAATTTGCGGCATGCCGGATTTATCGGACACAGCCCAGCGAATCACGTAATCGAGCGCCGCGGAAGTATCGCGCAAGGATGCCGTCAATTTCTGCGCGGGACCGTTGGCGGTCTGCAGCGAAAGGACGGCTTCGCCGCCGATGTGCTCCACTTCGCCGCGCATCAATCGCTCATCGGCGTTTTTCTTGATGCGTTCGGGATCGGTCGCGATCACCTGAAACTTCAGACTGGAACTTCCCGCGTTCAGAACAAGGACGTTCATACCATTTCCTTTCACTCTGCGATCGCTCATGGCCGAACCGGAGAGATGAAGCCGAGCGCCGGAGCGCCGAGGCACACTTCGGCGGCAAATGGAGACTTCGCGACGCGCCAACTTGCGATCATGCTGTCTTCCTTGGAATACATATCAGTGTACAGGCAGGAATGGGTCTTTTGCGAGCAAAGACAAAATTTCTGTGCGTAAAAGGAATGGCCTTGTGCAAAACGCATCTGCAAACGCGGGCGCCCGCCGGGCGACGGGCGCCATCAATCGAATTTCAGAGAAGCCCGGATCGGATAAATAACGATCGAAGAAATCCTGATGCGAAAAAACAAGAATCAGAGCGTGAGGAATATCCCGCCGTCTTCGACCGTCAGCTCGACGCCGGCGGCCTTGGCGGCTTCTTGCAACGCCGCGTCCAGCATGATCACTGGATCGGGGCTCACATCGAGCCTGCGCATCAATCCTTCGCCCTTCTTGCCGCCCGCGGAAAACGTGATCTTCAATCCGCGGCGCTTGCATTTCACGGGTGTGCCGTCTTCCAGCTTTATGTTCATCGGCTTGATGTACGCGTCCACGTAGTGAACGCCGATGCCCGATTTATCGTCCATCGTCGGCGGAAGTTTTTCCTTGGCGGCCGCGTTCACATCGCAGAGTTTGGTTTTCACGATCGGCTCCCGGTCGATTGCGTTTCCTTCGATCTTAGAAATTCGTCCATCTTGATTCGGAATGCGGCGATATGCTCCGGCGTGCTGCCGCAACAGGCGCCCACGATATTGGCTCCCGCCTCAAGCAGCGGGATGACGCCCTTCATCATTTGCTCCGGCGTTTCGTCGTAAACGATTTTCCCGTTCACCCACTTCGGCTGTCCCGCATTCGGCGCGACCATCACCGGCAAGTTCGTCACGCTCTTGTAGCGGCCGACGGCCTCTCTCGCGCGCGCCATGTCCATGCCGGTGCCGCAGTTCAGCGCGACGATATGCGCGCCGTTTTCTTCCATGAACTCCGCGGCGCGCTCCGGCTCCACGCCCATCATCGTGCGAAACGTCGAGCCATCGAGCGTCACGTCATAGGCCATCGATCCGATGATGCATGGCGCGCCCGCCAACTGCGCCGCGCGAATGCCCAGCAGCAATTCTTCAAACGAAGTTTGCGTCTCGATGATGATGGCGTCCGCCCCGCCATCCACCAGCGCCGCGGCCTGCTCCTCGAACGCGCTGCGCACTTGCGATTCCGTGAAATCGCCGTAGGGCTCCATCAAGCCGCCAAACGGCCCGATGTCGCCGATCACGTAGCCGTCCTTGCCGTTCACCTTGAACGCCTCGCGAACGATCGACACTCCCGCCTTGTTGATTTCCGCGACGTTATCCGCTTTGGAATGGCGATTCAGCATGATGCGCGAGCCGCCGAACGTATTCGTCAAAATGCAATCCGAGCCGGCGTGCGCGTACCGGCTCTGGATGGCAAGCACTTTTCCCGGATGGATCAGATTCCATTCCTCGCCGCAATTGCCTTGTTCCAGTCCGGCCCACATGAGCTGCGTGCCCATGGCGCCGTCGGCGAGCTTGGGGCGTTCGAGTATCGCGTCCTGCAAAAGTTTCTTCATGATTGTTCGGCGTCCTGCGCCAGTTCCCTTTGTACCAGCGCGTAGTGAATCGTTTCAAGCACCAGACCCCATTTGTGATCGCGGCTTTCGGCCTCGCAATAGCAGCCTGCGGCGCTGACTTCACGCCGCCATGACAATACAGCGTTCAATCGCTGCCCGTTCAGTGGCTTTTCACGATCGATGGCGCGCGTCAGGCCGTCCGCGTTCTCGATGTATTTGCACATATACATGTGGCCCGAATCGCCCTCGGCCGGCGCGCATCGCTGCTCGCGTATTGGATACCCTTCGGCGTGCGGCCCCAGTTTCACATTGTAGAGATACGTCAGCGGCCGGCCCATGTTGGTGCAGGTTGTTCCGTCGTAGCGGAACACCGCGTCGATCGATCCATCCTCGCGCGTCTTGAGCGTAAGACGTACCTCTGCCCATCGTTTCAAAGCTTTGGTGTTCACGCTGTACGCGGCTTTGTGATCCAGCACCGCGATGCGCGCCGGCCGCGCCGGCCGCTCCTGCCCGATCGCTCGCGCAGCCATCCGCCTGTACGGCGCGCGCCGATACTGGCATGGCGCGAAGGAACAATTCTCGCAAGGAACCAAATCTGTGAGCCGGCGCAACCGGTCCGTGTGCCGCGTCAATCCGAAAACCGCCAGCAACGTTTTCTTCGGCCGCAGCATGCCGGACTGCAGCACGTCAACCCCGGAGGGCAGCGGCTGCTTTCGCGTGCGCTTCATTAGCGCGAGCAACTGCGGTTGTTCCGCGACGTCCCACTCGGGGTAGCCCGGACTGTAGTGCGGCAGCACGGCCATCTCCTGGCGCTCCGCCCAATCGCAGAGGTTGGCGCCAGTCACGGTAGTCAAATGCTCGACCACCGCGGAGCTGAACATCTCAAGGAAAAAATATTCGTCGGGCTTGTCGTCTTCCCAGCGCCGGCCCGCTTCCTGTTCGGCCTCCGGCCCCGCGCCGACGGCCACAAGAATCACGCTGTGCGCGCCCGCCTGCTGCAGCGTGCTCTGCAGGCGTTTGCTTGTGAACGGCACTCCATCGATGCGAATGGAATCGTTTGCGATTTCCAGGCTTTCCGCTTGCCGCGCATAGAGCCACGGCCGTCCATGCTTCGCGTACCAGCCGCGCGCCCATTCCGCCAATTCCGCGGAGCGCCCTTCCAACACCCAGTCGCGCGGAAAACCGAGCAGCCGTGCATACTCTGCCGGCGCGACGTTCACGTCCGGCCGCGTGCTCGCCAGCTCCATCATCTCGGCTACTTGGCGCATGGAATCGGCTCCACAGGTTTGAACTGGCAGCCCTCCACAAAAAAATCGAAAAAGCGCGGATGCGTTTCGAGGCGACAGTGCTCCACCTTCTTGACCAGGTCCTCAAGTTCCTGGCGTTTCGATTTGGAAAGCAAAGCGATCGTGGCGCCTTCGATCGCGGTGTTGCCGGCCTGCACGATCTTCGCGGACGGCAAATCCGGCACAAGACCGATGCGCTTCGACGCTTCCACTTTCAGATGCCGGCCGAATCCCCCCGCCAAATAGAAAACGTCGATATCGTCGAAATCAATTCCGTAACTGCTGAAAACCACGTGCAGACCGGCCACGTTGGCGCCCTTGGCCTGCGCCAGTTCATTCACATCGCTTTCGAGCAAATAAATATCGTGCTCCTTATCGAGCGTGATGCGGCCGTGGTGATCGTCCGTGAAGCGTCCCATCTCATTCATTCGCCCGGTACGCAGCAACTCGCTGAGCACATCGACGAGGCCCGATCCGCAAATGCCCTCAGGCGCGACATCGCCGATCACGACAACGCGAAACTTCCCGTCATCGCCAATCGCAACTTCCTCGATCGCTCCATCCAACGCCGGCATGCCGCATGCGATGGCTCCGCCCTCAAACGCCGGCCCCGCCGGGCAAGACGCCGCGAGAATCCGATTTTTATTGCCGAGAATCAATTCCGTGTTTGTCCCGATATCCATCACCGCAACGAGCCGCTCTTCATGCGCAATATCAACCGCCAGCACGCAGGCAGCGGCATCCGCGCCCACGTGACCGCTGATGATCGGCGCGCCGTAGACGCGCGCTTTCGGGTGAATCGGCAGCAACGCTCTGCGCCCCGTCTCGACCAGGCTCGTCGTCGTTCGCTTGCCCGCCGCCATTTCGATTTCCGTGATCGAGCGGTACGGATTCTGCCCAATCGAATAAACGCTCTGCCGGAAAAATAGATCGCGCATTGTGGAGTTGCCCACGACCACCATCTCGTAAATCGTTTTCGGATCGACCGGAAATTTTTCGATCGCGTGGCTCAGATATCCCGCAAGTGTGCGCATCAGCAGCCTGCCCGGATGATCGCCATCGTAGCTGATGCGCGCCATCACGTCGGACCCGCCAAAGCGCTGCGGATTTTCAAACGAAGAATCCGCGATCAGTTCGCCGCTTTCAAGATCGACGAGGCGCAGCACAATCGTCGTCGTCCCAAGATCCATGGCAATTCCATGAATTGGTCCTGTCGAGCGCTCCACTTCGATTCCGTCGATCAGAATGCGATCGCCATCGCGCGTGACCGCCGGATCGAGTTTCATCGGCGCGCCGCTGCCCGGCAAACCGAGCGCCTGCCGCTCGATTCGCATGTGCCCGCGGCGCATCGTATGACAGCGAATCACACCGTTCTCACCGGTCACATACGTTTGACACGACAGCCGAAAATTTCCCTTCAAATGTTTTTCGGGATCGGTGTTCGCCGAAAGCAGCTCCATCCCCTCGACGACCTCCACCATGCACTCCCTGCACTTGCCTTGCTTCCGGCAGGAAGTGGGCACGTCGATCCCCAAAAATTCCGCCTGATCGAACAGCGATCGATCGCGGTCTGCTTCGATGGTTTTCCCGTTGATTGTGAGGGTAACGGCCATTACCGCAGGGATCCTACCAGCCCTTTGCTTCGAGCTCGGCCTTCAACGCTTCCGCAACTTCGCGCGCGGATCCTTCCCGCTCTTCTTCCTCGCTCCATTTCCATTGAGCAAGGTAGTCGTCCGCGCTCGTCAGCCCGCGTTGCGCGGCCACTCGATCGATATGTTCCATGAACTTTCCATCGAGCGGCACAGTGACGTCTTCCGTGTCATCCTCGGCTTTGATCTGCGAGGGAATGTCCTGCCAATAGAGAATTTTGTAAGTCGCCACGGTCTGTCAATCCTTCGTCGAAAGCCGCAAAAATAAATCCACCGCCGCGGAAGCGTTCGCCCCGTATCCATCGGCGCCAATTTCGTCGGCAAACATTTGGCTGATCGGCGCGCCGCCGACGGCCATGCGAATTTCGGTGAGGCCGGCGGCGTCAAATCCTTCGATTACGGTCTTCATGTACATCATCGTGGTGGTCAGCAGCGCGCTCATGCCGATAATCGTCGGCTTGCATTTTTCCGCCGCGGCCATGAATTTCTCCACGCTCTGGTCCACGCCAATGTCGTGCACTTCAAATCCCGCGCCCTCGGCCATCATGCCCACCAAATTCTTGCCGATATCGTGCAAATCGCCGCGCACCGTGCCCATCAGCAACACGCCCTTGGGCTTGGTGGTGCTGTCCTTTGCGCTCAACAGCGGTTTCAACACTGCCATGCCCGCCTTCATCGCCCGCGCAGCGATCAGCACTTCCGGAACGTAGAGCACGTTGTGTTTGAAGTCCTCTCCCACCACGCTCATGCCCGCGATTAGCCCCTCGTTCAACACTTCCTGCACCGACCGCCCCGCAGCAAGAGCCTCCTTCGTAAGCCGGTCTATCTCGCTGGCGTTGCCTTCGTACAGAAGTTGGTTCATCTGGGCATAATCGGGCATCACGCGCTCCTTTATTCCCTATCGGCGGCTGGATACGCCGCTTGCGGCGCGCCGTCCATTGAATTCATTCAGGGCCTCTAGCATCGCCAGAATATTCTCGCGCGGCATCCCCGGACTTGTGCCGCCGCCCACGGACAGAATCACGCCCTCGCCGCCGGATGCCTCCAACACTTCAAGCGTTTCGTCTTTCACTTCGTCGGGCGTCCCACGCACGCCAATCTCCAGCGGATTCACATTGCCCATCAGGCACATCCGGTCTCCCACTCGACGCTTCACCTCGGACATGTGTTTCTGCTTTCCCCAATTCAACACGTTGAATCCCGTGTCCGGCAGATGGTCCAGGCACGCGTCCACTTCCGCGTCGTTGTGATAAAGCTTCACCCAATCTTTCGGGAAAGCGTCGCAGATGCGCTTCAGATAAGGATGCGCATACTCCATGTAATGCTCTTCGTTTACGAATCCAACGATGTCGTCGAGGATGAAAATTCCTTCCACCGTATCGCCCATCACTTTGTGCTGCGCTTTCAGCCAGTCGATGATCACGCGCGTGCACAAATCGATCAGCTTGTGCGAGCCCTTGGGATCTTCCACCAGATCGATCATGAAATGCGTGGTGCCGCGCACAAATCCCGCGGTGCACAGCGGACCGCGCGAAGTGATCATCGGCAGGATGTAGCCCGCATCCAGGATGCGCTGCTTGTGCATGCCGATGCGATGCAGCGTCAGGCCCGCAAACGCGTCGCACTCCACCTCGTACTCCGGGAAATTGTCGATGTCCTCCAGGCGTTGCAGCGTGTGATATTCGCTCGGCGTGTTGTCCTGCCAAAATTTAATTTTCGAGCCAAGCACCGAAGGCTCCGCCGCCATCCCATACTCCATCCACCACGACGGAATGAAAATCACATCGGGAAACTCGCGCAGGATCTTCAGGTTGGATTGAAACCACAGCTCGGGATCCAGGAAATAGTCCATGTGTTTGATTCCCAGATACCCGGGAATCCATGGGCTGTCGATGATCAGCGCCATCGGAACTTTATCCATCTTCTCGCGGCGCACCGCGCGCTTGAACGTATCCCATTGTTCCGGCAGCATTTTTCTCCTCCTGGTTGCGCCGAGGCGGCGCGCAACTATAGCCCGAAACGCCTCGGCTGAAACATCCAACATCGCCCGCGCATTGCACCGAACCGACCGCCTGCCCAGCTCTTGGCGCTCGGCGGAATACCCTAGAATTGGCCCGCCCAGCAGCCATACGGGCCGTGCCGGCGGCTGCCAAGGGTATATTGTTGTACCACAAAACAAATTCGTTTTTAACTGCCCGCTAACGATTTTTGCCGGGGCCGTGGGGTACGCTGCGGTGCCGCTGCAACTGCTGGTTTCAAAGGTGCTTAGGTGGGTGCCGAAGATAAGCCCTCGCGAAAATGAAGGCTGGCGCCGCGCCTCCCGAAGCGGGAAAACGGTAACCCCGCGGCAAGCCCCTAGCGTCGGCGGGCCTGCGGCGTTAGAGTGTCCGTGCGTTCCCGGCCCGGTCGCGCGCCGCAGCATCTCGCCCGGCACATCATCGGCTCTCGCAGGATGTCGAGCGAAAATCCGCCACGAGCGCCGCGCTCTGGCAAGACGCCGTCGCGCGGAAAAAATATCAGTGGAGCCCGCCGCCGGGCGCGGTCAAAAGGAGGGCCCATTCCTTGTTGGAAAACGCCCTAACGGTTCATCGTCTGCAGTTCGCCTTCACCGTCACATTCCACTACATCTTCCCGCAACTCACGATGGGGCTTGCGCTGCTGATCCTGATCATGAAAACGGCGGCGCTGCGCACCGGCGATCCGTGTTGGAATCGCGCCGGGCGTTTTTGGGCCAAGATTTTCGGAATCAGCTTCGCGCTGGGCGTGGTCACGGGTATTCCGATGGAATTTCAGTTCGGCACCAACTGGGCCGAGTTTTCAAAAACCGCCGGCGCCGTGATTGGTCAAACGCTGGCGATGGAAGGCGTGTTTTCGTTTTTCCTGGAATCCAGTTTCCTCGGCCTATTTCTCTTCGGAGAAAAGCGCCTGGGTCCGCGCGGCCACTGGTTTTCCGCACTGGCCATGTTTCTCGGCTCGTGGCTCTCCGGATATTTGATCGTCGCCACGGACGCGTGGATGCAGCATCCGGTCGGCTACGCCATCGCGGCCGATGGGCGCATGGGACTCTCTAGCTTTTGGGCGCTGCTGCTGAATCGCTGGGCGCTCTGGCAATACGCGCACACCATGCTGGGCGCGGTGCAGACCGGCTGCTTCGTGATGGCCTCCATTGGTGCGTTTTATCTGCTCTCGAAACAGCATCAGGCATCCGCGAAATTGTTCGTGCGCACGGCCGTGATTGTCGGCGTGTGCGCGGCGTTGCTGCAGCTCTGGCCCACCGGCGATGGCCAGGGCCGCATGATCGCGCAGTATCAACCGCCGGCGCTCGCGGCCATGGAGGGCCTGTTCCACACCGAGCGCGGCGCTCCCGTCGCGATTCTCGGCCAGCCCGACGTCAACAAGAAGACGCTCGACAATCCGCTGTTCGTTCCGCGCGCGCTCAGCTTTTTAACCTATCGTTCCTGGGCAGCCGAGGTGCGCGGACTCGATAGCTTCAACCCCGGCGATTGGCCCGATCAAATTCCGCTGGTCTATTTCAGCTATCACATCATGGTTGGCTTGGGCACGATCTTCATCGCCATCGAACTGCTCGCGGCGTGGAAATTGTGGCGCGGCAAACTCTTCGATTCGCGCGCCATGCTCTGGATTCTGATGCTCGCGCTGCCGCTGCCCTTCATCGCCAATACCGCCGGCTGGATCACCGCCGAATCGGCGCGCCAACCGTGGGTAATCTACGGCCTGATGCACACGCAGCAAGGCATCTCCACGCAAGTGCCCGCCGGCGACGCATGGTTCACGCTGTTGGGTTTTCTGGGATTGGATGCCTTACTCGCGATTCTTTTCCTCTACTTGATTTACAACGCGATCGATCGCGGCCCGGAGGAAGACGCTCCCGCGGCGCCGTCCTCCGCGGCAACACCGATCTCCAGGACTGCCTGAGGAGCGCGCCATGGGAACACTCTGGTTCTGCATTGTGGCTGTGATGCTCGCGTTCTACGTCGTCCTCGACGGCTTCGATCTTGGCGCGGGCATCGTGCATCTTTTCGTGGCGCGCACCGATTCTGAGCGGCACACAGTGCTCGCCTCGATTGGCCCCGTCTGGGACGGCAACGAAGTTTGGCTGCTCGCCGGAGGCGGTGTTCTGTATTTCGCTTTCCCCGCGCTCTACGCGTCCAGCTTTAGCGGCTTCTATCTGCCGCTGATCATTGTTCTGTGGCTGCTCACGCTGCGCGGGGTCTCGGTGGAATTCCGCAGCCACACCCGCGGCGCGGTTTGGTCTCCGTTCTGGGATGTCGTCTTCTCGGGCGCCAGCTTGCTGCTTGCAGTTTTCTACGGCGCGGCGCTCGGCAACGTCGTGCGCGGCGTGCCGCTCGATCAAAACGGGCGATTCTTCGAGTCACTATGGACGAATTTCCGCCCCGGGCCAAATGCGGGCGTCCTCGATTGGTATACGATTCTGATTGGCGTCGCGGCGCTCGCGGCGCTGCTGCTTCACGGCGCGCTGTGGGTCGCATTCAAGACGGAAGGAGATGTTGCGCTGCGCGCTCGCCGCCTCGCAAAATGGACCGTGTGGATCGTCGCCGCGCTCACCGCGGCGATCACCGCCGCCAGCTTCTGGGTGCAGCCGTCTCTTGCGGCGCATTTCTCGGGGCACGCCTGGGGCGCCGCGTTTCCCGGCGTCGCGGTACTCGGCCTGGCTGGAATTATCTGGTTTTCGTGGCGCGGCCACGAGCGCAACGCGTTCCTCAGCTCCTGCGCTTACTTGCTCGGCATGTTGACGAGCGCCGCGTTCAGCCTCTATCCCTACGTCCTGCCATCCTCCACCGATCCCGCCTTCGGCCTAACAGTCCACAACGCAATGGCTCCCGTGTACGGCCTGCGCGTTGGCCTGATTTGGTGGGTGATTGGAATGACGCTCGCGACCAGCTACACGGTGTATGCATATCGCAGCTTTGCGGGCAAAGTGAAATCCGGAGCGCACGGCGAAGGCTACTAGGCTCGTCGCGCCCTCACTTAATTACCGGAAAGCAATTTCGCTTACGTCTTATCGGCGCTCAGCGATCCCGGCCCAAACGCCGCGATCAGCAGCAAACCGCCCAGGATGGCAACGTTCTTCATGAAGTGGATCTCGTTGTCCAAGCGCGCCGCGCCCGTATACGTCCAAAAATTGTGGGCCGTGAACGTGACGGGAATCAGATAAAGGAACATCAGCCACGCCCACAGCCGCGCCTTGAATCCAACTGCCAGGCAAATTCCGCCCAGCACCTCAATGATGATCACGATCACGAGGGCGATCGTCGGCTTCGGAACCTTCATCGCCGCTAGTAGCCCCGCGTAGAAGTGAAATTGTGCGATTTTCATTTCGCCGAACACCAAAAATGGAACCGCCACCAGAATTCTGCCCAGCAGCGCTACCACACGATTCGAGCCCATCGGTTTCTCCTCTCGCGATGTAAAGTGTCAAATTCCCAAAGTGAGTTCTCGTTCTCCCAAGGATGAATTCCTGTTGACGCCGTCCACAGCCACAAAATTCAATGCATCTATTCGCCGGCCTTCGCGCCAGCGCCTGCTGGTCGCGCCGGCCCGCCACCAGCTTCAGTCTGTTCGATGGCGCGCGCAATTTCATTTAGATCGCTAGACGTTAGCTCCAGATGCCCGGCGGCGATCCAGCCGTCGACTTGTTCCGGCGAGCGCGCGCCGACGATTGCTCCCGTCACCCCCGGCCAAGCCAGCGTCCACGCCACCGCAATCGCCGAGACGCTCACGCCGTGCCGCGCCGCGATCGGCCGCAGCGCGTCGCGCAGCCGAAGATTGCGCCCTAGATTCGGCTCCTGAAAAAACGGCGACCCTCGCCGCCAATCGTCTTCGCCCAGCGTCGCGATGCGCTCTGCGCTAAAGCTATCCGTCAGCAATCCCGATTGCATCGGGCTGTATACGATCACGCCTGTGCCGTGCGCCGCGCACCACGGAATCACGTCCTCTGCAGCCTGGCGCCGAATCATCGAAAATGGCGGCTGCAACGAATCCACATGACGTATACGCTCGCACCTCTCGAGCAGCGCCACATCGAAATTCGATACGCCCCCCGCGAGCACTTTCCCTTCCTCGATCAGGCGCACCATCTCGCCCCACGAATCCTCAATCGGCACTCCCGTATGATCGGGCCAGTGAAATTGGTACAGGTCGATCCGCTCGATTCCGAGGCGCTTGAGCGACGCTTCGATCTCGCGCCGCACTGAATCCGGTCGAATCGTACGGATTGCAGGCGCGTAGGGATGCTCGGGATCGAGCTGCACTCCGCATTTTGTAAAAACCATCGGCCGTTGCGCCGCGGGAATCTCGCGCAGCGCGCGGCCAACCACTTCCTCCGAATGCCCGATCCCGTACACCGCCGCCGTATCGATCCAATTCACGCCGTGATCGACCGCGCGCCGTATCGCCGCGACGGAAACCGCATCGTCCTGCGCGCCCCAAGAATAAATCCACCCCGCGCCGCCCGCCGCCCATGCGCCAAAGCCGACGACCGTAATCTCGATGCCACTCGATCCCAGCGGCCGCTTCTTCAATTTCGTCGTGTTCGCCATTCCCGCACTAACCTTTCCGTCGCTTGATCGCCTTATATGATTCGGTTGCCGCAGAGTTCGGTACGGCCGCCGGATTCTTTCGCGCCTGCACAGGATACTCCACTCAGGCACCTTCGATCACGGCGCGCCGGCAGAAGGTCCACCGCCCCCGGCCGGTTCCGTCGCGGAAACTTGCCGCGCGGCGCCTAACCCGCCGATCAGCACCAGCAAATTCGTCAGCAAAATCACGGCAAACGCCAGAGGCGGCAAAAACGACATCGCGCTTCCCCGCGCTTCCACCACCGCCAGCGCCAGCACGATCGTGATCAACCCGCGCGGCAGCATCCACAGCACGACCTTGCGATCCTCGGCCGTGCACTCGCGCCACGACCACGCGGTTGATTGCACTCCAACCCAACGCGCCAGCCAGATCGCACCCATCACGCCCAGCAGCAACAACCAAATCGCGCGCAGCCCGCTCAATTTCACCACCACGCCGATCATCACGAAGAAAAACGTGCGCACCAGAAACGATAGCTCGGAATGAAAACTCAAAATTTGCTGGTGCTGTGTGGCCTGTGGCATGGCCCATTGGAACATCGCCGCCATTTCCGGCCGCGCTCCCGGCAAATTGGAAAGCGCCAATCCAAATCCGAGCACAGCGAGCAAACCGCTGCCCTTCGCCGCCTCCGTCCCCGCGTACAGAAGCAACACCATCGAAAACGTCAGCACTTGCCAGAAGCGCTGCTCGGAAAGAAGCGGCAGGAGTTTCGACCACAAAAATCCGATCGCCAGCGCCGCCAGCAAAGAAATCGTCACTTGCAAAGCCAGCCGCGAAGCCAAACCCGTCACCGCGGATCCTTGCGCTGGATCGAAATCCAGCAAAAACTGCGTCGTCAGCACCGCCAAGATGTCCCCCAGCGTCGATTCCACCAGCAGCGTGACGCGCACCACCTCGCGCGCCTTCCATTGCTGCAGAATCGGCAGCACGATCGTGCTGCTGGTGCAACCCATGATCGCGCCGACGGCCATCGCGTCGCGCAAAGGCAATCCAAGGTTTCGCCAGACAAGTCCGCCGACTGCCAACGTCGTCACCGCATACGTCGCAAAACCCAGCAGCACTCCGCCCGGAAAATGCCGCAGCGTATTCCGCAGATCGAGATCGAGTCCGGCCTCAAACAAAATCAAAATCAGCGCCAGAGATCCGAATGCGCGCGCCACACCTTCCAGCGAGGCGGCGTGCACCCATCCGAACACCGGCCCGATCAGTAGCCCGGTGGCCATCAACACCACCACGTCCGGCACGCGCGTCCACTGAAACAGCCGGTTGGCCACGAACGCCAGCACCAGCAAGCCGCCCAGCAGCGCAAATAATGCGGTCAGGCTCATCGGGCGCCATTGTATCAACTATGTGCGCGCCGCCAAGAAAATGGACGTGCCGCGCGCGAGGGTTCGCTACAATTCTCGCCTTGGGGTTTCCGGCGTTGCCCGCCGGTACCCAAACGAATCGCTCATGCCCAATATGCCCAGCCCTTTCATGCAGCGCGCCATCGCCCTGGCCGTCCAGAACGTCCAGTCCGGTGCGGGCGGCCCGTTTGGCGCCGTGGTCCTCAAGGACGGCCGCATCGTCGCCGAAGGCGTCAATCGCGTCACGCAGACCAACGATCCTTCGGCTCACGCCGAAGTTGTCGCCATTCGCGAAGCCTGCCGCGCGCTCGGCACGTTCCAACTTCACGGCTGCGAAATCTACACCAGTTGCGAGCCTTGCCCGATGTGCCTCGGCGCGATCTACTGGGCGCGTCCCGATCGCGTCTTTTTCGCCGCCACAGCCGCAGACGCCGCCGCCGCCGGTTTCGACGACGGCTTCATCTACGAAGAGTTGCGCCGCGAGCCCGCGCGCCGCAAAATCCCGATGACGCCGATCATGCGTGAGGAAGCGCTGGCCGCATTTCGCGCCTGGCGCGAACAACCGGGCCGCACCGAATACTAAGTCGCCGCGATCGCCACGCGAGTGAGGGACCGAGCGCCATAACTTCAATGCCTTCGCCGAAACAGAAACTCCTGGGAAGCTCCGTGCCGCGGAAAGAAGGCCGCGAAAAAGTCACCGGACGCGCGCGCTACACCGACGACCTCACCTTCCCCGATCTGCTCTACGGCGTCACCGTGCGCAGCGAAGTCCCGCGCGGCCGCATCCGCAAAATCGAATTCGGCCCCGGCATTCCTTGGGACGAATTCACCGTCGTCACCGCGCGCAACATTCCCGGCGAAAATTGCGTTTTCCTGATCGAGCACGATCAGCCACTGCTCGCCGACGCCGTCGTCAATCATCCCGAGGAAGCCATCGTTCTCCTCGCGCACCCCGATCCGTATCTGTTGGAAGAAGCGCGCCGCGCCGTGCGCATCCAAATCGAGCCGCTGCCGGCGATTTTCACGCTCGAAGATTCTCTCTCGCGCAAACAAGTCATCTGGGGCGTGGACAACGTTTTCAAAACTTACGACGTGCACAAAGGCGACGTTGACGCCGCCTTCGCCCGCGCCGATTGCGTCATCGTCGAAGCCGAATACCGCACCGGCGCGCAAGAGCAACTCTACATCGAGCCGAACGCCATGATCGCCGTCGCCAATCCACACGACGGCGTCACCGTATGGGGCTCGCTGCAGTGTCCCTTCTACGTTCACAAAGCTCTCGTCGCGATGTTCGGCTTGCCCGTGGAAAAAATTCGCGTCGTACAAGCGGAAACCGGCGGCGGCTTCGGCGGCAAGGAAGAATATCCATCGATGATCGCCGGCCACGCCGCGCTGCTCGCGTGGAAATCCGGCCGCCCGGTTAAAATCGTCTACGATCGCGCCGAAGATATGGCCGCTACCACCAAGCGCCATCCCTCGCGCACGCGCCATCGCACCGCCGTCACGCGCGACGGCAAACTCGTCGCCATGGACATCGACTTCGCCCTCGATGGCGGCGCGTACGCTACGCTCTCTTCCGTCGTGCTCTCGCGCGGCACACTGCACGCCGCCGGTCCCTACTTTTGCCCCAACGTGCGCATCCAATCGCGCGTCGTCGCGACGAACGCCCCGCCGCACGGCGCCTTTCGCGGATTCGGCGCGCCGCAAAGTATTTTCGCCCTCGAGCGTCACATGGATCGCGTCGCGCAAGCCGTCGGCCTTTCTCCTCAGGAATTCCGCCGCCGCAATTTCATCTCCCAGGGCCACACGCTTGCCACCGGCCAGGTAATCCGCGAAGCCGTGGATATGGCCCGCCTGCTCGATCGCGCGCTTCGCGAAAGCGACTACGCCGCGAAACGCCAGCGCTTCGCTCTCGAAAATCCCACGCAGCGACTGAAAAAAGGCATCGGCTTCGCCACATTCTTTCACGGCGCGGGCTTCACCGGTTCCGGCGAAACGACTCTCGCTTCGATCGTCGAAGCCGAAGCCACGCCCGCGGGTCGCGTGCGCATCCTCACCGCCAACACCGAGATGGGCCAAGGCACCAACACAATTTTCGGGCAAATCGCTGCGGACGCTCTCGGTATCGACTACGACCAAATCGAAATCGCGCAACCCGACACCGCCGCCGTTCCCAATAGCGGCCCCACCGTCGCCTCGCGCACCGCCATGGTCGTCGGCAAGCTCGTCGAAACCGCTGCGCTCGGCCTCAAGCACGAACTCACGTCCGCGGGCTTTCTTGCGGCGGATTATTCCTCTGACGATTTCGCGCGCGCCTGCAGTCGTTTCATCGAAGCGCGCGGCCCGCTCCGCTCGCGCAGCCAATATCAAACGCCGCCGGGCTTGCACTGGGACGACGCAACATATTCCGGCGACGCCTACCGCGCCTACGCCTGGGCCGCATACGTCGCCGAAGTCACGGTGGACACCGCGACATTTGAAACGCACGTCGATGAGTTCGTCGCCGTGCAGGAAGTCGGCAAAGTGATTCACCCCGTGCTCGCCGCCGGGCAAATCGAAGGCGGCATCGCGCAGGGCATCGGTTTCGCGCTCACTGAAAATGTTGTGTGGCAGAACGGCCGCATGGCCAACGGCCAGATGACCAATTACATCATGCCCACCTCGGCCGATCTGCCGCGCATCCGCGTCTTCTTCGAGGAGACGCCGTACGAGTTTGGACCCGGCGGCGCCAAAGGCATCGGCGAACTTCCGCTCGACGGCGCGGCGCCCGCGATTCTGAACGCCATCGAGAATGCCCTGAACATTTCGCTCCGCGAAATTCCGGCGACGGCTGACCGCTTGATGGAAGCGTTCGAGAAAGCCGACGCCGCGAAATCCACCGAGCCTGCGAGGCCGCGTGCCTGACGCCGCCGCCAAAATCGAAATCGCCTGCACGGTGAATGGCGAGCCGCGCCGCTTCCGCGCGTGGCCGATGGAGCGTCTGCTCGACGTGTTGCGCCGCGAACTCGCGCTCACTGGCACGAAGGAAGGCTGCGGAGAAGGTGAATGCGGCGCCTGCTCGGTCCTGCTTGACGGCGCGCTGGTCAATAGTTGTCTCCTGCCCGTCGCGCAAGTCGCCGGCTGCGAAATCCGCACGATCGAAGGCTTGGCTGACAACAGCGAGCAACTCGCCGCGATTCAGGACGCGTTCATCGCCTGTGGCGGCGCGCAGTGCGGCATCTGCACACCCGGCATGATCTTGGCCGCGTACTCGCTGCTCGAACGGCATCCGCAGCCCACCGACGCCGAAATTCGCGCCGACCTCTCCGGAAATCTCTGCCGCTGCACCGGTTACACGAAAATTTTCGAATCCGTCGTCCGCGCCTGCCAATCCAGGAGCGCCGCACCGTGAGGGCCTACATTCCCGCGTACGAGATGCGCACGCCAAGCGACTTGGCCGAAACATTGGCGATGCTCGCCCTCGAACCCGGCGTCTGGCGCCCCTTCGCCGGCGGCACCGATCTGATGGTGCTGCTCGGAGCAGGAAAACTCACACATCGCCGCTTTCTAAATATCTGGAATCTGCCGGAATTGCGCAGCATCACGGTCGCGGAAGACAGCGTCACCATTGGTGCGCTCACCACCTACACGGAAATCCAGAATCACGCGGTCCTCGCCGCTGGATTTCCGTTGCTTTGTCGCGCCGCCGCTGAAACCGGCAGCGTCGCCACGCAGAATCGCGGCACGCTCGGCGGCAATATTGCCAATGCCTCGCCCGCGGCCGATTCCCCGCCGGCGCTCTTGGTTTACGATGCCGCGATCGAACTCGTCTCCGCCGCCGGAGAACGCTGGGTGCCCTACGACAAATTCCACACCGGCTACAAGAATATGTTGTTGCGTCCGGATGAATTGATCTCCCGAATCCGCATGCCGCGCGACAAGGAAAATTGGATTCAGCACTACGCCAAAGTCGGCACGCGTAAAGCCCAAGCGATCTCAAAGGTGTGTCTGGCCGCTGCCGCGCAAATGCAGGACGGAACGATTCGCGATATTCGCGCCGCTTTCGGCAGCGTGGCTCCCACGGTCGTGCGCGCCTTGTCGACCGAAGCTGCTCTGCGCGGCCAGACGCCCGATGCCGGCGCGATTGCCGCGGCGCGCGCCGCGCTGGCGCACGAGATTTCGCCGATTGACGATATTCGCTCCACGGCCCGCTACCGACTGCGCATCGCGCAGAATCTCCTGGAAGAATTTGTGAAGTCGCTACCAAGATGAAATTGGATTTAGCGGTTCGCAGCGAGCGCGTCGTCACTCCGCAAGGCGTGCGCCGCGCCGCCGTGCACATCCGCCGCGGCCGCATCGCAGCCGTCGCCGCGTGGGAATCCGTTCCCTCCGGCTGCCCGCTTTACGATGCAGGCCGCTCCGTAGTGATGGCCGGCCTCGTCGATACGCACGTTCACATCAATGAACCCGGCCGCACTTCCTGGGAAGGTTTCGCATCGGCTACGCGCGCTGCCGCTGCCGGCGGCGTCACCACGCTCGTCGATATGCCGCTCAACAATATTCCCGCGACCACCACGCTCGCCGCGCTCCAAGCCAAACGCCGTGCCGCGCGCGGACGTTGCCGCGTTGACGTCGGTTTCTGGGGCGGCGTCGTGCCCGGCAACGCCGCCGCGCTTCGCCCGATGCACGAAGCCGGCGTCTTCGGCTTCAAATGTTTCCTCGTGCCGTCGGGCGTGCCGGAATTCGCGCACGTCACAGAGCGCGATCTCCGCGCCGCTCTGCCCACGCTTGCACGTCTCAGTTCTCCGTTGCTCGTGCACGCCGAATTGCCCGGCCCGATCGGCGCCGCCACCGCGCGCCTGGCGCGGGCAAACCCCAAACGCTATAGCACGTGGCTCGCATCGCGCCCGCCAGAATCCGAATGCGACGCAATCGCGTTGATGATTGGCCTCGCCCGCGAATTCCGTGCGCGCGTCCATATCGTGCATCTCTCCGCGGCGTCCGCGCTGCCGCTGCTCCGCCGTGCGCGCCGCGCGCGTGTGCCGCTCAGCGTCGAAACTTGCCCGCACTATCTTTTCTTTCGCAGCGGCGCGATTCCCGATGGCGCCGTGCGCTTCAAATGCGCCCCGCCGATTCGCGAAGCGGCGAATCGTGAAAAGCTCTGGCGCGCGCTCGCACAAAATGAAATCGACTTCATCGTCTCCGATCATTCCCCTTGCCCGCCGCGCATGAAAACCGGCGCGCGCGGCAATTGGTTTCGCGCCTGGGGCGGCATCGCTTCGCTCGAACTCCGGTTGCCCGTGGTTTGGACCGAAGCGCGCCGGCGCGGCCACAGCTTCGAGCACGTCGCCCGCTGGCTCGCGGAAGGTCCCGCGCAGCTTCTTGGTCTCGACGGGCACAAAGGAATTCTGGCGCAAGGAGCGGATGCGGACCTGGTCGTCTGGAATCCAGAGAAAATGTTTCACGTGAAACCCTCCCAAATGCATCAACGACACACACTTACGCCCTACGCTGGCGAAGCGCTGGCCGGCGTGGTACAAGCGACATTCTTGGGAGGCCGCCGCATTTTTGAGGGCGGAAAGTTTTTCGGGCGGCCCGCGGGTTCGCTGCTCGAACGGGAAGCGCGCTGATGGAATTCACTGAACTTGTCGATCTGGCATCGGAACGCTTCGGGGGCCGCGTGCTTGCGGCCAACGACGATTTTTTCGCGCCCAAAGAAAATCTTCTAAAATCCGCCGCGCCCATTTTTCTCGCTGACAAATTCACCGATCGCGGCAAATGGATGGACGGCTGGGAAACGCGCCGCCGTCGCACGCCCGGTTACGATTGGTGCGTCATTCAACTCGGCCTGGCGGGCCGAATTCGCGGCGTCGTAGTGGACACAAGCTTCTTCAAGGGCAATTTTCCTGCGCGCGCTTCGCTCGAAGCCTGCGCCGCCCACGGAACGCCTCCGATCGAAACTCTTCTCGCGCCCGCCGTGCGCTGGACGGAAATTCTGCCGGAAACCACTCTCATCGGCGGCACTCGAAATCGCTTTCACATCACCGCGCCCGATCGCTTCACGCATCTTCGCTTCAAGATCTTTCCCGACGGCGGCGTCGCTCGGCTGCGCGTGCACGGCGACGTTCTGCCAGATTGGGATGCGACCGAACGCGCGGGCGCCGAACTGGATCTCGCCGCGGTGGAATACGGCGGGATCATCCTCGCTTCGAGCGATATGTTTTTCAGCGCGCCATCGAACTTAATTCTGCCCGGTGCGTCGCTCGGAATGTTTGACGGTTGGGAGACGCGCCGCCGCCGCGGTCCCGGCCACGATTGGGCAATCGTCCGCCTAGGCGCGCGAGGAAATATCCGCCGCGTCGTCGTGGAAACAACGCACTTCAAAGGCAATTTCCCGGAGAGCTGCTCGCTCGATGCCTGCCGCGCCGCGCACGACGTTCCCGTCAATCAACTCGATTGGAAGGATATTCTGCCGCGCTCGCCGCTCGAAGCCGATGCGCGCCGCGAATTCCAAACGGACCTGCACGCAGCCGCAGACGTTACGCACGTTCGCTTCAACATTTATCCCGATGGCGGCGTAGCGCGCCTGCGCGTTTTCGGCCAGCGCACGAAGCACAGCGCATGACGCCAAGCCTCGAACGATGGAACGCTCTGCCGCCCGCGGAAGCCGAGCGCGAAGTGATCGCCTGCTGCGGTTCGCAGCGTTGGGCGGCGGAAATTTCGGCGCGGCGCCCATTCACGCACGTCGCCTGGCTCAGCGAAACCGCCGACGACATTTGGTGGACGCTCGACGCCGCAGACTGGCTCGAAGCTTTCGCCGCGCATCCGAAAATCGGCGAGCGCGCCGCCAGCGGCCCTGAAACTTCGCAACGATGGTCCGCGCAGGAACAATCCGCGGCCGACGCCGCTAATGAAGACATCGGCGCGCGCCTCGCCGAAGCCAATCGCGCCTATCTCGCGAAATTCGCATTCATTTTCATCGTCGATGCTTCCGGGAAATCGCGTGCCGATATACTTGCGCTTCTCGAGCGGCGCCTCCAAAATGATTCGCAGCAGGAATTGCACGAGGCTGCCGAGCAGCAACGGCGGATCATGCATCGTCGCATCGAGAAACTCTTCGCCGGCGACGACGGCGGAACGGAAACCAAGTGAGTGGCATCACGACACATGTGCTGGATACTTCGCGGGGGCAGCCGGCTGCGAGCCTCGGCGTCACGCTCGAATTGCACTCCGCGGGAGCGGCGGGAGAATGGCTGCGAATCGGCAGCGGCGTCACCGCCGCAGATGGCCGCGCGGCCGATCTTGTACCGCCAACCGCAACGTTGACTACTGGAACCTATCGCCTCGTGTTCGATTCCGGCGCGTACTTCAATGCGCTTGGCATCGCGGCGTTCTATCCGCAGATCGTCGTAATATTTGCGGTGCGCGATACGGCCGAGCATTATCACGTGCCGCTGCTGCTGAGTCCTTTCGGCTATTCCACATATCGAGGGAGCTGAGCGCCGCAATGAAACTCGCCTGGAATAGTTACGGGAAATCGTTCGTCAAGCTGCTGCGCCTGGAGCGCAAGGGCGAAACGCACGAGATCAAGGACATTTCGGTGTGCATTCAGCTCGAAGGCGATTTCGCCGCCGCGCACGCCGCGGGCGACAACACAGACATCACCGCGACCGACACGATGAAGAACACTGTCTACGCGCTCGCGAGCGGAGGAACCGGTGAGATCGAAGAGTTCGCCGCGCGCCTTGTGTCTCACTTTCTGCGTATCAATCCCGCGGTGTCGAAAGCTACGGTGGACGTGTGGGAAAGTCCGTGGGGAAGGATTTCAGTCGGAGGCAAACCGCACGGTTCTGCATTTGTGCGCAGCGGAAGCGAGAAGCGCACCACCGTCGTCAGCGGCACGCGCGAAGAAACCAGCGTGCGCGCGGGAATCGA
>JBEKDK010000010.1:0-49636 GCA_050014395.1 Candidatus Acidiferrales bacterium | reverse complement strand
ATGTTTTCTTCGAGTCGATGCAGCTTCGTCGTACCCGGGATCGGAGCAATCCACGGTTTTTGTGCAAGCAGCCAGGCAAGCGCGATCTGCGCCGGCGTCGCCTTCTTCTGTTGCGCGAACTCGCCAATCAAATCAACCAATGCCTGATTCGTTTTCCGGTTCTCCGGCGTAAAGCGAGGGACGATGTTGCGGAAGTCGCTTTTGTCGAATTTCGTATCTTCACTGATCTTTCCCGTAAGGAAGCCTTTACCAAGAGGACTGAATGGAACGAAGCCGATCCCGAGTTCCTCCAGCACCGGCATCACTTCCGCTTCAGGCTCTCTCCACCACAGCGAATATTCGCTTTGGAGTGCCGTCACCGGCTGCACGGCATGCGCGCGGCGGATCGTCTGCACCCCTGCTTCCGAAAGTCCAAAGTGCTTCACCTTGCCTTGCTGAATCAGCTCTTTCACCGCGCCCGCCACGTCTTCAATTGGCACGTTCGGATCGACGCGGTGCTGATACAACAGATCGATGCAATCAATCTTCAACCGCTTGAGTGACCCTTCGACGGCCTCCTTGATGTGCTCGGGCTTGCTATTCAGCCCTGCCGCTCCCGGCCGTTTATCGCTGCCACTCAGATCGAACCCGAACTTGGTGGCGATCACCACCTTGCCGCGGTACGGAGCCAGCGCTTCGCCCACGAGTTCTTCGTTCGTGAACGGACCATAGACTTCCGCGGTATCAAAGAACGTGACTCCACGCTCGACAGCGGCGTGGAGAAGATCGGTCATCTCCTTCTTGTCCTTGGGCGGCCCGTAGGAAAAGCTCATTCCCATGCAGCCGAGGCCAATAGCAGAAACTTCCAAATTGCTTTTTCCAAGTTTGCGCTTTTGCATTGCTTCTCCTTCCCAACCGTTTCTCTCATCCCTAAGTTAGAACGAAACGCCGTGGAAATCGAGCGCGCGAATTGTGCATCGATCTGGCTCGCCAGTGCGGCTTTTGAGGCCAGCTACGAAAGCGCCAGCCAATTCAATCGCGAATATAGCCTCTCCTTCGGCCAAACGCCCCTGTGAGGTATTCGGCCGCTCCGCTCGCCGCCGCAACTCAAAACATAAATCTTGACAAAATATCACCTTAGATATATTCCAAACACTCGATGGACGCCCAGGCGATTAAACGGTCCTTGCAGGGCGGCGAGCTTCGTTGCACGCCGCAGCGCTACGCCGTGATGGCGTTCTTGATGGAATGTAACGGGCATCCCACCGCGGCGGAAATCTTCAAAGCCGTGAATCGAGTGGATCCGCGCTCGTCCCGGGCTACGACGTATAACAATTTGCGGGACTTGGTGCAGGCTGGTTTGGTACGTGAAGTGGCCGTCGAGGGCCGCGCCGCGCGATTTGATGCGAAAGGCTTGCGGCATCACCACTTCATCTGCGACCGCTGTGGCGATGTTGAAGACATCGAGTGGTACGATGTGCCCAGGCCTGCTTCGCGCACTCTCGGTAAGCGGATTCTTCGCGAATCCGAGCTTATTTTCCGCGGGCTCTGCACGAGGTGCGCTACGCGGCGCACTTCCCGTTAGTTGTCGAAGGCACGTGAGCAGGCTCTGCGTCGATTGCGCGAATTCGGGACCGAGAATTAGCATGAAGTTCGTAACCGTTTTTGACTAACTCGAAGGAAGGTGAACGAATGGACAAAGAACTTACCACCTCAGCGGGGGCGCCAACTGAATCCAAGTGCCCGTTTTCTCATGGAGCCACCGCACAGACGAACCGTGACTGGTGGCCGGAGCAGTTGGACCTTCAGATTTTGCACCAGCACTCCGCTCTGTCGAATCCGATGGGCGAGGAGTTCGACTACGCCAAGGAATTCAAGAGTCTCGACTTGCACGCCGTGATTAAGGACCTGCATGCCTTGATGACGGACTCGCAGGATTGGTGGCCGGCCGACTTTGGCCACTATGGACCACTTTTCATTCGCATGGCTTGGCACAGCGCCGGAACGTACCGTATTGGCGACGGCCGCGGCGGGGCCGGAGCGGGCCAGCAGCGTTTCGCGCCGCTCAACAGTTGGCCGGACAACGTCAGCCTCGACAAGGCGCGACGCCTGCTGTGGCCAATCAAGCAGAAGTATGGTCGAAAAATTTCCTGGGCCGACCTGATCATCCTCACCGGCAACGTCGCCCTCGAGTCGATGGGCTTCAAGACCTTCGGTTTCGGCGGAGGGCGCGAGGACGTCTGGGAGCCGGACGAGGCCGTCTATTGGGGTTCCGAGACCACTTGGCTGGGCGGCGACAAGCGCTACGGCAAGGGAAAGCCCGGCGACGAGGGCGTGATCGTGGCCGACAAGGAACTGCATGGCAGCGAGAAAGATCGTACCGACAGCCATGGGCGCAACCTGGAGAATCCGCTCGCCGCAGTGCAGATGGGCCTGATCTACGTGAACCCGGAAGGCCCGGAGGGCCATCCTGATCCGATCGCCTCAGCCCGCGATATCCGGGAAACGTTCCTCCGTATGGCAATGAACGACGAAGAGACGGTTGCGCTGATCGCGGGCGGCCACACCTTCGGCAAGACCCACGGCGCTGCCCCTGCGTCCCATGTGGGGCCTGAGCCTGAAGCCGCCAGCATCGAGGAGCAGGGCCTCGGCTGGAAGAACAGCTTTGGCACCGGCAAGGGCGGCGATGCGATCACCAGCGGCCTGGAAGTCATCTGGAGCCCAACGCCGACGAAGTGGAGCAACAACTTCTTCGCGAACTTGTTTGGCTACGAATGGGAACTCACCAAGAGCCCGGCCGGCGCCCATCAGTGGAAGCCGAAGGGTGACGCAGCTGCCGGTACGGTGCCAGATCCGCACGACCCGTCGAAGCGTCGCACCCCGTCCATGTTGACCACGGATATCGCCCTGCGCGTGGATCCTGCTTACGAGAAGATTTCACGGCGTTTCTACGAACATCCGGATCAGTTTGCGGATGCGTTTGGCCGGGCGTGGTTCAAGCTGACGCACCGTGACATGGGTCCGATCGTGCGCTATCTCGGCCCACTCGTTCCGAAGGAGACGCTGTCGTGGCAAGACCCCATCCCCGCTGTGAATCATCCGCTGATCGGAGCGCAGGACATTACCGCTCTGAAAGCGAAAATCCTCGGGTCGGGGCTGTCCGTTTCCGAGCTGGTGTCGACGGCTTGGGCTTCGGCGTCGACCTTCCGCGGCTCTGATAAGCGCGGTGGAGCGAACGGCGCGCGCATTCGCCTGTCGCCGCAAAAGGACTGGGCCGTAAACCAGCCGGCACAGCTGGCGAAGGTGCTGCAGAAGCTCGAAGGGATCCAGAAGGAGTTCAACGCTTCACAGACCGGCGGCAAAAAGGTTTCGCTGGCGGACCTGATCGTTCTCGGCGGTAGCGCGGCGATCGAAAAAGCCGCAAAGGCCGCGGGGCACAACGTGGAAGTCCCATTCACACCGGGGCGCATGGACGCGTCGCAAGAGCAAACCGACGTCGCTTCCTTCGCGCAGCTCGAACCAAAGGCGGATGGATTCCGTAACTATGTCGATGGCAAGCCGCGCCTATCGGCTGAGGAACTCTTGCTGGATCGGGCGCAATTGCTGAAGCTGACGGCGCCGGAGATGACGGCTCTCGTCGGTGGCCTGCGCGTCCTCGGTGCAAATGCCGGCAAGTCCACGCATGGCGTCTTCACCAAGCGGCCGGAGACGCTGACGAATGACTTCTTCGTCAACTTGCTCGATATGGCTACGCAATGGCAACCGGCCGCCGGCTCGGAAGGCGTATATGAAGGGCGCGACCGGAAGACGAACGAGCTCAAGTGGACCGGCACCCGTGTCGACCTGATCTTCGGTTCGAACTCCCAGCTCCGTGCTCTCGCGGAAGTCTATGCGTGCGTGGATTCGAAGCAGAAGTTCGTGAAAGATTTCGTGGCCGCGTGGACCAAAGTGATGAACCACGATCGCTTCGACCTCGCCTGAGCTCGGCGAAAAAGAAAGCTGTCAACTTCGCGCTGTTGCCGTCGCTTGGACCGGCAAGACTGAAGCTGTCGCTTTCCCGGCTCGCGGGGCGCACCCAAAGTGCGTCGTCGGTCACGACTGCGTAAACATGTGAAGCTAAAGAGGAAGAATGGCTCCCCGGGCTAGATTCGAACTAGCAACCCTTCGGTTAACAGCCGAATGCTCTACCGTTGAGCTACCGGGGACCTGAAGTTCTAACTGCTCGAATTGTAGCACCTTGCGCCGCAGTTCGATTCGCGCCGCGCGCGATAATTCCCAGATAGTTGCCTCGCCGGAACCCAATCTGCGGCTCGTCCCACAGGGACAGCGTCGAGGGCCTCCCCGCCGGTGATCAACGTCACGTTGCGCGGTGACGCTAGGCACCGAGAAAGACCGCTCGCAAGCAGAGTATGGATGCTGGTGGGATGCTGGTGGGACGCCGGTGGCCCGTGGCCGTCTTATCGGCGCAGAAGGCTGCGTAAGCGCCTTCGTACGAGCGAGTTCTGCGGAGGGCGTGTGTTCAAGATCGTGCGCGCGGAGACCCTGGCACCGGGCATAAGGCGGCTTGAGATTGAGGCGCCGCGCATCGCGCGCAAGCAGAAGCCCGGCCAGTTCGTGATTCTCCGCGTGTACGAACAGGGCGAGCGCATTCCTATCACGATCCAGAAGTCCGATCCGCAGCGCGGCACGATCGATATCGTTGTGCAGTCCGTTGGCAAGACCACTCACCTTCTGAATAACCTCGAAGCGGGCGCCGCAATTCTGGACGTCTGTGGCCCGCTCGGCCATCCATCTGAGATAGAACGCTTCGGCACGGTTGTCGTGATCGGAGGAGGCGTGGGCGCGGCAATGGCATACCCCACGGCGGCTGCGCTGAAGAAGGCGGGCAACTTCGTCATCTCGATCGTCGGCGCGCGCGATAAGGAGACGCTGATTCTGGAGCAGGAGATTCGCGCCGTCAGCGACCTCTTGATCATCACCACGAATGACGGAAGTTATCGCAGCAAAGGCTTCGTCACCGATCGCCTTCGCGAACTGATCGAGAGCGGCGGCATGCGCGTCGACCGCGTGCTGGCCATCGGCCCGATTCCCATGATGAAGGCCGTGGCCGATATGACCCGGCCAATCGAGATCCCCACGATTGTCAGCCTGAATCCGATCATGCTGGACGGCACCGGGATGTGCGGCGGCTGCCGCGTGTTGGTCGGCGGCAAGAGCCGGTTCGCGTGCGTCGATGGACCGGAATTCGATGCGCACCTGGTGGACTTCGACACGCTGATGCATCGCAACACGACCTACCGCGACGCCGAGAAGCTGTCGATGGAGCGCTGCCATCAGGAGACGGTGTCTCATGCCCGATAGCGCCGCGACCAAGCCGAATCCGCTGCCTCTGCGCGAGCGCATGAAGATCCCGCGGCAGCATATGCCGGAGCAGCCCGCCGCCGAACGCGCCGCTAACTTCGGCGAGGTGAATCTCGGCCTCAGCTCGGAACTCGCGCTGCAAGAATCGCTGCGCTGCCTGAATTGCCTGAAGCCAACTTGCATGCAGCATTGCCCGGTCGGCGTGAAAGTGAAGGAGTTTGTCGAGCTGATCGTCGCGGGCGACTTCGCCGCGGCCGCGGCCAAGATCCGCGAGGATAATGTTCTCCCCGCGATCACCGGTCGCGTCTGCCCGCAAGAAGACCACTGCGAAAGTTCCTGTGTGTTGGGGAAGAAGGGTGAATCGCTCGGCATCGGCTACCTCGAGCGTTTCGTCGCCGACTACGAGCAGCGCATGGGGGTCTTCCACGTTCCCACCGTCGCGCCGACTGGCAAACGTGTTGTCATTGTGGGCAGCGGGCCTTCCGGCCTAACCGTTGCCGGAGATCTCGTGCAGCGAGGACACGCGGTCCACGTCGTCGAGGCGCTGCACGAACTCGGCGGCGTGTTGGCTTACGGCATTCCCGAATTCCGCCTGCCACGCAGCATCGTGAAGCAGCAGATCGACTATCTGCGCGCTACCGGCGTGGAGTTTGAGACGAATGTAGTCGTCGGCAAGACGGTCACGATCGATGAGCTGATGCACGAAGAAGGCTACGACGCGGTGTACATCGGCACAGGCGCGGGCGCGCCGCTATTCATGAACATTCCCGGCGAGCAGTTGAATGGCGTGTATTCGGCCAACGAGTTCCTGACGCGCGTGAACCTGATGAAGGCCTACAAGTTTCCGGACTACGATGAGCCGATCATTGATGTGCATGGAAAGGATGTCGCCGTGATCGGCGGCGGCAACACCGCGCTCGACGCCATCCGCACATCGCTGCGCCTGGGCGCGCGCAAAGCCTACGTGATCTATCGCCGCAGCGAAGCCGAAATGCCGGCGCGCATTGAGGAAGTGCGCCACGCGCAGCAAGAAGGCATCGACTTCCGCTTGCTCACCAATCCCGTCGAGTTCCTATCGAATGGCGATGGTTGGCTTGGCGGCGTGCGCTGCGTGCGCATTCAACTCGGCGAAGCGGATGCATCGGGACGCAAGCGTCCTGTGCCGATCGAAGGCTCGGAGTTCGAGTTGCCGCTATCCGTGGCGATCGTTTCCGTCGGCACCAGCGCGAATCCCGTGATCCAACGCACAACACCAGGATTGGAAACGGACAAGCGCGGCTACATTCACGCAGATCCAGAATCGCAGCGCACATCGCACAAAGGTGTATTCGCCGGTGGCGACATTGTGACCGGAAGCGCTACGGTGATCTTGGCGATGGGCGCGGGAAGACGCGCGGCGAAATCGATTCACGAGTATCTGACAACCGGCGAGTGGTAGAAATTATTCCCCAACAAAGTGAGTGAAGGAAGGGCTGCTATTGCGGCTTCAACTGCGGCGACTGCTGCTGCGGCTACTGCACGCGTTGCGGCTGCGTTTCGTTGTCGACGAGCGACTCGAAAATGGCGAGGACGTGACGGCGATACGTGATCATGCGGTCGAAGACGTCGCGCAGATCCGGCTCGCGCTGCGCTTCTTTATGCCATTTCGCCACGATGGTCGGCGGAACTTCGATGTCGCGGCGTAACTCGTCGGCGGAATGCCCGCGCAGGAACAATCCGTAGAAGAACGCCGCTTCGCGCTGCGGAAAGGCGAAGTCCGCCTCTTCGGAAAGAATCACGGTCGCAGGCATCATCGTCAGCATGAGATTCGCAGTTTACCGAAAGTCTTTTTTTCGTCAAGCAAATTGCGGCCAGCATGTGCCGCCGCGCGGCACAGCGCGCATCAGCGCGTCAAATTCCAGGATGGCGTGTGCCGGGATGGCGCGCCGATCTGGCGAATTCGCGCAGACTCGAAACATTCGGGCCATACGCGCCAATGCGGCCGGCGTCCACGGGCAGGCCGAGCCGCTCGGCGATCTCGACGTCAATTCCCGCATCGTCCAGCTCGGTGAGACTGAAGCCGATGGCCGGAAGAATCCGATTGGTTTCACTGGGGCAGATCGGACGCGGCGGACGGCGTCGCCGGCCGGGCGTCTTGGCAATCTCGAAATAGGCCTCCCAATCGCGCTTATCCCACATGTGCGGCTCCCAGCTCCTCGCATAACCGGAGCGCCTGAACTAACTCGGATGCGCCGAACCCGCAAAAGGTGACATGGCGAAGGGCTCGGCGCCAGAGACTGTCGTATACGCCGAATGGCGGTGGGCGTCTATGGCGAACTCAGGATTAGTTTCCAGGTGTTTCACGTTCGTCACCGGCCCTCAGTAGCACAGCCACTTCTGGCTGTGTGCCTTCGCCTCTTTCCCTTCCATCACCCCATCAAGAAATAACTGGACACAGGCAAGAGTGCCTGTGCTACTCACACCGCCAGCTTCTGCCTGCCCGTCGGCAGAAACGCGCCCGTCTCCAGTTGCAACTGGAGTTGCAACTGGACCCCCCACCCCCCATGTTTTTTGGAAGTGTTGATTATAAAAAGCTTAAAGCCAGAATTTGCGGAAGTGTTGATTATAGGAGACTTCAACTGCCCGCTAATGAGCGAGATGCGAAATGTGCAAGAATTCTTGGAAGTGTTGATTCTAAAGGGACTTAAGTCCGACTTAAGTCCTGCATAATCAACACTTCTGGGAAATGCTGCTAGTTGCAACTGAGTGTTGCAACTGGCGGTTGAGGACTCAGCGTCACTTGCCCCAACGGGCAGCCGATGACGAGAGGCAGGAGGCACTGCGAGGAAAGAGATAACGCCCGCCACGGCGGGCAGGCACCGACGCTGAGAAAGCAGAGACGCGCGGAGAAAGACGGGGAAAGAAAGATCGCCACCACAGAGGACGCAGAGAACACAGAGGCCTGGGCCCGCCTTATCGACCGGATCGGGATTCATGGAAAGCGTCGTAACCGAAGTTACAGCGGGCAAGCGCGGCAAGCAAGCGGTCCGCAGATATCGTTCAAAACTCATGCGAGATCATAGCACGGATGGTTACTCTACGTAAACATATCTTTTTAGGTTAGTATTCGAATGTGAGTGTTCGAATGCTTGGCCACGGCTGTCGCGCTACTGAGGGTAGGCTTGGTCTATGCGGCGCCTGAACTCCGGATAAAGGATCGGGGAGCGCCCCGTCTGTCCCTGGCTTCGGCGCATTGGCTAATTACTGCGGCAGTCCTCCCTGGACGAACTGAACCCAGGGCCGAAACTTGTGTGTAGGAGGCTTCCTAGGCCCGCCGCCGCCCCTGCGTCGGTCTGAGCGGAATCGCAACGGCTCCTTGGGCTTCACGAAGACCGGTTTGCCACTGGGCCCAGTTCCGCGAATTTCATAGGGCGATGGCTCGGCGTGCGTTAGACGGTAGCGCCGCCACATTGCGCGATACTGTACTGCCGTCATCTCTTTCATGGCAGATGCAATTATAGACCTGTCTAACAATTAATGTGCCGATGCCTGTCTCAGGGCGGCGGCAAGTTTACTGTGGCAAGGCGAAAGGCTAGCGACTCCATCGAAGTCTGGGCCTGCATCGTCCGATCCAACATACCAATTACGATTTACTAGAGGTTAGATTATGCTACACTTCCCGCCGTGGCCAGCTTTTCCAGAATCACAGTAGCAGTTCTAGCGGCGATAATTGGAGCTATTCAGTTCCCTGCTGTGACGGCCGCGCCCAGCAAGGGGTTGGTCGTGTCCCTGACAGCGGGAATGATTGTCTTCGTGATTCTCGCGGAGGTCTTCACATGGCTGTCCAATAGGAAGAAAGAGCGAGAACGGCCAGAGAGGGACCGGCAGTTAGCTCAACTAGCAGCGGACGCCGCGATCAAGAAAATGGAGGACCGACAAGCTGGAGCCGAAAAGTTAGGGCGCTCTAACGTCTTTGATTCCGCTGAGGGTCTGGAGCGTACACGTCACCCAGAAGTCTACCTGAGAATACGCACCGAGCAGGACGGCCCTTACACCAAGACAAATTTTGCTCTCTCCAATGGAGGCTCCGAGGTGGCACAGCGCGTGCGGGTAGCGCCATATCGCCTCCGCTCTGGAACCATTGACTTCACAGGAATTGATATTCTTGAGCCCAATCTCACCAAGGAGATTCAGCCCATCGTCGGGAGAACCAGCCCCCTATCCAGAAACAACCTCAGTAGCTTGCTGTTTGGCGAGTGGGACAGGTTGAAAGTTCGGGCGGAAGAATGGGCCTTGCCTATGAGAATCTTGTACGAAGACGCGGCGCGCAATAAGTTTGAAACGAACTTCCTTCTAGTCTATTTGCCCATGCAGGATATTCTGGAACAAGCTGCGTTTAAGGCGCAGGATTTTAAGTTCAGGCGATTGGAGTAGAGAAAGTTCCATGACCAAGAATCAGCTTCTCACGATCGCCGTCACAGTCGTGCTCACTGTTGTCTTGACGAAGCTGCTGAATTGGCTCGCGTCCTTGGCAAAGATTTCCGCCCTAACGCCCGTCCTCGCTGCGACCCGAGAGAGGGCCGGAAGGCTCTTCAGCAAGAACAATCGCGCTATTCTCTGGGACATCTTCTGGGTTACCTGGTCAATTTATTTCTTCGTGTTGGCCATGCGCGAAACTACGCCCGTCACGCGCTTGGACATCGTGAGGATTTGTGTCTTTTTGACATCCTTCGTCGTCTGCGGCGCTTCGCTTATCTGGCACCTAATGGCTGCCAGAAGAACACGCGAGCTTGCTGAGATCCTTTCTCGCCTTGCCCCGCCCGTTAAAAGCGATTGAGAATGAGCTTCCAAACGAAGCATACGCCGACCGTGAGCGGAGCTCTCGCGCTTATCTAATCAGCCTGCTTCCCCGGGTGCGCTTTCGACCCCGACACGAGCGGATGATAGCGCTGGCAACCGTCACGTGCGGCAACTACGCGGCGGAGACGAGGATTCGGGCGGCTTTGCGGGAGGCGGGTTTGCGGCGGATGACGATATCGATATCGCGATCGAGGGCGGTGAGGAAGTTCATGAGGCGCTCGACTGAGAATCCTTCCAAGCGATAATTCAGCAATGCGGAAATTTTGGGTTGGTTGACGCGCAAGCGCCGGGCTGCGGCGCGCTGGGAGAGTTGCTGGCGCTGGACGATTTGATTGATGGCGACGGCCAGGCGGACTTTGGTCTGTTTCTCGCCGGCGCGGGGCAGGCGGAGATCGCGGAAGACATTGCCTGAGCTTTGGAGAATATCCGATTTAGGGTTTCGCTTTGGCATGGCGCACCTCGTAGTTTTGCCTGGCTAGTTTGAGGGTTATCCCAGTTCTGGGATATTGAGTCAAGGGCGGTTAGGCGCGGAGAAAAAGTGCGAAGGCGCACAGGCAGGAGTGCCTGTGCCACTAAAGGCGAAGATGAGATCAAGGGCAAGATGGAGGCCTGAAGGCCTCCGCTACGTGGGACAGAGGGGCTGGGCGAGGCTCTCCGGACTATGGAATGACATCCGAGGGCGGCGATGACTTCAGGGGTTAAAACCCCTGATTTTCGGGACGCGTTTCGGCACGACTGAAGTCGTGCCCTCCTAAGGACCCTGGATGGCTTCGGCGCGGCTCCCGACATGGTCGGGACAAGTTCCGCCGTGCCCTCCTAAGGACCATGGATGGGTTGCGAGTGCTGATATACTTGGCGGGAAGAAGGCCTGCCTGGGATTGCCTTTATGACGAAACGCGTGATTGTCGCGCATTACCACGAGCTGTGGCTGAAGGGCGGGAACCGCAAATTTTTCCTGGCCAAGCTGCTGGCGGCGGTGCGCGCGACGCTGGAGGGTTTGGATTTGCAGCGCGTGACGCTGCCGGCGGATCGCGTGGTGATTGAGTTGGGCGAAGGGGCGCTGCTAGAAGAGGCCGAGGCGCGGCTCGAGCGCGTGTTTGGCGTGGCGTATTACGCGGTGGCGCGGCCGGTGGAGCGCGGCGGCGAGCGGGCGATGGAGGATATTTGCCGCGCGGCGTGGGAAGAAGTTGCCGCGGAGAAATTCGCGACGTTTGCGGTGCGGGCCAAGCGCAGCGACAAAACGTTTCCGCACTCCGTGATGGAGATCGAAACGATCGTGGGGAAATTTCTGCTGGACCGGCTGCGCGAAGCGGGGCGCGAGGTGCGCGTGCAGTTGCGCGAGCCGGAACTGACGTGCCGCATCGAGATTCCGCCGGGGCCGGCGCTGGTGTACGCGCGAAAAATTCCGGGGCCGGGCGGTCTGCCGGCGAACACGGCGGGACGCATGATGTGCCTGCTATCGGGCGGATTCGATTCGGCGGTGGCGGCGTACAAGATGATGAAGCGCGGGGCGCATTTGAGCTTCGTGCACTTCTGGGGCGGGGGCGCGCGGCCGGGGGAAGGCTCCGTGCACGTGGCGCGCGAATTGGTGCGGCGATTAGCGCCGTATCAATTCACGGCGAAGCTGTACATGGTGCCGTTTGAAGCGATTCAGCGCGAGATCGTGGCGCAGGCGCCGGAGACGTATCGCATTCTGCTGTATCGCCGGATGATGCTGCGCATCGCGGAGCGGCTGGCGCGCGCGGACCACGCGCTGGGCATCGTGTCCGGCGACAGCTTGGGGCAAGTGGCTTCGCAGACGCTGCACAATATGGTGGCCGTGGGAGACGCCGTGCGCATGCCGGTGTTTCGTCCGCTGGCGGGAGACGATAAGCAGGAAATTCTGGAGATCGCAAAAAAAATCGGCACGTACGAAATTTCCGCGGAGCCGTTTCACGATTGCTGCCCGATTTTCATGCCGCGCACGCCGGCTCTGCACGCGCTGGCGGAGGAATTGGATCAGTCGGAGGCGCGGATGGACGTGGCGGCTTTGGTGGAGCGCGGGGCGGAATCGGCGGCGCGCGAACGATATCGATATTCCGGCGGACGCGTGGAGCTGATCGAAGAGACGCGAGCGGGAATCGATGCGGAGAAAACAGAGGCGCCGCGCGCGCCGGTGCATTAAGACAAAGAGCAAGCGATAGAGGTATCGACTGTAAACTTCAGGGGCTTCCCGACATAAGACGTCGGGACGCAAACGGCGCGAAAGCCCCTCTCTATTTTTCCGGCTGATACGTGGGAGCTAAAGCTCCCACCTCCTAAAGAGGACGACGCAAGAAATACGTAGCGGATTTCCGGTCGCACAAATTCGTAGCGAGAAGAGTCGGTTACCAGTCGCGGCCGCCGCCACCGCGATCACCGCCACGATCTCCACCGCGGCCACTGCCGCCGCGCCCGCCGCCGCCACGGCCGCCGCCGAAGCCGCCGCGACCACCGCCGGCTCCACGGCCGCCACCGCCGCCACCAGCAGCATCACGCGGCGGACGCGCTTCGTTGACGACGATGCTTCGACCCTTGAGTTGCTGGCCGTTCAGCGCTTGAACGGCGCGCGCCGCTTCTTCATCGTTTTGAATTTCGACAAAGCCGAAGCCGCGGGGCTGGCCCGTGAAGCGGTCGCGAATCAGCATGACGCTGGAAGGAGTTACTCCGGTCTGCGTAAACCACTCGCCGATTTCTTCTTCGGTAGCCTGAAACGGAAGATTCCCAATGTAAAGTTTCTTCACTAGAACGTTCCCCTCTCGTTGACGAGTCGTAACTACCCGGGACCGCGCCGAAGAGCCAGGCTACGCTGGTGTAGAGGTTAGCTGCCCCGCAGGGAGACCCGCTCCCTCAGCGACGGCGGGCATCTTCTCCCCAAATGGGAACGGCGTCAACCGAAGATTATTACTGCAACGGGAAGTATGCAGAAACGTATGGCAGGTACCGGGACCGGCGCTCAGGGGGGTTCGAAAGCGGTAAATACTTGCAGTTCCAATAAGTTCAGGTGCGGTAGCTGGCGTTGATATCGACGTATTTGGCTGTGAAATCGCAGGTCCAGGCGCGGGCTTGGCCGCGGCCCAGTTTCAAATCCACGGCGATTTCGACGCGTCGCTCGAGCAGGCGCTGGTGGGCGGCTTTCTCGTCAAACGGCAGGGGGCGCGATGAGCCGCCGCCGCGCGGGAGGCCGTACATTTTGATGCCGCCGAACCAGACTTCGACGCGATCGGGATCGAGATTCGCGCCGGAGCGGCCGGCAGCGGCCAGAATGCGTCCCCAATTCGGATCCGCGCCAGCGACGGCTGTTTTCACCAGCGGGGAATGCGCGATGGTCATCGCGACACGATGCGCATCGCGATCGGATGCGGCGCCGCGGACATCAATGGCCACGAGGTGGCTTGCGCCTTCGCCATCACCGACGATGGCGAGAGCGAGTTCGCGGCAAACGATTTCGAGCGCGGCGACGAACGCGCGATATTCGGCTCCGCGCGCGCGGCGGATGGCGGGCGCGCCGGATGCGCCGCTGGCGAATGCGAGGAGCGTGTCGTTGGTGGATGTGTCGCCATCAACGGTGACGAGATTGAATGTGCGCGTGGTCACTTCGCGCAGCGCGCGCTGCAAAATCGTCGCGGGCACGGCGGCGTCCGTGGTGACGTATGCGAGCATCGTGGCCATTTGCGGATGAATCATGCCGGAGCCTTTGGCGCAACCGAGCACGCGCACGGTGCGGCCGCCGATGCGGCAGCTCGCGGAGGCGAGTTTAGGATGCGTGTCCGTGGTGAGGATGGAACTCGATAGAGCTTCGTAGGACGCGGCGTCGCGCGCGAGTTGCGGAAGCAGGCGCGGAAGCGCTCCGACGATGCGATCGACCGGGAGCGGCACGCCGATCACTCCGGTAGAGCAGACGAAAATTTGCTCGGGGCGACAGGCGAGAGCGCGCGCGGCGGCTTCGGCGGTGAAGCGCGAAGCGTTCATGCCGTCGGGTCCGGTGGCGCAATTTGCGTTGCCGGAATTCACAACGAGCGCGCGCATGCGCGAGGCGGCGCGGCGCAGATGCGCTTGGCACAATAGGACCGGCGCGGCTTTCACGAGATTGGTGGTGAAGACGCCGGCGGCGGCGCACGGCGCGTCAGCGACGATCAAGCCCAGATCGAGGCGGCCACTTTTTTTGATGCCGCAGTTCACGCCGGCGTAGCGGAAGCCGCGCGGCAAAACTCGGGCGGTGAGTTTTATGCTCACGACGAAGCCTCGAGCGCGGCCAGACGTTGCTTGGCGGCGGCCACGGCTTCACGGACGCGCGCCGGCGCCGTGCCGCCGTAAACCGCTCGCGCAGCAAGAGCGGCTTCCGGCGTGAGCGCGGCGTAGAGATCGGCCTCAAACAGCGGCGAGAATCTTTTGAGTTGCTCAAGCGGCAGCGCGGACCAGGAGCCGCCGGCGCGCTCAGCTTCGCGCACGATCTTGCCGACGATTTCGTGCGCTTGGCGAAAGGGCACGCCGCGACGCACCAAATAATCGGCGGCTTCGGTTGAAACCAGAGCCGGGTCGGCGGCGGCTTGGCGCAGGCGCGGTTCATGGAATCGCGATGCGGCCGTGGCGCCCGCGGCGATTTCGAGAATCGCGACGGTCTGATCGTGAGCGGCGAAGAGCGGTTCTTTGTCTTCTTGTAAATCGCGCTGATAGCTCGACGGCAAGCCCTTGAGCGTGATGAGCAGACTCGAAAGCGCGGCCTGGATGCGGCCGGTTTTGCCGCGCAACAATTCCCAGGCGTCGGGATTTTTCTTTTGCGGCATCAGGCTGCTGCCGGTGGAGAATTCGTCGGACAAAATTAGAAAGCCGAATTCTTGTGAGGCGAACAAGACAAAATCTTCGGCGAGACGCGAGATGTGCGTGGCCGTGACGGCCAGCGCGTAGAGATAGTCGAGAGCGAAATCGCGATCGCTCGCGGCGTCCAAGCTATTCGCGGTGAGGCGCGAAAAGCCGAGTTCCTTCGCTAGCGCATCGCGGTTGATGGCGAGGACGCAGCCGGCCAGGGCTCCGGAGCCCATCGGGCAGGCGTCGGCGGATGCGCGTGCGGCTTGCACGCGATTTGCATCGCGGAAGAAAGCCTCAGCATGCGCCAGCAGAAAATGGGAAAGCAGAATCGGCTGCGCGTGCTGCATGTGCGTCATGCCGGGCATGGGGACATCGAGATTCGCGGAGGCTTGCTCGATCAGCGCGGCGATCAGCGCGGCTAGGCGCGCGAAGGTGTGGCGGCAAGCGTCGCGGACGAAGAGGCGAAAATCCGTGGCCACGAGTTCGTTGCGGCTGCGGCCAGTGTGCAATTTGTAGCCGAGCGGACCGAGATGCTCGACGAGCGCTTGCTCGACGAAAGAGTGCACGTCTTCGGCGGGCGAAGTGTCAAGCCATGCGGGCTCGTTTGCGGCGCGCGTTGCGATGGCTTCGAGCGCGTGGATCGTGCGTCGCACTTCGTCGGCACTGAGAATCTTTACGCTCTCGAGCGCGCGCGCCCAGGCGCGATCGACGGCAAGTTCATAAGGCAGCAGCCGGCGATCGAACGAAAATGAGCGCTGGAATTCGTAGAAGATTTTGTCCGGCGGGCGTTCAAAGCGTCCGCCCCACAGTTTATTGCCGGAGCCGGAGTCCTGATCTGACGGGCTCACGGCGCGGCCTTTCGCGCGGGGCGCGTGACGAGCAGCGCGAAAAGATTGATGAAGCCTTCGGCGTCTTTCGGGTTGTAATGCGCCATGCTGAAGCTGGCGAGATCTTTTTGATACAACGAATAGGGCGAAGTGCGGTGCGTAATGGTGAGATTGCCTTTGTGAAGCTTCAGGCCGACGGCTCCGGTGACGCACTTCTGCGCCGTCGAGAAATAGGAATCTAGGGCTTCGCGCAGCGCGGTGAACCAAAGTCCGTAATAAACCATTTCAGCGTAGCGCAGGGAAAGGATCTCCGAAAAATGCGCGGTCTCGCGATCGACGCACAGCGCTTCGAGTTCTCGGTGCGCGGCGACCAGCAGCGTGCCGCCGGGTGTCTCGTATGCGCCGCGCGACTTCATTCCCACCAAGCGATTTTCGACCAGGTCAATGCGGCCGATGCCGTGCTCGGCGGCAATGCGATTGAGTTCGGTGAGCAGAGCAACCGGCGCCAACTTTTTTCCGTTCAGTGAAACGGGCGTGCCGGCCTCAAAACCGATTTCGATTTCGGCCGCGGCGGCGGGCGCGTTTTCCGGCGGCGCGATCCATTGCCACATGGCTTCATCCGGCGCGTTCGCGGGATCTTCGAGCACTCCGCCTTCGTGCGACAAATGCCAAATGTTGCGATCGCGGCTGTAGATATTGGCTTTAGATTGCTCGATGGGCACGCCGTGCGCGCTGGCGTAGGCGATGGCGTCCTCTCGCGAGGAAATTTTCCATTCGCGCCATGGCGCGATGATGTGCAATTGCGGCGCGAGCGCCTTGTACGTCAGCTCAAAGCGCACCTGATCGTTGCCCTTGCCCGTGCAGCCGTGGGCCACGGAATCGGCGCCTTCGGCCAGAGCCACTTCCACTTGGCGCTTGGCGATCACCGGTCGCGCGAAGGAAGTACCCAGCAGATATTTGTGCTCGTACACGGCACCGGCGCGGAGCGTGGGCCAAATATATTGGGTGATGAATTCTTCGCGCAGGTCTTCGATCGTGGCCTTCGATGCGCCGGTGGCCAGCGCTTTCTTGCGCGCCGCGTCAAGATCTTCGTGCTGGCCTACATCGGCGATCATGGCGATCACTTCGCAGCCGTAGGTTTCCTTCATCCACGGGATGATGATCGAAGTGTCGAGCCCGCCCGAATAGGCGAGCACCGCTTTCTTTGGCATTGACGGGAATCCTTTCAGCCCAGGAGATTCACGAGGATGGCTTTCTGCACATGCAGACGGTTTTCCGCTTGATCGAAGACGATCGAGCGCGGGCCATCCATGACGGCATCAGTGACTTCCGCGCCGCGATGCGCCGGCAAACAATGCAGGAAGACGGCGTCCGGCGCAGCAAGCGACATCAATTCATCGTTCACCTGGTACAGCGCGAATTTCGCGGTGCGTTCTTCGGTCTCGAGTTCCTGGCCCATGCTGGCCCAGACGTCGGTGTAAACCGCTTGCACGCCGGCGACAGCTTCTTGCGGCGAGCGGAACATTTCGATTTTGCCGCGCGTTTCGCGAGCGGTGCGCCGCGCATCGGCGACGATCTGCGGATCGGGCGCGTAGCCCGCGGGAGTGGCGATGCGCAGATGCGCGCCCACGCGCGCTCCGGCCAGCAACAGCGAATGGCACACATTGTTGCCGTCGCCGACGTAGGCCAGCTTCAATCCGCGCAGGGAGCCGAAGTGCTCTTCGAGCGTGAAGAAATCGGAAATCGCCTGGCACGGATGGAAGCGATCGGAAAGCGCGTTGATCACGGGAATCGAAGCATACGCAGCAAGTTCATCGAGCGTTTTATGCTCGAAGACTCGCGCGACGATTCCCTGCACCCAGCGAGACAAACTGCGCGCCACATCGGGGATGGATTCGCGCTCGCCGAGCCGCGTGGCCGATTGGTCCATGAAAACCACGGAGCCGCCAAGGCTCTGGAAGCCGACTTCAAACGTGACGCGCGTGCGCAGCGAGGGCTTCTCAAAGATCAGCGCGAGGAAGCGGCCGCTCAGCGCGCCGCGGTATTGGTCCGGCTGTGCTTTGATGTCAGCGGCCAGATGATACAGATCGCGCACCTGAGCAGGGCCCCATTCGGCGCCTGTCAGCAGGTGGTTGGCCGCTTCGACTGTAGGAGCTATCGCGCTCATTGCCCGATCACCTTGCGGCCGCCATTTCCAGCGCAGCCGCTTCGCCGCCTGCGGCGGACGACGCAACTTCCTGGGGACGCGCCGTCGTAGCCAGCACTTTCTCGATCACGGACAATCCCTCTTCCACTTGCCGCGCCGTCAGAATGAACGGCGGAAGAAATCTCAACACGTGATCGTGCGTGTTGTTGATCAGCAAGCCGCGGCGCATGGCTTCGGCGACGTACGGGCCGCCTTCCACGCTCAAATCCAGGCCTACAATCAGGCCTTCGCCGCGCACCTCGCGGATGAAATCGAATTTGCCGGCCAGTTGCGTCAAACCTTCGCGAAGCTGCGCGCCACGCGCGCGGACGTTCTGTAGCAAATCTTCTTCTTCGACAATGTTCAGGAATTCCAGGCCAACGGCGCAGACCAGCGGTCCGCCGCCGAACGTGGAGCCGTGCAATCCCGGCGAAAACGCGGAAGCGAATTCCTCACGCGCTAGAAAAGAACCAAGCGGTAGGCCACCGCCGAGCGGCTTGGCCACGACGACGATGTCCGGCAATCCCGGCAAGTGCTGGTACGCGAATGCCCGGCCGGTGCGGCCTAAGCCACACTGAATTTCATCGGCAATCAGCGCGGCGCTGTGGCGCGTGGCCAATTCGCGCGCTTTTTGCCAAAACGCGGAGCTGACCGGATAAATTCCGCCTTCGCCCTGAATCGGCTCGATCACGATGGCGCAGACGGAATCGTCGAATTTCGATTCGAGATCGGCAACGTCATTGAAGCGCACAAATTCCGCGCCGGGCAGCAGCGGAGCGAACGGATCGCGATACTTCGCGCCGTAGGTGATCGAAAGCGCGCCGAAAGTGCGGCCATGAAAGGCATTTTCGAGCGCCAGAAAACGCGTCTTGCTTCCGCCGAATTTTGTGTGCGCAGCCAGGCGCGCCAGTTTCAATGCGCCTTCGACGGCTTCGGTGCCGCTGTTGGTGAAAAACGCGCGGTCCATTCCGGACCATTCCGCGAGCTTGCGCGCCAGCGGACCTTGATACGGATTGTGAAACAAATTTGAGACGTGAATCGCGCGCGCCGATTCACGCCGAATCATGCGAACGATGCGCGGATGCGCGTAGCCCAGCGCATTGACGGCGATGCCGCCGAGAAAATCCAGATGCGCGCGGCCTTTCTGATCGTAGAGATAGCAGCCGCGTCCGCGCACGAAGATCTGCGGCGGGCGCTTATAAGTATTCATCAGATGGCGAGCTTCATCGCGAACCGCCTGGGCCATCGACGCGGAAGACGGGGCGGCCGCCGGCGATTTCTTCTTCCGCTGCGCGTGTTTCGGTTTCGGTTTCAATGCATCACCGCCGCCGCGGTGGCCGGAAACGTGGGCAGCACTCGCGTGCCCGGTCCCTTCTCGCCATTGGCCGCGGAGAGCAGCCCGCGCTCGAGCGTTCCGCCGACGATGCGCACTTGACCCACGCCGCCGGAGAGCGCGCGCTTGCAGGCTTCGAGCTTCAATACCATTCCGCCGGAAACTTTTTGATGGCGGATCAACTCTTCAGCGTCCTCGCAGGAAAGCACTTTAACGACCTTCGGACCGTCGAGCACGCCGGCGACATCGGTGAGATAAATCAATCGGTCGGCGTGGATGTATTCGGCGCAGGCCGCGGCCATGTGATCGGCGTTGATGTTGTACAGCTCGCCGTCCGGTCCCAGACCGAGCGGCGGCGCGACAGGCACGAGACCGGACTTCCAGAGCGACTCCAAAAATTCCAGGTTCACGCCGGTCACGTAGCCGACGAAGCCCAAGCCGCCCGAGACCTCGTCGTGCATCATCGGCTCCGCGAGGAAACAAGCGGAATCGGAAGCGCAGATTCCGATCGCCGGCTGGCCCGCGGCGGAGATGGCGCCCGAGAGGCGCTTATTCAGCAAACCGGCGAATACCATGACGGCGGCGTCACGCGTTTCGCGATCGGTGACGCGCAGCCCATTGATGAAGCGGCTTTCAATGCCCATGCGCTGCAGCGTCGCGGTGAAAATTTTTCCGCCGCCATGGATCACGAGGATCTCGTGCCCTTGCTGCGAAAGTTGTGCCACTTGCCGAGCCAGTAGCTCGACCGTATTCATGTCATCCAGCAGAGCGCCGGCGAATTTGACGACCATTCTCATCGGAGTCCCGTAGCCTCCTCGATCCCCAGCATGATGTTGAGGTTCTGCACCGCCTGGCCCGCGGCTCCCTTGCCCAAATTGTCCAGACACGAAACGACAGCCAGCCTTTCGCCCGCTGGATCGAGCGCAAATCCGATATCGCAAAAATTCGTGTGCGCCACGTGCGCCAACTCCGGCAATTTGCCAGCCGGCCAAATCCGAACCATCGGCCGGCCCGCATAGAATTTGCGGAAGAGGCCTTCGATTTCGTCGTTGGTCTTCGGTTTATCGAGCCACACATAAATCGTCGAAAGAATTCCGCGCACCAGCGGCAGCAAGTGCGTTGAAAAAATCACTTCCTGCGGATCGAGACCTGTGTGATCCGTCACTTCCGGCGTGTGCCGGTGTGAGAACAAACCGTAGGCGCGGAAATTTTCGTCGACTTCTGCGAATTGCATTTCGCGCTTCGGTTCTTTGCCCGCGCCGGTGGCGCCGGATTTGCAATCGCAAACCACGCCGCGTCCTTCGGCGATCCATCCGGATTCGACCAGCGGCTTCAGGCCCAAAATCACCGACGTGGGATAGCAACCGGGATTCGCGACCAACTGCGCTTTCGGCAATTTATCGGCATAGAGCTCGGGCAAACCGTAAACGGCTTGCTCGGTCCAGCGGCGCGATGGCTCCGGCAATTTGTACCAGTGCGCGAACGTCTGCGGATTGCGGAAGCGGAACGCTCCGGAAAGATCCACGACGCGCAGGCCGGCTTCTAGGAGCGCCGGCGCAACCTCGACCGAGAATTCGTGCGGCGTGGATAGAAACGCCACAGACGCCCCGCTTGAGACGATGGCTTCCACCGAAAGCGCGCGGCAAGGAGCTTCGGCCACGCCGCGCAATTGCGGATACAACTCCGAAATGCAGCGCACACCCGCGGCGGTACTCTCGCGGAGATAAAAAGTGGGCGCCGGGATTTGTGGGTGCCGAAGAAGGAGCCGAGCCAGCTCAAAACCTGCGTAGCCCGTTGCTCCGACGACGGCGACCCTGGCGGGTTCCGTCACCGGATCATCTCCTCCATACGCTTCTGCACGGTGAGACGCGCCTGCCGCGATGCGGCGATCACCAGCACTGTATCGTCGCCGGCGATCGTTCCGGCAACTTCTTTCATTCGCGCGGCGTCCAGAGCGGCGGCCAGGGGCTGCGCGCCGGAAGGCGGCGTCTTCAACACCAACAGATTTTCCGATGGGCGCAGGTCGAGCAAAAATTCGCGAAGCGCGCGCTCGAGCGGCGGCAGCGGCGAAGCTTCACTGCCGCCAGCCGTCAGAGGCTTATAACCCGAGGTGGTTTTCACCAACCGGAGTTCGGCCATGTCGCGCGAAAGCGTCGCTTGCGTGACGCGCACCTTGACGTGCGCGAGGCGGCGGCGCAGCTCGTGCTGGCTGGAGATCGGCGCGTTCGAGACGAGCTTCAGTATCTGTCCCTGCCGAAAGCGTTTATGTATCCCTGCAGGCATAGTCGACGTGGACTCCACAGCCATCCGGCCAAGAATTATGCAACTACATGCATAATTATGCGGTTGCGGCGACAGGCTGTCAACGAATAATTTACAATTTCCACAGCTGCGACACCGCGCGCAGCTTCGATTGACGCATTCGCCGCGGCGCGCCTATGATTTTCGTGCGCTGTGGGAAAAATTCATTCAATGAAAGTGTTTACTTCGCCGCCGAGCGCTAAGCTAGGCCAACTTCTCGCACTACTGGCCCTGCTGGCGATGTGTGACGCGACTGCGTGCAATCGAAATCACCCGCCGCCGATAGCGCAAACCGCCGGGCCAACCCTGCCGAATGCCACCGGCATTCCGCCGCTCACCGAACAGAAGCTCGATCCGCTCACCGCGAGCGACGTTGAGCTGTACTTGGGTGTGATGCGGGCCGCGGCCGCTCGCGTGCAAAGCCCGACAGCGGAAGATATGGCCACACTCGCCGAAGCGCACGAGATCATGACCGCTGCGGCCGCCGGACACGTGCCGAGTTCATCCGATGCGCGCACGCTGGAACGCGCATCGCAAATCGGCACGGAGATGGATCAGATCGTCGCGGACGAACAACACATCGATCCCGCCACATACATTGGCATCGCTCTCGCCGTGGAAGCTGTGGTGCCCGACCCGCAACTGAAAACCTCGGGGAAACAATCGCAGCAAGCTGCCGCGCCGCCCCAAACACCGCTCGCGCGGCGCATTGCGGAAGCCGACGCGGCCAACCGAATCTTTCTGGCGCCGTATCGCGATGAAATCGAAAAGCTGTTGATCATCGTGCGCAATCCGGAAAATCTGCCGAAGAGTTGAGGCGTGGCGAACCGGGTGCTATTCTTTACGTTTCACAACATCCCCGCATCCGAATCAGCCCGGCGGGAATCTAATCGGAATGTCGAGTCAGGCTAGTCTAAATCGTTGGAGTAAGTTGCGCCACGAGAAAGTCGGCACGCACGCCGCAAAATTATCGAGGCGCGTGGTGAAATTGCGCGCCGTTTTCGCCGCAGGCGTCGCGTCTCTGGTGTTCTGTTTGATGTTCGCGAGCCTGGCAGGAATGGCGCGCGCACAAGACGCTGCTGCTTCACAATCGGACGCGCAATCGACGGCGCAACCCGGCACACAACCAAGCGCGCTGCATCTGACGCTGCGCGCGGCCGTCGAACTGGCCCTGCGAGAAAATCCGCAGGTGCAAATCGCCGCGATCAATTTGGCGGAGAGCGTTCAGAACAAGAACGTGGCGCGCGCCGCGCTCCTGCCGCAGGCGAAACTTGAAGTGACCGACACGGCGATTCGCGAAAATATCGAAGCGCTCTTGGGCGAAAAATTTCCCGGCATACCCGAGCATGCCGGTCCGTTTCAATCGTTCGCCGCAGGACCCCAGTTTTCGATGTCGGTACTGGACCTTTCTTTGTGGCGGCGCTGGCAAGCCGCGGGTGAAAACGTTCACGCCAGCGACGCGGACCGCCAATCGATACGCGAGCAGATAACGCTACTGGTCGTCTCGCAATATTTGGGCTGCCTGCGGGCCACGGCGGACGTGCGCGCCGCGAAATCGCGCGTCGACTTGGCGCAGGCGCTTTTCGACCAGGCAAACGATTTGCAGCAGCACGGCGCGGGAACAGGAATCGATACGCTACGCTCCAACGTCGAGCTGCAAAACGAAACGCAGGTGCTGCTCGTCGCGCAAACCACGCAGCAAACGTCGCTCTACGGCCTGGCACAATTGCTGAACGTGGATCCGAACCAGGCGATCGAACTCGACGACGCGCAGAGTTTCTTTGAGACGCCCGCGGCTGCCACCGATATCAATATCGATGAAAGCCTGGAAGCGGCGTACGCGGCGCGGCCCGAGATGCGTGCGCTGGACGCGCGCGCGCGCGCCGCGGCCGATGTGAAGCGCGCATCGAGCGAATCGCGATGGCCTTCGCTGCGCATCGCCGGAAACTGGGACTATGAGGGACTTTCGATCACCACGGGAATTCCAGCGTACAACTACTCGGCCATTTTCGACGTGCCGCTATTCACCGGCGGCCAGATTCGCGCCGAAAACACCATCAATGATCTGGAAATGAAAAAAATCGAGCAGCAACGTCAAGACATCAAGAACCAAATCGCGGTGGACGTGAAAACCGCCGCGGCTGAGCTGGCCTCGGCGCTGAACGAAGTGAACGTTGCGAATCAGGGCGTCTCGCTGGCCCAGGAAGAAGTGCAGCAGGCGCGCGACCGCTTCTCGGCGGGCGTGGCCAACAACATCGAGGTGATTCAGGCACAGGACGCCCTAGCGCGGGCCAACGACAATCAGATCGCCGCGCTTTACAGCTACAGCCAAGCGCGCGCGGACCTGGCTCGCGCAACCGGACAAATGGAGTCGCTCTATGCCAAGTGAAAAAGACGCAAGGAACACGGAAACGCTGGAACTCGAATCGAAACCGGCCGCCGCCGGACTGGCCGGCTCCGGCGCACCAGTGGAGCCCGCTGCGCCGCCATCCGCGCTGACGCCGCAGCGCAAACGGATTCTAATCGTGGCCGGGCTAGCCACATTAGTGGTCGTGCTGGCGCTTTATTTTCACTATCGCAATCGCGTTTCGACCGACGACGCTGAAGTGGATGCCCACGTTACGCCGATCGCCTCAAAGATTTACGGCAACGTTTCCGCAGTGCTGGTGCTGGACAATCAGGAAGTGAAGGCGGGGCAGGTTCTGGTGCGCATCGATCCGCGCGACAGCCAAGCCAAGGTGGACCAAGCGCGCGCGGCATTGACGCTGGCCGAAAGCCAATCATCGGGCGCTTCGACCGAAGTGCCGCTGACGCTGGCGACAACGAACAGCGACGTCAGCGCCGCGCAAGCCAACGCCGCGGGATCGGAAGCGGCCTATCAAGAAGCCACCTCTTCGGATGTGGCTTACGCGCAGGCCAACGTCGCGAAAAGCCAAGCGGCCTACGACAAAGCGCAGGCCGATCTGACGCGCATGAAACCGCTGGCGGACAAAGCCGAAATTTCGCAGCAGAATTACGACGGCTACGTGGAAGCGGCGAGCGTGGCCGCGGGCCAGTTACAGGCCGACAAAGAAAAACTGGCGCAAGCCGAAAAGAACGAGCAAATCGCCGACGCCAATCTGCACGCCGCCAACGCGCACCTGGCTGAAGCCCGCGCGGGTTCGAAGTTGGTGGCGGTCCGCACGTCGGATGCCGCGGCGGCTCGCGCGCGCGTCGCCGAAGCGCAAGCCAATCTGGACGCCGCGGAACTCGAACTGAGCTACACGGAAATCGTGGCGCCCGTGGATGGCGTGGTGACGCACAAAGCCGTGGAACCCGGCGAGATCGTTGAGCCGGGCCAAGGCTTGCTGGTGATCGTGCCGCTGAACGACGTCTGGGTGACGGCCGATTACAAGGAAACGCAACTTGCCGACGTTCGCCCCGGCCAGAAAGCCGAAATTCACGTGGACATGTACGGCGAAACGTTCACAGGGCACGTGGATTCGATCGCCGGCGCCACCGGCGCGCGTCTATCGCTTCTGCCGCCCGAGAACGCCACGGGCAATTTCGTCAAGGTGGTGCAACGCATTCCCGTGAAGATTCTGCTCGATCCCATTCCTCCGGAAAAGGCGATCCTCCGGCCGGGAATGAATGTTGACGTCACGATTCTGACTCGCTAGGTCCGGCACTCCCGCCGTCGCAGACTTCAAGAAACGATGAACGATCTACCTTCATTCGCGCAGCGTGACGGCGAGATCAACCCCTGGGTGATCGCCGTGACGGTGATGCTGGCCACGTTTATGGAAGTGCTGGACACCAGCGTGGCCAACATCGCGCTTCCGCACATCGCCGGCAGCCTTTCGGCCAGCGTGGACGAAAGCACCTGGGTGCTAACGAGCTACCTGGTGTCCAACGCCATCGTGCTGCCGCTTTCGGGATGGTTCTCGCGAGTCTTCGGCCGGAAAAATTTTTACATGTTTTGCGTGGCGCTGTTCACGATCAGCTCATTCATGTGCGGTCTGGCGCCGACGCTGCCGTTGTTGGTCACTTTCCGAGTGCTGCAGGGCGCGGGCGGCGGCGCGCTGCAACCGGTGTCGCAGGCGATCCTGGTGGAAAGTTTTCCACGGGCCAAACAAGGCGCGGCGATGGCCGTGTACGCGATGGGAGTGGTTTTCGCTCCGGCCGTTGGCCCCACGCTAGGCGGATGGATCACGGACAATTTCACTTGGCGCTGGATTTTTTTCATCAACATTCCCATCGGCGTGATTTCACTGTTGATGACGCAATTGCTGATCGCCGATCCGCCGTATCTGAAGCGAGAGAATCTGCGCACGTTGAAGATCGATTACATCGGCATCGGCTTGCTGGGCGTGGGCCTGGGCGCGCTGCAGATCATGCTGGACAAGGGCCAGCGCGACGATTGGTTCAGCTCGCACTTCATCGTGGCGTGCGCAGTGATCACGGCGGTGTGCTTGATTGCCGTGGTGATATGGGAGCTGCGCTCAAAAGCCCCGATCGTGGATTTCGGGCTGTTGCGCGAGCGAAATTTCGCACTGGCTACGATGACGATGTTCGTGCTGGGCCTGGTGCTTTACGGCACCACCGTGCTTCTGCCGGAAATGTTGCAGACGCTGCTCGGCTACACCGCCTTAGCCAGCGGGATGGTGCTTTCGCCGGGCGCGTTCGTGCTCATCGCGATTCTGCCGATTGTCGGCTGGCTGCTCGGAAAAATTGAAGCGCGCTGGCTGGTTACGTTCGGCGCGGCGGTGCTGGCGCTTTCCCTGCTTTACATGTCGCACTTCGATCTCGACCTCGATTTCCACACTGCGATGATGGCGCGCATCTACCAAAGCTGCGGTATGGCTTTCTTGTTCGTGCCCATCAACGTCATGGCGTTTTATTTCATCTCCAAGGAAAAGACCAGCAACGCGACCGGTATCATAAATCTTGCGCGAAACATCGGCGGAAGCGTCGGCATCTCCATGGTGACCACGCAGATCGAGCGCGGTTCGCAAGTGCACCAAAATTTTCTGGTGGGCCACGCCACGCCGCTTTCAGACAACTACCGGGCGATGCTGGCCGGCACGGCGCAAAACCTGATTGCGCACGGATCGAGTGTGGCGCAAGCTGCGGAGCAGGCTAAGGCAATTCTGTACGGATTGATCCAGCGGCAAGCGGCCATGCTGGCTTACGTAGACGATTTCCGGGTTCTGGGCGGGGTGTCGTTGGCCATCGTGCCGTTCATGTTCTTGATGAAGAAAATGCGGCCAAGTAAGCCCGTCTCATCGGCCATGCACTAGATGCAATGTTTCGAGCTTGAGAGGATACGAATATGTTTAACGTCATAACCATTGCGCGGGAATATGGCAGTGGCGGCGCCGACATTGGACGCAAAGTGGCGGAACTGCTGGGCTGGGAGTGCGTGGACAAACAAATCATCATGCGAGTTGCCGCGATGGGCAAGGTGGATCCCTCCTGGGCCGAACAGTCTGACGAGCACACCAGCGCGTGGTGGGAGCGAGTGCTGCGAAGCTTCCGCTTTGACGCTTACCAGGGCGGAGGCGCCGAATCCGAAGTGGATCGCGATAGGGTGCGCGAATTTACCGCCAGCGTGATCGAAGGAGCGGCGAAGGAAGGCAAGTGCATCATCATCGGGCGCAGTTCACAGTGCGTGCTACGCCGCCATCCGCATGTGTTTCACGTGCTGGTGTACGCGCCGCTTGCGGAAAAAGTTGCGCGCATGAAGATTCGCCATCCGCAGGAACGCGATTTGCAAGCGCTGCTATACCGCATCGATTCCGGGCGCACCCACTACACGCAGCATTACTACGGCGTCGATTGGTCGGATCGCGGACTCTACCATCTCTGCGTAAACAGCACTTTGGGCATCGATTCCTCCGCCAAACTGATTGCGCAGGCTGTCCATTCCTCATAGATCGAGCAGAAAAAGCCGGGGCAGCGGCGACCTTTCGCCCCCGCCCGCCATCCAATAACGAGCCGCGGAATCTGAAAAAACAGGGAAATATCCGCGCCGCTCATACGTCTATGGAGTTATGGAAAGACAGGAGACGGAAACCATGTCCGCTAACGGCGAGCAGGGCAAGCCCGATCCAGAAGCACCGTTGGTGCGCAAAGCGATCGCCGGCGATGCCGAGGCGCTGGAGAAGCTCTTTGCCCGCAACACTCGCGCCCTATATCAGATCGCGCTGCGCGTTCTGGGCAATCGCGAAGACGCCGAAGATGCGCTGCAAGAGGGCTTGCTGGCGGCCTATCGAAATTTGCCGCGCTTTGAAGGCCGCGCGAAATTCTCCACCTGGCTTACGCGCATCGTGATCAACTCCGCGCGCATGCGGCTACGCAGCTTGAAAGCTCGCCCCGCCGTTTCGCTGGACGAATCGCCCCTCGGCGAAGAACAACCGCCCGCCGAGCGTTTCGCCGATCCTGGCCCCAACCCCGAGCAGGTCTATGCCGGAGTGGAATTGGCCGATCGCGTGAATGAAAATCTCGAGAAACTTTCTCCGGCGCTAAGTTCATCGTTCCGGCTGCGCGAGATCGAAGAGTTGAGCACGGAAGAGACCGCCAAGGCCCTCGGCGTTTCTCCAAATGCTCTGAAAGCGCGTATCTGGCGCGCGCGCCGAGCCCTGGCCACGGGACTTGAAGCCGGCCTGCGCGGCGCATTCGCCGGGCCCGGCGCCGGCCAGGAAGCTTAAAGCACACAGCACTCGGCGCGCCGCACGCGCCTTCAGCTGGCCGGAGTTTCCACGTTCGCTTGCAACTCCCGCGGGGAATCGGACATACTTCGCCCGCGTGGCCATGAATTGTCCACTCCGTAGTTCGCAACGTTTTCTACAACGATCAATAACTTGGATCGCGGCGGGGCTGCTCGTCATTGCGTTGCTATTGCTGCACGGCGTCGCCGCCCGCGCGCAAGCTTCTGCCGGCCAAGCCACATCTTCGCCGGCATCTTCCACCGCGACCCCATCGCCGAGCGCAGCCCCCGAATCCTATCAACCGCCGTCCGCGACCGCAGCCGAAGCGATCGCCTACAGCCGCGCACAGCATCACGTGTACTTCGCGGATTTCTTTTACGGCCTGCTCATTCTGATTCTAATCCTGGAATTCCGCGTGGCGCCGCGCTACCGCGATTGGGCCGAGCGCGCCACATCTCGACGATTTCTGCAAGCGGTTCTCTACGCGCCTTTGCTGCTGCTCTCGATCGACATCGTCAGTCTGCCCATTTCCATCTGGCAACAACGTTTGGATCTGGAATTTCATCAATCGATTCAAAGTTGGGGTTCCTGGCTTCTCGATTGGCTGAAGGGCGAAGGGCTGGGGATGATTCTGGGGATTTTTCTGGTGTGGATTCTGTACGCCATTCTTCGCTGGAGCCCAAAGCGTTGGTGGTTCTTTTTCTGGCTGGCGTCGATTCCGATTCTGATTTTCCTCCTATTCATCAGCCCGTTCGTGCTGGAGCCGCTGTTCTTCCAATTCAAGCCGCTCGCGCAAACGCAGCCGGCGCTGGCCGCCGACGTCGAGCAACTCGTGCATCATGCCGGCCTGGACATTCCGCAAAGCCGCATCTACGAAATGACGGCGAGCACGAAGGTGCAATCCGTCAATGCGTACGTCTCCGGGATCGGCGCCTCCAAGCGCGTGGTCGTGTGGGACACGACGATCGCGCGCATGACGCCGCCGGAAATCCTTTTCGTCGTCGGCCACGAATCAGGCCACTACGTCCTCCATCACATTCCCAAAGAGATCGTATTCCTGGCCGGCGTGCTGCTGTTCTTTTTCTTCCTCGGCGATCGCGGCCTGAGCGCGCTGCTTGGATGGCGCGGCACTCGCTGGTCCATTCGTGGGCCCGACGATTGGGCGTCGCTGCCGATCCTGCTGTTGCTTCTTTCTGTTTTGGGTTTTCTATTCACGCCGATCGACAATGCCGTCAGCCGCCACTTCGAGCATCAGGCCGATCAATTCGGACTTGAGCTGATCCACGGCGTCGTGCCGGATGCACCGAGCGCCGCCGCGCGCGCCTTCGAAATTTTGGGCGAAGTGAATCTGGAGGAGCCGCAACCGGAATGGATCGACAAAATCTGGTTCGACGATCATCCTCCCGTCGACGAGCGGATCCGTTTTGCACGCAGCTACGATCCGTGGTCCGAAGGCAAATCGCCCGAATTTGTGAAATGATCGACCTTTCTGTTCACCGCGCCAGCGCGCGCGAAATGCACGCTCCCTAACAATGACGCGCATCAAAACGCAAACGCACATCGGCGTCACGCCCCGGCATCTTTTCGGCTTTTTCGTGCCGCAGCGAATGGGCTATTGGTATGGACCGGAAGCGCAGACGCAATTTGAAGTTTCGGGCGGGGCGTCAGAATTTGGCGTCGCGCAGAAGGTGCGCATTTCCGGCCGAATCGCTGACCGCGAGGTTGGGCATACCGTGATCGTCACGGAATGCCGCTGGGGAGAAGCGCTCGAGTGGCGCTTTGAGGATCGCACCGGCCTGCGCGGCATCGAGCGCTGGGATTTCGAGCCGGCCGAAATCGACGGCGCGCCCGGAACGCTTCTGAGGATGCGCAGCGAGTATTACGTAACGGGAATTGTGGCCCGCGCAGCGAATTGGCTGCTCACTCGCCACGCCGTCTCGCGCCGGAATCGCGAATATCTCGCGCGGTTAAAAGATCTAGCCGAGCAACGCTCGCAAGAAACCTAGCGTCCGTCCTTTCCATCCCATTGCACGCTGTGATCGGAAGTGACGGCGAGCATTTCCGGCGGCGAGTCAATTTTGAAATACGACCACGGTCCGGGAATCCACGGATAGCGCTCGATCACGCTCTCGTCGATTTCGATTCCCAGCCCTGGCCCGTGCGGCACAATCAAATCTCCGCCGACAATTTCCAGCGGCTGCTTCAGAATTTCCTCCGCTAACGGAAATGGATACATGCCCGCGCGAGTGGCGGTCGAATAGCAGGGATATTCCAGCCACTCGACAACATCTTCCGGCCAGCAAATCCCCAGATGCGCCGCGGCCAGCACTTCGAGCGCCGTGCCCCAGCTATGAAATGCAAACTTCAACTTTTCGGCGGCGATCGCCGCAAAAATGCGCCGCGCCATTGCGAATCCACCCTGGCAGCAGACGTCCATCTGCACATAATCGACGCTGTGCGAGTGGATCAAATCTAAGAATCGCTCTTCGTTCGGTTCATGCTCGCCGCTCGCCAGCGGCAAAGTTCCAGTTTGCCGCAGCTTCTTGTAAGCGGCGTGATCGTCGGGCGGCAGCGGCTCCTCGAGCCACGCGGCTCTTTCTTTGGCTATCTCTCGAGCGAGGCGCTCGATCGTCGCGTAGTCGTAGCTCAGGTCGCCCATGCGCCACCACGCGTGCGCATCCACCATCAGCTCGAATTTCGGGCCTGTGGCGCGGCGCATGCGCTGCACCGTTTCCAAATCCCTTTCCGGGCCGAGCGCCGGCCGCATCTTGTATCCGCGAAAGCCCATCGCCTGCACCGCGGCAGCTTCCTCCGCGTATTCTTCCGGCGGCATATACATTCCGGCGCTGCCGTAAAGACGAATGCGATCGCGCACGCGTCCGCCGATCATTTCGGAAAGCGGCACGCCTTTCGCGCGCGCCAGCAGATCGTAAAGCGCGATCTCCACGGCGCAGATCACCTTGGCCAACTCCAGATTTCGGCCCGGACCCGCCACGAACTCCGCGTGCAGCGCGTCTAAATCTGTGATTTCTCGCCCCTCCAGAAACGGTGCGATGGTGGTTTGAATGGCGCGGTGCGCTTTCTCGCTCGCGGGACCCGGCGCGTAGCCGACGCCGTCCCGGCCAGCGTCCACGCGAATCAGCATCGCATCGCGCTTCAGGATGGTCCGCTCGCCGCCGTAGAAAGGAAGCCGGACGGGCTGCGGCATGCGATACGAGAGCAGAAAGGAACGAACGCTCGATATTTTCATGGGATTCCGATCCTCGGGGCGAGCACGCGCGACGGTCCCGATGACCCTTGATTATATCCGTCATCTCGCGCAGCGTCACACCGCGCGAAATCCGTACGATTGCGGGGAACATGGCGCCCCGTTTTTTCGTTGCATTTCAGTGACGAGCGCAGAAAATGTAGGGCACAAAGAGAAACCCAGAAGATCTTGATGAGAGCGCTCCAAGTAATTCGGGAGGAATGAATGTCCACTGAACCTACGGCGCCCACCGAGCCGATAGCGCCCATCGCGCCCCCACCCCCGCCGCCACGCTGGAAAGGAATCTTTCTGCGCGCGGATGGATTGCGCTCCGGCTGGCGGATCGCGATCTTCGTTGCGATCGTCACGGCGCTTTCAGCCATGATGATCGGCGTCCTGCTGCGCGCGGGCGCCAAGCTGCCGACGGGGGGCGTCGTGACGCCCGGGATCATACTCACGCAAGAGATTCCATTGCTTCTGGCCACGCTCGCGGCGGCGCTGATGATGTCGCACATCGAGCAGCGGCCGTTTGTCTCCTACGGCTTGCCACTACAGTCGGCGTTCGGGGGGCAATTCTGGCGCGGTGTCGTTTGGGGACTCGTAATGATCGCCGTCGCAATCCTAGCCATCGCCGTTGCGGGCGGAGTCTCTTTCAATGGCATTGCGCTGCATGGCCGCGGGCTGATCTTGCAGACGTTGCTGTGGGCCGTGGTGTTTCTTTCGGTCGGGTTGTGGGAGGAATTTTTCTGGCGCGGCTACGTGCTCGCGACGCTCGCCGATGGCGTCGGCTTTTGGTCGGCCGCGTCGCTGACCTCCGCGCTATTCGCCGCCACGCATCTAAACAATCATGGAGAGGGGTGGATGGGTATTCCGCAGATTTTCCTGATCTCCATGTTCTTTTGCTTGACGCTGCGCCGTACGGGCAGCTTGTGGTTCGCCGTCGGCCTGCACGCTGCGTGGGATTACGGCGAGACGTTCATTTTCTCTTCGCCGGACAGTGGAACAGTAGCGCCGGGAACCCTGCTTCGCTCAACATTCCACGGCCCGAACTGGCTCACGGGCGGAACGATCGGGCCGGAGGGCAGCGTCATCGGCGTGCTGGTCGTGCTGCTCGGCATGCTGCTCTATGCCTGGCTGTATCCCGCGCGCGAGTAGCGCGCGATTCCGCGATCCGCTATTCGACGACCACGCGGAGAAACTTTTTCTTCCCGGCACGCAAAAGAAAACTGCCCGGCTTCGAGACGTCCAACTCTTTCTTGATGTCGCTCACGCGCACTCCGTCCACTTCCACGCCGCCCTGCTTGATCAATCGTTCCGCTTCGCTGCGCGACGTCGCCAACTCCAACTGCACCAGCAGCACCGCCAATCGTTGCGGCGGACCCACGCGGATCTTGCGCACCGGCGCCTCAGCCGGCGCTTGGCGATCGCGGAACACGCGTTGGAATTCATCCGCGGCGTCTTTCGCGGCCTCGGCGCCGTGATAATCCGCCACGATCTGCTGCGCCAATCCCATCTTCGCATCCATCGGATGCAGCGCGCCCGAATCCACGCGTGCGCGCAGAGCGGCCAATTCCGGCGCGGGCCGGTCGCTCAGCAATTCAAAGTAGGACCACATCAGCACATCGGAAATCGACATCAGCTTGCCGAACATTGCGCCCGGAGCTTCCGTGATGCCCACGTAGTTCCCCAGACTCTTGGACATTTTTCGCTGGCCATCGAGCCCCACCAGAATCGGCATGGTCATCACGACTTGCGATGGCTGCCCGTATTCGCGCTGAATCTCCCGGTGAACGAGCAAATTGAATTTTTGCTCCGTCGCGCCAAGCTCCACGTCCGATTGCAGCGCCACGGAATCGTAAGCCGTGAGCAGCGGATAGAGCAGCTCGTGCACCGAAATCGGCAGATTTTGTTCCAGTCGGTTGCGAAAATCTTCGCGCTCAAGCATTCGCGCCAGGCGATAACGCGCGCACAGGCGAATCAAATCCTCGCCGCTCATTTTCCCCAGCCATTCGCTGTTGTAGCGAACCTCGGTTTTCTTGGGATCGAGAATTTTCGCCACTTGCGTAAGATACGTTTTCGCGTTGGCGTCCACCTGCTCGCGCGTTAGCGGCGGCCGCGTCTCCGATTGGCCGGTGGGATCGCCGATCATCGCGCTGAAATCGCCGATCAAGAAAATCGCCGTGTGGCCAAGCTCTTGGAAATGCCGCAGCTTTCGCAGCACGACCGTATGGCCCAAATGCAGGTCCGGCGCCGTGGGATCGACGCCCAGCTTGACGCGCAGCGGCCGCCCGGCTTTCGCCGAGTGCTCGAGTTTCTCCCGCAGCTCTTCTTCGCGGATGATTTCCGCGGCGCCGCGGCGCAAGCGCGCGAGTTGTTCTTCGACTGGTAGAAATTTCTTCGCGGACGTCATGATTTCCCCTGCGGCGCTTCCGCCGCGCCGGACGCAATTACGCGCCGCCCGTCCACGCGATAGCTCCCCGATAGCACCAAGCGCACGGCTTCGGTATAGATCCGGTGCTCCTCAGCCAGGATACGCTCGGAAAGCGTGTCGGGAGTGTCGTCATCGCGCACCGCCACCACGGCTTGCGCGACGATCGGCCCCGCGTCCAGATTTTCATCCACGAAATGCACCGTGCATCCGGAAAACTTCACGCCGTATTCCAACGCCTGGCGCTGCGCCTCGAGTCCCGGAAACGCCGGCAGCAACGAGGGATGAATATTCAGAATGCGATTGGGAAACGCGGCAACAAAATACGGCGAAAGCAGCCGCATATATCCGGCGAGGCAAACCAGATTCGCGCGCGCGTCGTCCAGCGCGGCAATCACCATGCGGTCGTAGGCCTCGCGCTCCAGGCCCTTCGACGGAATCACGCGTACCGGAATACCGCGCGCCTGCGCCCGCGCCACTCCCGCGGCGCCTTCGCGATTGCTGATGACAATCGAGATTTCGGCGTCCGGAATGCGCCCCGCGGCGACGCTTTCGGCCAGGGCTTCAAAATTCGAACCGCGGCCCGACAACAAAACTCCAATGCGCTTGATCATAACCGGATAACGTTAGCACAACGCTCGCGCAACGCCGCGGCGCTTTTAGATGGCGCTGCAGTGCAGCCCGCTTAGATCAGCAGTTGCCCGGTGAACACAACTTGAGGTTTGCGCGTGTCTCCGCTGCGCACCACGCCAATGTGGTGAAATACCTCGCGGCGGCGTTTCAGTTCCGCTTCGACATTCTTCAAACGCTTGGGCGGCACGATCAAGATCATGCCCAAGCCCAAATTGAACGTCTGCAGCAAATCTTCGCGATTCAGCCCGCCGAGCCCCGCCAAATATTTGAAGATCGGCAGCACGGGCCAGGAGCCCAGCTCAATCACCGCTTGCACGCCGCGCGGCAACACGCGCGGAAGATTGCCGGGAATTCCGCCGCCGGTGATGTGCGCCATTCCGGAAAGCCAATCCTGCGCGACGATGCGCTTCATCATCGGCCAATAGCAGCGATGCGGCGTCAGTAGCTCCGCGCCGATCTTGTTGCTCACTTCGGCGACGTACGTGTCCGGCGTCAGGTGCGCAACTTCAAAAATAAGTTTCCGCGCCAGGGAATAACCGTTGGTATGCAATCCACTCGACGGCAAACCCAACAGAATATCGCCGGCTTTCGGCGGTTGCGCGCGGCGCAAGCGGGTGCGCTCCACCACGCCGACAATGAATCCCGCCAAATCGTACTCGCCGGGCGCATACATTCCCGGCATTTCCGCCGTCTCGCCGCCCACCAGTGAGCAACCCGTTCGATGGCACGCGCGGCTCACGCCTTCGAGCACCTGCTCGACAACGTCCGGGTCCATGCGGCCCAGCGCCAGATAATCCAGAAAGAAAAGTGGCTGCGCGCCGAGCGTCAGAATGTCGTTCACGCAGTGGTACACCAAATCCGCGCCAACCGTCTGATGCACGCCCATGGCGCTGGCGATTTTCAGTTTCGTTCCCACGCCGTCCGCGCTCGAGACCAGCACCGGCTCGCGCCACTTCTTCGTGTCCAGCGCGAACAAGGCGCCGAACGCGCCCACGTTGCCCAGCACGCCGCGCCGCGAAGTGCGCGAGGCCAATCGCCGGATGCGCCGCTTGGCTTCATCCGCGGCCGAAATGCTCACACCTGCATCGGCATAACGCATGCAAGAAATCCTTATGGTCCGAACGGGATGGGTCGCGACTTCTAAAATTCTAAAACGTGTGGAACAGGCGCCTCCAACGAATCTCACTCGGATGAATCACAGCGTTGAGGTACGTTTCAAAGCGCTCGCTCAAATGGCCCGGGTCCCAGGCTTCTTCCGGTGCGTCGATGGACATATATATAAGAACCGGCGTTCCGATGATATTCTGCCGCGGCACAAAGCCCCAGTAGCGGCTATCGTAAGAATCCTCGCGATTGTCGCCCAACATAAAATATTCCCCCGAAGGCACTTTGTACGGACCCCAGTTATCCATAGGATTCGGCGGATCGGGGCGATACGGCTCGGCCAGCGCCTGCCCGTTGATGTAAACCACGCCGTGCTTGATATCGACGGTATCGCCGGGCAATCCAATCGTGCGCTTGATCAGATCGGGATATCCGCCGTCCTCAAAGAACGGTGAGCGAAAAGCGATGATTTGCTGGCGCTTCGGCTGGCGCCACAGCGGCACCTGCCAACTGGTGAACGGGATGCCCGCGTCGTAGCCGATGCGGCTCAAGATCAGATGGTCTCCGATCAAAACCGTGTTTTCCATCGAGCCGCTTGGAATCACGCGGGCCTGCACCAATGTGCCTTCGATGAAAATAAAAACCAGCAACACCCAAAACCACGCAACGACCTCTCGCCAGACTTTGCCTCCCTTCATTTTGTTGCCGTCGGTCATTTTGTGGTCCGCTTGAACGTGCCGGTTTTCTTTCCGCGCGTTTTCCGCCGCGCCGGCCGCATCGAGCTCACCCTTCACGCTGGACCTCCACTTCGAGCTGTACCAACTCCGTTGGATAATTGCCGGTATAGCACGAGGTGCAGAAATTTTCTTCTTTGTCCTCGACGGCCACGCGCAGCGATTCAAGCGAAAGATATCCCACTGAATCCGCGCCCAGAAAGCGGCGAATCTCTTCGATCGTTCGCTGCTCGGAAGAAATCGGGCGCGCTAGATCGGCCAATTCCGATTCCGCCAGGCGCGGCCGAATGCGCGAAGGCCCCGCGGCGATCAGCTCTTCTCGCGTCGGCGTGTCGATGCCGTAGTAGCACGGCGAGATGATTGGTGGGCAACTGATCCGCACGTGCACCTCGGTTGCGCCGGCCTCACGCACCATGCGCACGATCTTGCGGCTGGTGGTGCCGCGCACCAGCGAATCGTCCACCAGCACCACCCGCTTGCCTTGCAACAATTCGCGCACGGGATTCAGTTTCAGCTTCACGCCGAAATCGCGAATCTCCTGCTGCGGCTCAATGAACGTCCGCCCGATGTAATGGTTGCGAATCAATCCCATACCGTACGGCACGCCGGATTCCAGCGCGTAGCCGATCGCCGCCGGCGTGCCCGAATCCGGCACCGGCACCACGATGTCGGCATCGGCCGGATGTTCGCGCGCCAGCAGGCGCCCCAATCTTTCGCGGCTGCCATACACGGGCCGGCCAAAAACGATGCTATCGGGCCGCGAAAAATAAACGTGCTCAAAAATGCAGTATTGATGCGGCTTTTCCGCGCCAAAGGAAATCGATTCAAGCCCCGCGCGCGAAATGCGTACGATTTCGCCGGGCTCAACGTCGCGCACGTACGTTCCGCCGACCAAATCGAACGCCGCGGTCTCCGAAGCCACCAGCCACGCGTCGCCCAGGCGGCCCAGCGCCAGCGGCCGAAATCCGCGCGGATCGCGCGCGGCCCACATTTCGTCGCGCGTCAGAATCACCAGCGAGAATGCGCCTTCCACTTGCAGCAACGCGTCCGTCAAAGCGCCGGCCAAGTTTCGCGCCGCGCTGCGCGCGATCATGTGCACGATCACTTCGGTGTCGCTGGTCGTTTGAAAGATTGAGCCGCGGTGCTCCAGGTGCCGGCGGCATTCCAGCGCGTTCGTCAGATTGCCGTTGTGTCCTATCGCCAGCGGCCCCTTATTGCAATCGATCACGATGGGCTGCGCGTTCGCGAGAGAAGTGTCGCCCGCGGTGGAATAGCGTGTGTGCCCGATCGCCAGCGTGCCCTTCAGTCCGGCCAAAACATTCGGCGTGAAAACATCTTGCACCAATCCCATTTGCCGGTGTGCGTGCAGATGCTGCCCATCGCTCGACGCGATTCCCGCCGATTCCTGCCCGCGGTGCTGCAGCGCGTAGAGCATCAGGTACGCCAGCTTGGCCGCCTCGGGATGCCCGTACACCCCGCAGACGGCGCAATGATCGCGGAAATGTTCGTCTTCGACTTCAATCGTACGAATGGGCATCGAATTGTTTTCCGCGGCTGGCATCGTTCAGCTTTCAAACAATCGCTTCATCGTTCCGCCCCACGCCTCACGGACGGATTCCATCGGCGCGCTTACCACGATCGCTTCTCCGCACGCCAAGTGAAATGCGCCGCGCGTGACGCGTCCGATTTCATCCACGCGCACTCCATATTGTGAGGCAAGTGAACGAAGCTCGGCAACTCGCCGCGGATCGCACGAAACCACCGCGCGCGCGCCGCGTTCGCCGAACAACACATGTTCGGCCGCTCCCGCGCCGTCGATGCGCGCTTCCACGGAAAAATTTTCGGTCGCCGCGCAGCATTCCGCCAGCGTGATCGCCAATCCGCCATCGCTCACGTCATGCGCCGAAGCGATCACCTGTTCGCGCGCTGCGGCTTCCAGCAATCGAACGAGGCGCTTCTCCGCCGCCAGATCCACCGCCGGCGGCAAGCCCGCGCCGATCCCATGAATCGTCTTCGCGTATTCGGAAGACGAAAAACTCGCGGCGTCGCTCGCTGAATCGCTCGCCGCTGTCGCAACATTTTCTCCCAGCCCATCGAGCAGCAGCACCGCGTCGCCCTCGGCTCGAAAACCCATGCCCAGCGCGTGCGCCGCATCCTCAAGCACCCCCAGCACGCCGAGCACAGGCGTCGGATCGATCGAGCGCCCCAACGTATCGTTGTAGAAGCTCACATTGCCGCCGGTGATCGGAATTTCCAGCGCCACACACGCCTCGGCAATTCCGTCGATCGTTTCGCTGAATTGCCACATCACTTCCGGCTTCTCCGGATTGCCGAAATTCAGGCAATTCGTCGCCGCCCATGGCCGCGCGCCCGCGCAAGCTACGTTGCGCGCCGCTTCCGCCACCGCCGCTTTCGCGCCCATGCGCGGATCCAGGCGCGACCATCGCCCATTTCCGTCCGTAGCCAGCGCCAGCGCGCGCCGCGTCGGCTTCACGCGCAACATCGCCGCGTCTCCCGCGCCAGGCGCCACCAATGTGTTCGTGCGCACCATGTGATCGTACTGCTCAAAGATCCAACGCTTTGAAGCGACGTCTGGCGACGCGAGCACGCGCAGACAATTCGCCGTGAGATCAGCGCCCGCGGCAGCAAGCGGAACATCGACGCGCGCCGCGACCGCCTTCGCCGGAGCCGCCATCGGCCGCTGATACACCGGCGCTTCGTCCGCCAGCGCCTGCGCTGGAATCTCCGCCACCATTTGGCCGCGATGCATCACACGCAACATTCCATCGCCGGTCACGCGCCCGATTTCCACCGCGTCCAATCCCCATTTCGCAAAAACCGCCAGCACTTCGTGTTCGCGCCCACGCTCCGCGACCAGCAACATGCGCTCCTGCGATTCGCTCAGCAGCATGTCGTACGCGCTCATCCCGGTTTCGCGCTGCGGCACCAGGTCAAGGTCCATGTCGATGCCCACCGCGCCGCGCGACGCCATTTCGCACGACGAACTCGTCAGGCCGGCCGCGCCCATGTCTTGAATCGCGACAATCGCGCCGGTCCGCATGGCCTCGAGACACGCCTCAAGCAACAATTTTTCGAGGAATGGATCGCCCACCTGTACGTTCGGCCGTTTTTCTTCGGACGCTTCGTTGAATTCCGCCGACGCCAGCAGCGAAGCTCCGTGAATTCCATCGCGCCCCGTCTTCGCGCCAACATAAATCACCGGATTGCCTTCGCCGCTTGCGCGCGCGAAAAACAAATCCTCTTTCTTCGCGATGCCCAGCGCCAGAACATTCACCAGCGGATTCCCGGAATACCCGGCCTCAAACGCCACTTCGCCCCCGACCGTCGGCACCCCAAAGCAATTCCCGTAAAACGCGATACCACGCACCACGCCATCCACCAACCGCCGGTTGCGCGCCGCCGCCGCTGCATCCGTGCCCGGCTCCGCCGCGATCGGACCGAAGCGCAGCGAATCCAGCACCGCGATCGGCCGCGCGCCCATCGTGAAAATGTCGCGCAGAATTCCGCCCACGCCGGTGGCCGCGCCCTGAAACGGCTCAACGTAACTGGGATGATTGTGCGATTCCAGTTTGAACGTGGCCACGAGCCCGTCGCCGATGTCCACGACCCCGGCGTTTTCCCCCGGCCCTTGCACCACCTGTGGCGCGCGTGTCGGCAAGCGGCGCAAATGCGCGCGGCTGGATTTATAGGAGCAATGCTCGCTCCACATCACGCTGAAAACGCCAAGTTCGGTGAGATTCGGTTCGCGCCCCAGAATTTTCAGCACGCGCGCGTATTCTTCGGCCGAAAGACCATGCTCGGCCGCCATCTTGGTTGTGACCCTCACTTCGGTTTCGAGCATTCCGGTCTTTCGAGGAACCTTGGCTTGGCTTCCAAGATTCCGTCCTGAGGATTGATCAGAAATCAGTGGCCGCGTTTCGCGCCCCGGCCTACGCCATCACGGCTCCTGCGCGCGCCAGCGACGCAATCATCGAGCGCAATACCACCGCGCCATCCGCCGAGCCCAGAATTCCCTCCGCGGCGCGCTCCGGATGCGGCATCAGTCCCATGACGTTGCGCTCGCGGCTGCAAATTCCCGCGATATTTTCGAGTGAGCCGTTCGGATTCGCTTCCGCGGTAATGTGTCCATCGGGCGTCACGTAGCGAAATACAATCCGCGCGTCGCGTTCAAGTTCCGCCAGCGTTTCCGGATCGCAGAAATAGCTGCCTTCAGCATGAGCGATCGGCACGCGCAGCACCTGCCCAAGTTCGGCCGCGGCGGTGAACGACGTTTCAACCGTCTCCACGCGGATGTGCACTTGCTTGCAGACGAACCGCAGTCCCTGATTCCGCAGCAGCGCGCCCGGCAAAAGTCCTGCTTCGCACAAAATCTGAAATCCGTTGCAAATCCCCAGCACCAATCCGCCGCGCTTCGCGAAGCGTTCCACCGCGCGCATCACCGGCGAAAATCGCGCAATCGCGCCGGTGCGCAAATAATCGCCATAGGAAAATCCGCCGGGCAGAATCACGGCGTCACACTGTTCAAGATCTTCCGATTGATGCCACAGAAGCCGAACGTTTTGGCCGAGGACGGTGCCGAAGGCGTACCAAGCGTCGTGATCGCAGTTCGATCCAGGGAACACTACGACGCCGAATTGCATTCTGTTCGCGCCCTCCGGGAGTGTTCATTGTAACACAGCCGCGCGAACCAGAAATTTCGCGCCTGCTCGCGGTGGCGGGCGCGCGTCGCTGTCAGCGGCGGCGAGAAGGTTTGCGCGCCGGCTTGCGAATGGGTTTGCGGCGCGGAGAGGATTTTCTTTTGGCAGCGCGCTTCTTCGCGCCTTCCCGCCGTGGTGCGCGTTTCGTCGCCGCCGGCCTGCGGCGCTTTCGCGGACGCGCGCGGCTCGCCGAACCCGCGGCGGCCAGTTCCCGGCGCCGCGCGGTGGCCCAACCGTCCTTATTCACTTGCCGTCCGCGCGCCACACCCAGCGCATTCGGCGGCACATTCTCGGTAATCACGGATCCCGCTGCCACGTACGCGCCATCCCCGATGCGCACCGGCGCCACCAACGCCGAATCGCTGCCGATGAACGCGCGCCGCCCAATCACCGTAGGATTCTTGCGCACGCCGTCGTAATTGCACGTGATCGTGCCGGCGCCGATGTTGGTTTCGCGTCCAACGCGCGCGTCGCCCAAATACGTCAGGTGCATGGCCTTCGCGCCCTGCTCCAGCCTGCTCTTTTTGATTTCCACAAAATTGCCGACGCGCGCATTTTCTTCCAAGTGCGCGCCGTCACGCAGATGCGCGAATGGCCCGCAGCTCGATCCGCGGTCTAGCCGGCTCGCACGAATCACGGAATGCGGTTTCACCGTGACGCGATCTTCCAGCACGGCTTCGATCAGCACGCTTCCCGTGCCGATCGCACATCCGGCGCCGATGCGCGTTCGCCCCAGCAGTTGCACGCACGGCTCGATCACCGTGTCTTCGCCCACCGTGACTTCAGGATCGATCAGCACCGTCTCCGGCAATTGAATCGTCACGCCGGAATCCATCAGCGCGTCGCGCTTGCGCGCACGGAGAATCCCATCCACCGTGGCCAAGTCCGCGCGCGTGTTGCAGCCCAAAATTTGGTTCGCGTCCGCCGCCAGCACGGCTTGCACCGATTGGCCGCGCTCGCGGAGCAGCGCAATCGCGTCGGTCAGATAAAGTTCGCGGTGCGCGTTGCTCGGCTTCAATTGCGCCAAGCACGGCCACAGCGGTTCGAGCGCAAAACAGTACGTGCTCGAATTGATTTCATGAATCGCGCGCTGCTCCTCGCTGACCGCCGAATCCTCCACGATCGCAGCCACACTGCCATCATCGTTGCGAACAATCCGCCCGTAGCCCGCAGGATTGGGCACCTCAGCGGAAAGGATCGTCGCCGCCGCGCCGGACTGCTCGTGCGCGCGCACCAGCGCGGAAAGCGTCTCGGGCCGCAGCAGCGGCGCATCGCCCGGCACCACCAAAACGTGGCGCGCGCCTGCGATCGCCTTGCGCGCAACCAGCAGCGCGTGACCCGTGCCTCGCTGCGGTTCCTGCAGCACGGTGCGTGCGCCAAGCGGTTCCACCGCGGCGCTGACCTCGTCCGCCTGATGGCCCACCACAACCACGACCACCCGCGACCGCAGCGGCAAACACGCGCGCACCACATGATCCACAAGCGCGCGTCCGCCAACTTCGTGCAGTACCTTGGCGCGCGCGGATTTCAGCCGCGTGCCCTTTCCCGCTGCGAGCACAACAATCGCGATGTCCGATCGAACCATGGGAGATGATTCTCCGACGAGAACGCCCGTTTGACAATCCATTTGCCCACTATTTGACAATCTAACCAAACGGACACTGCGGGGGAGCGAATTTGCGGGGGGTTCCGCTACCCGGCGTCTGGGATCAGGACGTCGCGCCCGCCGGAGCCGCGGCCGGGAACGAAGTCTCGCCGAGAGCGTCGTGCGCGCTCGGCGCCGAATCCGTCGTCTCCGTCCAAAGCGTGGAATCGGCCAGAAGGCGGCTCACCAATTGAGTGTGCGAGGCGTGCCCGGCCTTGTGCGCCTCCACCCGAGCCAGCAACGGTCTTCCGACCAGCGCCAAATCGCCGATCAAATCCAACGCTTTGTGGCGCACAAATTCGTCCGGAAAACGCAGAGGCCCATTCAAAATCGAATTGTCGTCCAGCACGATGGCATTTTCCAGCGAGCCGCCGCGAATCAACCCCATCGCCCGCAGCCCATCGAAATCCCGCGTAAAACCGAAGGTCCGCGCCGGCGCCAGCATTTCGCTGAACGATTCGCGCGTCACATTCAGCGCGATCTCCTGCGGGCCCACGGCCGGATGCGCGTAATCCACCAAGCAGTGCACGCTGAATTGTTCCGCCGGATAAATTCCGATGCGTTTCGTGCCTTCGGTCAGCTCGAATGGCTTCAACACTTTCAGGTAGCGGCGCCGTTTGCGCAGGCTGCGGATTCCCGCCTCTTCCAGCATGTCGATGAACGGCTGCGACGATCCGTCCAGAATCGGCAACTCCAGGGCGTCGATTTCCACGTATACGTTGTCCACGCCGCACGAGTACAGCGCAGCCAGCACATGCTCCGTCGTCGAAAGCAGCACGCCTTTCTTCATCAGGCTGGTCGCGTAGCTCACCCGCGCGACGTTGCGCGCCTGCGCCTCGATCTCGAAACCATCCAGGTCCACGCGCCGAAAAACGATTCCCGTATCCGCCGGCGCCGGAACAAATCGCACCCGGCTCGCCACCGCCGTATGTAAACCGACGCCGTGCGTCTCGACCGGTTGCCCGATGGTGGTCTGCCAGTGCATAGTTCTTCGCACTATGATAGTGCAGTTCTTGGGCCATTGAAACAGAATGTTAATCCTTTATAATCAGTCGATTGTGGGCGTTTCGGTTTTGTGGTGTGGTAATTTTGCATCAATAGTCCTCCTAAGCCGTGGTTTCTCGCCACTCATCCCCCAGCCAGCCCTCCTGCGCCCGGTGGTTGTTTGCCTTCAGCGCGTTGGGTAGAATAGGCTTTGCTTACCTGAGCCGATGGCCTCTCCCTTTCATATTCTCTCTAACCCGCCGGCGCCGGGACTCCCGGTGGCGCCCGAAGCGCATCCGCGTCCGGCGTGGCTCCGCGTGCGTTTTTTCGGTGGCGAGAACTATCAAGATTTGAAGCGCATCTTGCGCACGCTCGATTTGAACACGGTCTGCGAAAGCGCCCACTGCCCGAACATGGGCGAATGCTGGGAGCATCGCACGGCCACATTCATGATCCTCGGCAATATCTGCACGCGCGCGTGCGGATTCTGCGCAGTTCCTTCGGGCAAGCCGATCGGCCCGCCGGATGCAGATGAACCCGAGCGCGTGGCCCGCGCCGTCGAGCGCATGGGGCTGCGCTACGCGGTGGTGACGTCGGTGAATCGCGACGATCAGCCCGATGGCGGCGCCGCGATTTTCGCCGGCACAATCCGCGCGATTCGCGAGCGCGTTGCTGGCTGCAAGGTCGAAGTGCTAATCCCAGATTTTCGCGGCGTGTGGCCGGCGCTCGAAACCGTGCTCGACGCGCGGCCCGACGTCCTGAATCACAACACCGAAACCGTGCCGCGCCTGTATTCGCAAGTCCGCCGCGGCGCACTCTACGAGCGCTCGCTGGAATTGTTACTGCGCGTAAAGCAGATTTCGCCGAACACGCCGACCAAGACCGGCATGATGCTCGGCCTGGGCGAGCGGCGCGAGGAAGTGCTCGCCGCGATCGAAGACCTGGCTCGCCAGGGCACCGACATCCTCACCCTCGGCCAATATTTGCAGCCCACGCCGGAACATTTGCCGGTGCTCCGCTTCGTGCATCCCGACGAATTCGCCGAGTATAAGGAATTTGGCGAGCGAATCGGCTTCCGCCACGTGGAGTCCGGCCCACTGGTGCGCTCTTCTTACCACGCATTCGAGCAAGCGGCGTCCGCCGTCTAGGACGCGGGCCGCATGACCACGCGCCCCCACACAATGCAACGATCGAAAATCCTCCCGTGCTTGATGCTCGCCGCGCTTGCGGTCGCCGCCGCTGTGTCGGCCGCGCCGCCCCAACCGCAGCGCGTTGAATTGTTGGTGTCCGCCGCCGCCAGCTTGAAAGACGCCCTCGTGGAAGTTAACGACCTTTTTCACAAGCAGCACCCGAACGTTTTCGTCTCGCTCAATCTCGGCGGCTCCGGCACTCTCGAAACGCAAATCGAGCAAGGCGCGCCCGCGGACGTTTTCATTTCCGCCGCGCCCGAAGAGATGAATGCGCTGGCGTCAAAGGATTTGCTGCGGCCGGGCACGCGCGCCGATCTGCTCACGAATCGCCTGGTGCTCATCGTGCCCAAGGGCTATCGAGGCATCGGCAACATCAGAAGTTTTCAGGATCTATTGCGCGCGGATGTTGGCACGATTGCGCTGGGCAATCCTCGCAGCGTCCCGGCGGGTGTCTACGCGCAGCAGGTGCTCACCGCGCTCGGCATTTACGACGCGGTGCGCCGCAAGGCAGTTTTGGCCAGCGACGTCCGCCAAGTGCTGGCCTACGTTGAAACCGGCAGCGCCGATGCCGGCATCGTGTACGCCACAGACGCGAAAATTTCGTCACGCGTGCGCATCGCTGCCGAAGCGCAGGCCGATATCGCGCCGCACATCGTCTATCCCGCGGCTGTGCTGAAATCTTCGGCGCACGCGGCCGACGCCGAAAATTATCTGCACTTCCTGCAAAGTGACGCCGCCCGCGCCGTCTTTGTGCGTTACGGTTTCGGCGTGGCCGCTCCCTGACGCGCCTCTCTCGATGTCCTTCGATTTCGCTCCCGTCTGGATTTCGCTCAAGACGTCGTTCGCGGCGACGGCGATCGCGCTCGTGCTCGGTGTGGCCGCGGCCCAATGGCGCGATCGAAAACGCCGCGCATTCGGCGGCCTGCTCGACGCGCTGTGCTTGCTTCCGTTGATCCTCCCGCCGACAGCCGTCGGGTTTTTCCTTCTGCTTTTGTTCGGCCGCAACGGCCCGCTCGGGCGCCTTCTTCTGCATTTCGGCGCGATCGTGGTTTTCTCCTGGCCGGCAACGGTAATCGCCGCGGCGGTGGTTTCGTTTCCATTGGTTTACGTTACGTCGCGCGGCGCATTCGCACAGGTCGAGCCTGCGCTGGGCGACGCCGCGCGCACCCTCGGCGCATCGGAGTGGCGCGTCTTTCGCCGCATCACGCTGCCACTGGCCGCGCCCGGAATTTTCGCCGGCGCGACGCTGGCCTTCGCTCGCGCGCTCGGCGAATTTGGCACCACTGTGATGCTCGCCGGTGATATCCCCGGCCGCACAGAGACTTTGCCGCTCGCGATTTATTTCGATATCGAAGCGGGCCAAATGCGCCAAGCTCTCGGCGCCGTGATGGTGGTTTTGTTTGTTTCGTTTGCCGTGCTCATCGCGCTCGGCGTGTGGGCGCGCGCCGCGCGGCGCCGGCACATTCCGGAGAAATAGAGATTCAGTGGAACTCGACGTCCAAATCGAGAAGAGATTGCCCGGCGGCTTTCGCCTCGAAGTCGCATTCCGCGCATCCGGCGCGCCGCTCGGCATCCTCGGACCATCCGGAGCCGGCAAAAGCCTGACACTGCGCACCATCGCGGGTCTCGAGCGCCCCGATCGCGGCCGCATCTCGCTCGACGGGCGCGTGCTGTTCGATTCCGCCAGCGGCGTCGATTGCCCCAGCCGCGATCGCCGCGTCGGCCTGCTATTCCAGAATTACGCGCTGTTTCCGCATCTCAGCGTCGCGGAAAATATCGCCTTCGGAATGCGCGGGCTGCCGCGCGACGAGAGCGATCGCCGCATTGCGCGCCAAATCGAAGCGGTGCATCTCGAAGGCCTCGAAGCGCGCTACCCCGCTGCGCTCTCCGGCGGCCAGCAGCAGCGCGTCGCCCTCGCACGCGCGCTGGCGCCGGAGCCGCAAGCATTGCTGCTCGACGAGCCGTTTTCCGCTCTCGATGCGCACTTGCGCGGCGAAATCGAAAGGGAATTGCGCGAAGCTCTGGCGGGTTATCGCGGCGCAGCTTTGTTCGTCAGCCACAATCTCGAGGAAGCGTATCGCTTCTGCGGTGAATTGATCGTGCTCGCGGACGGGAAAATCGTCGCTGCGGGCCCGAAAGAAGATCTGTTTCGTCATCCGCCAGGATTTCAGGTCGCGCGGCTCACTGGCTGCAAGAACTTCTCCGCCGCACGCGCCGCAGCAGACGGCAGAATTGAAGCGCTCGATTGGGGATGCAAATTGCGCGTTGCACAATCGACGCCCGCGACGCTGGGCCACATCGCGATTCGCGCGCATCACATTCGCGTTCACGCCGCCGACGCGTCCAATCTAGTGCCGGGCGTCAGCGAAAACTCGTTCCCATGCTGGCTCGCGGCCGCGACGGAAGCGCCCTTCCGTGTCACGCTCTACTTGCACTTGCACGCGCCGGCGGCAAACAGCTCCGACTTCCACGTGCAAGCCGAAATCTCCAAAGATGTGTGGGAAACCTTCAAGAACGAACCGCAGCCGTGGCGTGTGGAACTTTCCGCCGACAGACTTTTTCTTTTGCCGGACTGACTCTAGACAACTAGGTTTTCGCGATTGAGTGGAAACGATTCCGCAGATTTCTTACGGGCTGCTGCCTGCCGAATTCGCGGCTGAAGAACTCGAAATTGAAATTTGCGTCGTCGATACCTGGCAGCCCGCGGCCGCTCCTACGCACAGATCGCGCAGATAAATCTGCGGCTGCGACGATGCCGCCGTTCCCGCCACCAAATTTGTCGCCAGCGATGAAAACACCACGTAGCGCCCGCTCGCGCTGATCGACGGCGAATCGCTGGCGCCATTCGCCAACGATCCATCCGGCGCGAGGGAAATCAGCGTGGTCGCCGGCGTGCAATTCGCCGCGGCCGGCGCGCCCGTGCAGGTGTCGCGCACGTAGATATCGCCGAATCCGCTCGCTCCGCCCGCCACCAAATTATCCGCCAGCGATACAAACGCGACGTAGCGCCCATCCGCGCTGATCGATGGCGATTCACTCGCCGCATCCGCCGCCGAAGTTCCATCCGCCGCCACGGAAATCAGCGTCGTCGCCGGAGTGCAATTCGCCGCAGCCGGCGCGCCCGTGCACGTATCGCGCACATAAATATTGTCAGTGCCCGTGCTCGCGTCCGCAGTTGGATCCGGAACGGGCGCGGCAAACGCGACGTATCGCGTATCCGCGCTGGTTGCCGGCGAAAGCGTCGTCGCCGCAGCCGCGCCGGCCATCGCAGCCTCGGTTCGCGCGTTGCCGCCCCCAGCGCTGGTCACCGAAAACGACCACGTATTTGAACTCCCGCCGCCGGTCGGTGGAGTCCCCGTCGCCGGATTGAAAACCGTGATGCGCTCGGTCCCCGCTGTCTGAATCAGACAGCCCGATACGCTCGCGTCCACTTCCGTCGCGCTCACATATGTCGTTTCGTTGGCCGTTCCCACGACGCATCCGGTTTGCGGAGTATACGTGTACGAAACGACTTGGCTGCCGTTCCAATAAACTAGCGAGCCGGTTGCGAATCCCGTGCCCAACACGCGCAAGGTAAACGTGCTGCCGAGGGCCACGCTGCCCGCCACCTCGCTCGCAGGCGAAACCGAAGTGATCACCGGCAGCGGCGGCGGCGCGGCCTGAATAGTGAACTGCAACACGTTCGACGTGGCGATGACGTTGATTCCATCCAGCGGATCGCTCTGCGCCGTTCCCGGCGTGTACACCTGGATGTTCGCGGTCTGCGGAGTTGTGAGGTCGCTGGCCAGGATCTGCGCGCCGAGTTCGTCCGCACTCAGGTACGTCGTCACGCGCGTGCTGCCGTTCCACTGCACCACCGAAGTGTTCGTGAAGCTGCTGCCCAGCACATAAAGCGTGAAGCCGCCCGCGCCGGCATTTACGCCCGTTGGCGAAAGCGCCGAAATCGTGGTGGAGTTTGACGGCGTCCCGATCGTCGTATTGAAATCATTGCAGCCGCCCGCGAACACCACGGCCGCAGCCATTCCGAGCAGCACGATCCACCGACGACGCATTCGCAACCACTCCCTTTTCTGGCGGGCGCTAACGGGTGCGGGCTGTAACCGGCGAGGCACTCCGAAATTCCCTGTCAGGTTGACCGGCTTTGATACCACCGCCCCCAAATCAAGTCAACCGAGCATCCGACCCCGCCGCGGCGGGCGAGTCCTGAGCGCAGCGAAGGACCTCTCTGCCGCAGCCCGACAGCAACAAGCCCTCACTATCCCCATACTCCACCCGGAAGTGTATCAGATGCCGCCCCTTGCGTGCGTGTTGCTCCGAGCGACTTATGGGAACGCCAATCTCCCGATTGGCGCCGTTGTACTCGTGTGTGCCCCACGCCTGCTCGCCTCTTTTTCCCGCCTGCCTTGTCCAGCCTCCAGCTTCCGTTTCTCGCCCTACAGCTCTCCACTCTCCGTTGCCCGGGTCACAAAAAGAGCCTGGGGGAGCCCCAGAGAGTGTGCGTGAGAACAAGCTCACGGCAGGAGATCGAAGGGGTGCGCGATTTGTTGGCGGCTTCTCCGCGAGAATCGGGCGGAGGTTAGTTCGTCTGGTGGTAGAGGCGGCTCAAGTTGTA
>JBEKDK010000009.1:0-54910 GCA_050014395.1 Candidatus Acidiferrales bacterium | reverse complement strand
GCGCGGATCGGCGACGATACTGCGATTGCCCAATGCGCGCGGCCCCCACTCCGCGCGGCCTTGGAACCAGCCGAGAATTCTGCCCGCGGCGACCTCTTGCGCCGCGGCACGGGCCAATTCGTCGTCCGGCAGCTCGCTCATCTCGAGACCCGATTCGGAGAGGCGACTGGAAGCGATCGCGGCACGCAAACGCTCAGGAGAATACTCCGGGCCCCAATAGGAATGCTCCATCACGAACTCGCGCGGGCGGCCCAGAATCTGGTGATGCACGAAAAATGCCGCGCCGACCGCCAGGCCCGCATCGCCCGCGGCCGGCTGAACGAACACGCGCTCGAAAGGCGTGCGATCGAAAATGCGTCCGTTGGCGATGCAATTGAAAGCTACGCCGCCCGCAAGGCACAAGGATTTTTGCCCCGTGCGCGCGTACAAGGTGTTGAGCATTTCAAAGAGCACTTCCTCCAGGCGAGCTTGCAAGCTGGACGAGATATCGCGGTGGCTCTGCTCCAGCGGCGCCTGCGGATCGCGCTCGGGTCCGAGGCGCTCAGCCATGTAGGGCGAGAACATCGGCCCGAGTACCGGCGTTTGGTCCGCATCGCGCCAGGTCATGTCCGGACCGGTGCGATGGTGAATGAAATAATCTAGGCCCAATCGAAAGCCCACGCCGCCACGCACGCGCACGATACGGCGAAACTCATCCAGATATTTCGGCTGACCATAGGCGGCCAGGCCCATGATCTTGTATTCGTCGCCGAACTTGCGGAAGCCGAGGTATTGCGTCACGCCGGTGTAATACATTCCGAGCGAATGCGGGAAAGCGATGGAGCCATCGATGCGCATCCTGTTTCCCTGGCCCGAGCCCCACATGGTGCTGGCGAAATCGCCCAGGCCATCGGCGGAAAGCAGAGCGGCCTGATCGAATGGCGAAACGAAAAACGCGCTGGCCAAATGCGCTTGGTGATGCTCGACGCGATGAAACTTCGCGTGGATCTGCGCGGGATCGCAATCGAAGGCTGCGGCAAGCGCCTGGGGAATGCCGACGAACTGAGCGAGCACGCGAGCGCGTTCGCGAGCGAAGCGCGGCATGCGCAAGGCGAACAAAAGTTTCGTGCCCAGGCGCGCCCAGGGATTGCGCGGGATCGCGATGTGATCGACGTCTTTGAGATTGATGCCGCCGGTATCGAGGCAATAACGAATCGCGGCCGCGGGAAAGCCCGCCGCGTACTTCACGCGATTGAAACGCTCTTCTTCCACCGCGGCTACGAGCCGGCCATCGACCACCAGCGCGGCCGAAGCGTTGCCGTGATATGCGTTGATGCCAAGAATGTTCATGCCCGTATCTTGAAGCCCCTCTAATTCGCGCTGCGACTTGCGCCGCTCACTTGCGCCGCACTGCTCGTCGTGCCGGGCCGCGACTCCAAGACAGGCGGTTCGATCGCGACGGGCGCTGCGACATTTCGCCGCACCCAATCATTCAAAACGTAAAGACTCCACGGGCGCGACCAATTCGTTTGCCCCGCGCGAAAATTTTGCCACACATCGCGCACAGACTTTGAATCCAAATGATCGCGCAACGGCGCGCTGAGGTCGTTCAACTCCCGTGCCACGCGATCGCCCAGCGGACCGCGCAGCCAATGCTCCCAAGGCAGGGTAAATGTGCGCTTCGGCTGGCGCAAGACTTCCTCCGGAAGAAGATCGCCGATGGCTGCAGCCAGCAAGGCCTTCGACTGACCCGCGCGTTGTTTTGCGGCGGCGGGCAGCGCGGCGACGAACTCGACGAGTTCGTGATCGAGCAGCGGCACGCGAACTTCGAGCGAGTGCGCCATGCTGACGGCGTCAGTATCGCGCAGCAGCGTATTCACCATGTATGAGCGCATTTCAAGCCAGGAAACGGCGGTGAAATCATCGCGCCCTTTCACTTCTTGCGCGGCGTCGTCCAGCCACGCGCGCCAACTGGTCGTCGGAGTTTGCCCCGCTACGCTTTCCGCGAAAGCGCCGTCGGAGTGGCTCAACAACTCAGCGCACGTCTCCGGTGAAAAAAGTGAGCGCGCGATAAAATGTGCGTGCGGCAATGCCTGCGGCGAGCGCCACACGGAAACGCCCTTGCGAACAGCATCGGCGCGTTTGCCGCTGCCGGCCATTTTCAGCATTGCACTGGCCGCCAGCGATCGCAGCGCCTGCGGCACGCCGCGGGCCAGCGCGCGCACACGCGATGCGCGCGGCGTGCTGCGAAACGTGCTGTATCCGCCGAAGACTTCGTCGCCTCCAAGTCCTGACAATGCGACCTTCAATCCCACCTGCCGCGCCGCCCAGGAAACAAAATACGTGTTGATGCCGTCCATCGTCGGCTGATCGAGCGCGCCGACGGCCTCGTCGATGCGTTCGAGCACGGCGTCAGCGGTGAGCAGCAACTCCTGGTGCTTCGCGCCCAACCGCTCGGCGGTGCGGCGCGCCATCGGCGCTTCGCTGAACTCGCGCTCGGAGAAAACCACGGTGAAAGTGTGCAGAGCGCTGGATTCGCGCGCCGCCAAGGCCGCAAGACACGTGGAATCCATGCCGCTCGACAGGAAAATACCCAGCGGCACGTCCGCGATCAGATGGCGGCGCAGCGCGCCTTCCAGCAGCGGACGCAGCGCCTTCGCGGCGTCCGTGAAGGTTGCGCGCGGCCGCTGCGAAGCGCGGGAAACTGCGTCGCTCAAACTCCAATAGCGATTGGGCGCTGACGCGGCAGGATGCGTCACGTCAGTCACATGAAGCGAATATCCCGGCGGCAGTGAGAACACGCCGGAAATCATGGTCTCCGGTTCGGCCACTGACCCGAACAGAAGGTAGGACGAAAGCGCCGAAGGCGAAAGCTGGCGCTCGATCAGGCCGCTCGCCAGCAGCGCGCGCACCTCGGAAGCAAACACCAGCGCGCCGCGAACATTTGCGTAATACAGCGGCTTGATTCCCAACCGGTCGCGCGCGATGAAAACTTGGGCCGGCTCGCTCCGGCCGTCCCATACGGCGAAGGCAAACATTCCGCCGAGGCGCCGCACGCAGTCCGGACCCCACTGCTCGTAGGCGTGCACGATCATTTCGGTATCGGAATGCGTGCGGAAGGAGTGGCCCAGGCCGGCGAGGGTTTCGCGCAGCTCGAGAAAATTGTAAATCTCGCCGTTGAACACGACCGCAACACGGCCGGTTTCGTTCCACACCGGCTGCGATCCGCCAGCCAGGTCAATAATGGAAAGGCGGCGCATTCCGAGCCGCACACAGGGCTGTTCGAGGCGGCCTTCGTCATCCGGGCCACGATGGCGCAACGACGCCAACATGCGCCGCAGCGCTTCGCCGGCCTCGATGCCGGGCTCGACTCCAATAATTCCGCAAATGCCGCACATTCAGATAGTAAGGGCTGACCGGCCGGCATGACGCGCGAGCGCGCCATCGGGATTGTGCAGTTTGGCGCGCACAATTTTCAGCCGACGAGACCTGTGACAGCTTAACAGGAAGGCGGATCGGAACGCCAAGCAAAGCGCGCGGAAGCACCGATCTTACGCTGGATGCGCGCCTGTCACCGCAGCGGAATAGATAGCTTCCATCTGATCGAGCGGCTCCTCCCACGCAAGCGAGCGCGCCACATCCGCGCAGCCGGCGCGCAAGCGCGAACGAAGTTCATCATCACCGAGCAGTTGCGCGAGTGCCTTGCCGAACGCGGCGCGATCGAATGGCGCTACCAAACCCGCTCGATCTTGCACCAGCGGCGCAATCCCGCATTGATCCGTCACCAATACCGGCGTGCCGCAGGCCACAGCTTCTCCAGCTGTGTTGCCAAAATTTTCGTTTTGCGATGGCAAAATGAAAACATCCGCGTCGCGATAGGCCGACCACTTGGCGTCGCCATAAAGCGCGCCCGGAAACAAAACCGCGCCGCCCAAGCCAAGTCTCGCTGCATACGATTCAAGCGCGCGGCGATACTGATCCTCCTGGTAAGGACCAGCCAGGACCAAAACGCCGGGCCGTTGCGCGCCCGCCGCGCCGCGCCAATCCGCAAACGCCTCGAGCGCTAGCTCTGGACTTTTCTTTTTCACCAGGCGGCCGAGAAACAGAATGATTTTCGTATCCGGTGAGATGTTCCAGTGCTTGCGGAATGCGCCGGCTTCGGGTATCGACGCAGGACCATCAATCCCATTGCGGCGGACGACGATCTGCGCGGGCGCAATGCCGCCGGACTCCAATTCCTGGCGCTCCTGCTCGGAAGTCGCGACGAGAAACCGCGCGTGGTGCAAAATGCGATCGCCGATCAGCCAGCGATACGCCCACTTCAACGGAATATTGCGGACGATCGGACGGAACATCCCCATCGGCTCAACGACGTACGGCACTCCGCGGCTGTGGCACACATGCGCTGCCACCGGGCCCAGCAAATCGTACATGCCGTAAATGTGCGCGACATCGTAAGAACCGATATTCCGCCGGCACCAGCGCAGCGCTCCCGGATTCCATGTGAAAGCCCGATAGCGACCGAGCACGCGCAGATAGATTGCTTCGACGCCGTCCTCCACCGCGCTCCATCCCCATTTATGCTGGACAGCACCGAGCCGTCGCACGGTTTCCTGATCGAGGCCGAGATCAGCCGTGAGCACGGTGACCTGGTGACCGCGCGCCGCGAGTCCGCGGGCAAGCGCGCGCACCTTCACCGTTGGTCCGCCCTTATCAAGGAACGGAAAGTAGGACTGCGTGACTTTGAGGATGCGCATGCCAACTATCGGCCGGCAGAAGTGCCCATCGCGCCGCCGCTCGGTACGAATCGCTGCAGCGGCGGCGGTGGCGCCGGAGCAGTCTCCGGGAATTGGGCCAGGTGCGGCAGTCGAAACAGAACTCCCACCAGGATCCAAAGGTATGCGTTCAAAACGAAATTCTGATAAGCGCCGATGGACATGTAAGTCATCACGATCAGCAAAATGAACGCATACCAAAAAATAGCGAAGGCTACCGGAAAATAAGTGGTTTGCCGCAACTGCCGGACGATGCGCCAAGCGGCCCGAAGCAGCGCGCAAACCCACGCCAGCCAAAGAATGGGACCGAGGATGCCCATCTCGACAATTAAAGTTCCGATGCCGCTTTCGACTCCGTGCAGCTGCGGGGCATGTAACACTTCGGCGATGTACTCACCGCCGAGAGAGTCCGTCCCGGTGCCATAGCCGGTCATCCAATCGGGATGCTCAAACGCCAATTTCAAATTGATCCACGGATAATCGACGACGCGATAGTGAAGCTCGGAGCTTGCGCTGTTCGGAAACATCGTTTCCGAAAAGAATGCCCAGTTTGCTCCGAAGGTTTGCGGGGAAAGCTGCACCAGCAGAAGAAGGCCGGCGCCGGCCGCGAGCAACGAGTAACGAAGGGCCTTGGCGAGCGGACGCCCCTGGCCCCAACGCCAGGGCGCGCCCCACAACAAGCCCGCGGTCATGACCAGCGCACTGGCGATCATAAAAATGATCGCCGCACGTGAACCGCTGAGTACGGCGGCGGCGCTGATCGTGCCGATCGCAACAAAGGCGTAAAGAACGCCGCGGCGCCGGGCCAGCAGAAGGTGACACAGCATCGCGATCGCAAGAATCCAAGTGACGATCAGAAACTCGCCGAACCGCCCGCTGCTGACGAAAACTCCAGTGGGCGCCTTAATCATCTGATGGGTGACCGGCGACGTCCGCGTCAGGCTGCCCAATTCCACGATCTCGGGCGCCAATTTCGCGGGATTCAGAAAATTAATATTGACCGTCGCTTGAATTACCGCAATGCCGGAGATGAGAAAACCGAAAACGGCGCTAAAAACCAGAAATCTGCGCAAGTCCTCCGGAGTCTGCATCAAGGCGTAGGACACAAACATTAGCGGCACGAAATAGAAGTAAAGCATCATGCCCATCGCGCCGAACAGCAGGTGTGGCGACGATAAATTGAAAACCTGGATCAGGGCCAGCCAGAAAAACAGCGACAACGGAATCCAAAACGGAGGCCGAAACGTTGCGAACTGGCGGCGCTGCCTCGCGAGCAGACAAGAGAAATACGTCATGCCGACCAGAACATCCTTGGCGAAATAAATCTCCATGCTGTTGCCGAGGAATTTGCGGGGCAGATCTTCGATCAACAGCCAGCCAAGGAACAGATAAAATCCCGAGCGCCAATCGTTCAGAATGTAGACGGTGATGCCAAGGACGGCGCAGGCCACGCCGACCCGGATGAGCATCTCGTTGTTGCCCGCAGAAATCCAAGCACACAACTCCCAAGTGAGGGCCAGTATGCCCAGTCCCACCATCAAGCCGCGAATGTTCCGCGGGTTGCTGAACGCCCGAACAGACGTGTTCATTCTGCCGCCATCGCGAGCGGATGCCCCCGGTGCGATTATGTCTCAGACGAGCTTGCGAGCAAAGCGCACGCCCTGCCGATGGCCTGGGGCGGCAGCGTGTTGATGCCGGGGGATGTGCAGCGTATGATTTGGTCGCTTGTGTTGTGGGAATTTGAATTCCTGCTGACCTCTGCGGATTCTCTGGAGGAAGATCGCATGCCGAAGGCGCCCATGGGGGTCGAAACGCTCCCCCACGATCTTGTGCAGGCGGAAAGCAAGGGTTGGTGGGAATCCAACCCGATGAGTTACGACTGGCACAAGACGCTTCAAGCGCCGGAAGGCACACGCGAGTTTTACGACGGGATCGATCGCCGTTTTTTCGCGTCCTCCTCGTTTTACCGCGGCACGCGGCCATTTGAAAGATGGATTCCGTTCGACCAGCTCAAAGGAAAGCGCGTGCTGGAAATCGGCTGCGGCCTCGGCGCCCATGCTCAACTTCTGTCCGAGGCGGGATGCAATTTGACGTGCATCGATCTCACCGAAAAGGGCGTGACGAACACGCGCCGGCGGCTCGATCTGCTCGGGCTGCACGCCGACGTCCGCCAGATGGATGCCGAGCGTATGGATTTTCCCGATAACGAATTCGATTTTGTTTGGTCTTGGGGCGTGATCCATCACTCCGCGGACACCGCGCAGATTGTTCGCAACGTGTTCCGCGTTCTCAAGCCGGGCGGCGAATTTCGATTGATGGTCTATCATCGCCGCTCCCTCAGCGGACTGTACTACTTGGTGCGCGGCTTTTTCGCCGGAAAATTCTTCAGGGGCATGTCCGTGCAAGAAGTCCTGAGCTTTTACACAGATGGCTATCTGGCGCGCTTTTACACGCGGCGCGAGTTGCGCGAACTGCTGGTGCGCGGCGGCTTCGCCAAAGTCGATACCAAGGTTTTGGGGCAGAAAAGCGAATTGCTGCCGCTGCCAGGCAAGGGAGTGAGTGGCCGCGTGAAGTATGCTCTGCTGCGAATTCTTCCCGACGCGCTCGCGGAGGCCGCTCTCTCGGTCGCGGGATACTTTCTGTTTGCGATTGCCCACAAGAATATCCCGGAATCGCCAGGCTCGTAATGTGGGTTGGGATCTTCCCGGCGCTTCCAGAATCCGGCGGCGTTCAGCAGGTTGGCAGGCACGTCGGCGCCGTGCTCGCCAAACGCGCGCGGGAGCGGAACCTGCCATGCGAATTGCTTTCGCTCAATGACGTTTCCGGAACCGGGTCCTTCCGCGTAGACGCGCAAGAATACAAATTTACCGGCTTTGGACGCAGCAAATTGTCTCTGCTCTTTTTTTTGTTTCGCCGCCTGCCGCGAATCGAACTTCTGTACTTGGGCCATGTCAATCTGGCTCCGATAGGCTTGCTTCTTAGATTCGTGCGTCCCCGCCTGCCATATTGCGTCGTCGCTCACGGAGTTGAGGTGTGGGAGCCACTGCCTATCTTCCGCCGCATGGCGTTGCGGCGCGCCCAACGCGTGATGTCCGTAAGCGCGTTCACCGCGGACGCAATGGTGAAAGCTCAGAAGTTGGACCGTGGGAGGGTCTTCGTGCTTCCCCTCGCGCTGGACCCCGGCTTCACGCATGATTCGCGCGCTGAAACCTCGCTTCCGTTTCCTCCCCGCGACCGGATGCTTCTGACAGTCGGCCGATTGATTGCTTCCGAGCCGGGCAAGGGCGTCGAGCTAGTGATCAAGGCGCTGCCCGAGGTGATGAAGGCCGTTCCGGATGTTTTCTACGTCGTCGTCGGCGAAGGCGATCTGCAACCTCGCCTGGAGGAGTTGGCGCGAGAGAACGCGGTCCGCGATCGCGTGATTTTTGCCGGCGCGGCCCGGCTTGAACAACTCAAAGCCTACTATTCGCGAGCCGACGTATATGTTATGCCCAGCCTTCAGGAGGGATTTGGAATCGTGTTTCTCGAAGCGATGGCTTTCGGCAAGCCGGTGATTGCCAGCGAGCATGGCGGCGCGCCAGAAATTGTTCAAGACGGCGTCACCGGTTTCCTCGTCAAGCCGGGCGATCTGGAAGCGCTAACGGCGCACTTGATCCAACTTTTGCAGGATCCGGCGCTCCGCGCAAGAATGGGTGCGGCGGGGCGGCAACGCGTCGAAGAGAACTTCACCTTCGCGCATTTTGAAGCGGGACTGACAAAGATTCTGGATGCGTAATCGTAGGCGAATCCCGCGAACGTGCGATGGCGGCGCAGCGCAAACAGGGGAAGGTTTGTGACGAACTCAACATCGCGATCCATTCCATCTTTGGATGGGTTGAGGACCATCTCCGTCACGTTGGTCATCCTCAGTCACTCACTCGCGTATTTTCGCGGAGAGCCGAAGAGCTTTCCCTTTATCCAAATGACCGCGCTGGGCCAATCTGGAGTGGATATATTCTTTGTCATCAGCGGATTTTTGATTACCGGCCTGCTGCTCAAAGATTCAGACGAAGGAACCGGCTACCGCTTAAAGAGGTTTTACCTGCGTCGATTCTTTCGGATCTTTCCGCCGTTCTATTTGTTTCTTGGCGTTGTGTGGATCTTGTGGAAGACCGGCTTCAAACCTCTCGATTATCGTACGTTCATTACCGCAGCCACATACACGTATAACTATCTATCTCACGGCACAGGTTGGCTGCTTGCACATACGTGGTCGCTCAGTCTTGAGGAGCAGTTCTATATTGTTTGGGCGCCGTGTCTGGTTCTGCTGGGCAAGCGGAAAAGCACGGCGCTGGCGATCGGCGTCATCCTGCTCTCTCCCGCGATACGCTTCCTGACGTACGTGCTTGCGCCGCCGCTGCGCGGAAATGAAAGCATCATGCTCCACACACGTTTGGATACGATCATGTTCGGATGTGCGATGGCGCTGCTTTGGCGGGACGAGAGATTCAATCGTTGGGTGGAGAAACTACTGCATCCCTCCCTGGTGATCTTCTCGATGCTCTATATTCTAATCGTAGCTCCGTGTCTTTCCACGCGCTTCGCCGCGCGTTACGACTGGCCAATCGGCTATGGGCTCGAGGGCTTGTTGATCTCGATTGTGCTTCTCTACGCGGTCCGAAGACCCTCTTCGGGATTTGGGAGGTTTCTGAATTGGAGGTCCATGCGGCATATCGGTGTGATTTCGTACGGCATCTATTTGTGGCAGCAAATGTTCACGGGCCCGAACGCCTTCTGGGTTCCGTTGAACATAGTGTTGATCCTGGCGTGCGCGGAGTTGTCCTATTGGTTGGTCGAGCGCCCGTCGTTCCGGCTGCGGGATTGGCTGGAGAAGCGATGGATTCCGCGTCCGGCATTGCCGATTCACAACCACACAGCAGCGGCGCTCGCGGACACCGAAAGCGCGGGGTGAGAAAGCGCCCGGGTCAAACCGGTCAAGCACGCCCGCAGGCCCCATCGGAGAGAGTCACTGTATGCGATTTAGCCTCCGCGAAAATCGAGGATTGAAATCGAAGTTGAAGTCTTGGCTTTTGCCGTCCGGCCGGTCGCCGCGACGCATTCGTTTCGGTTTGCTCGGCGGTCTCACCATGCAGATGGATTTGGCGCACCACAGTCAGCGCTGGCTCGGCTTGCAGGAAAGGGAGTTGTGCGAATGGGTTCGCCGGTTCGCGCGCGATATCAACACGGCTGTAGATGTGGGGGCGAATGACGGGATGTACACGCTCTATTTTCTTGCGCGCACTTCCGCTCGAAAAGTCTACTCGTTCGAGCCGTCCACAGATTGCATCCGCGAACTCGAGCAAAATCTTGCGCTCAACGACCTCGCCGCGAACGAGCGGCTAAAGATTGACGCTAGGATGGTTGGCGCCAGCATCGCGCAAGATTGGACCACGCTCGATTCCCTCGCTGCCTCGATCGTGCCCCCTTGTCTTATCAAGGTGGACATCGATGGTGGCGAGCGCGACCTGCTAAGCGGCGCAAGTCGGTGCCTTGCCTTGCCGGGGATGAGATGGATTATCGAGGTTCATTCCAAGGCTCTGGAACAGGATTGCCTGAGGGCGCTGACCGAAGTTGGATACCACGTCGAGATCGTCCCCAACGCGTGGTGGCGTAACGTTATTCCCGAGCTCAGGCCCGGCGAACTAAATCACTGGCTCGTGGCTTATCGAGATGAAGAAAAATGATATATGCCCGGCCCGAACAGCTCGTTCTCTCTTTTGCCGCTGAAACGCGCTCATGAACTATTCCGTCTCCATCGTCATCCCAACGCGCAACCGCTCCGCGACACTCGCGCGGTGCTTGGCGGCGTTGCCGGCAGGGGCCCGCGGGCTAGACGCGCCCGAAGTGATCGTAGTGGACGATTGCTCGAGCGACCCGACCGCGCCGATTGTTGAAGAATTCGCCCGCGCCAGCGGTTGGTCAGCCCAGTGCTTGCGGCAAGAACGCCCACAGGGCGCAAACGCGGCGCGAAACAGAGGCATGCATGCCGCTCGCGGAGAAGTCATCGTGATGATCGACGACGATGCGATCGCCACCGAAGGCTGGCTCGCGAATCTGCTAAATGGACTCTCTCCGCAGTTCCCGGTCGTTACCGGTGCGATTCGTCTTACGATCGAAGGCCCGATTCTCGGCAAGCATCGCGATGAGGTGAGCACGTTTCTTACCGAAGTTTTGAACCCTCCGATTGGCGCAAACGGTCTAACTGTCCCAGTGACATGCAACATGGCGGCGTTCCGGCAGGTCTTCGACGCGGCGAGCTTCGACGAAAATGTCCGGCCGCCCGCGGAAGAAGACGATTGGCTCAGGCGCACAGGAGTTGCGGCGCACTTCGTCCCCGAGGCATTGGTCTGGCATTACAAGTCCGCAGAGGAAATCCGCGTAATGCGCATACTGCGGCTGGCGTGGTTCCGAGGAAGCGAAGGAGGCTGGTGGATCAGGGAGCGTGTGGAGACTTCTTCTCGCCGGCGAACGCGGATGGCCATGAGTTGTCTGAACGCGTCTTCCCGCGCATTCGCTCACGCGATCCTGCGGCTCTGCTGGGGTGGCGTGGCTGTGGGCCTGGCGGAGCTTGCGAAGGCACTTGCGCTGGTGGGCCTGATCAATCGCGGCGCGCGCACGCCACGGAGTTGGCGGTGATTTCACGCGCCAAAATTGAAAAACATGGCGTGGCGCTCCTCGCGACGCGCCTGGGCAAGCTCGGCGCGGATCCGTGCGGGGGATCGGAAGTTGTTCTGTGGGAGGACGCCAAAATATTGCAAGACGCCGGGATCCCGGTCCGGGTGTACGCGCGCGCCGCGTTTGACGGAGCCCCGGTTCACATTCTTCCGCTGCGCACCTCCATGCCGGTCGTCACGTCGCTTGAATACGGAATGAAATTGCTGCGGCGGGAACCCGATGCGTTGATCGTTGCGTACAACGAAACGGCGCTGGCCGGTTTTGCGCCCGATCGCGTGATTGTGCGCTTTGATTGGACCACTCCACTGCCGCGATGCTGGAACTGGCCGTTTTGGCTCTCGCGATTCCAGCGGGCGCGCTATCTGTTTCCGAGCGAGAACGAGAAGCGATTGTTCCTTGAACGCCACCACGGAATTCCGGAGCAGCGCACATCGGTGATATGGAACGCCGTGGATCTGCGGCTTTTTCATCCGGCGAATTCTGAGGGTGAAACTCGGCAACCCGGAACATTGCGCGTTGGATATGCCGGACAGTGGGAACCCGACAAGGGGATCTATCATCTGCTGGAAGCATGGCGGGCCGTGAAGTCGGCTATTCCGCGCGCCGAGTTGTGTTTGGCGGGAGGCCTCGAACTCTGGAAGACCGTGGTGGAAACTCCAGGCTCCATCGATTGCACTGCGAAGGTCCGGCAGATGGAGTGCGATGGCATGCTTTCGACTGTGGGCGCGCTGCCGCGCAACGAAATGCCCGCGTTTTGGAACTCATTGAGCGTTGCCGTCGTGCCCTCATTTCATGAGGCGTTTGGTTTGATCGCGCTTGAAGCCATGGCTTGCGGGATTCCCGTGGTGGCCAGCGCCGTGGGCGGGCTGAAAGAAATTGTGGAGGATAGCGAAACCGGAATGCTCGTGCCGCCCGGCGATGCTGCCGCGCTTGCGCAAGCTCTCATCACATTACTCACCAACGAGCCTCTGCGGCTACGCCTTGCGCAGGGAGCCCTGCGGCGCGCACAGATGTTTTCACTCGAACGCAGATCGCGTTTGCTGCTGGAGCTTTTTCTCGATGGAAAAATGATGCTATCTTGATTCGACGGAACATGCCCATTTTGCCGAACGAAAACCTCAGCCAAGAAAATCCTGGCGCCGAAATGGCGGAGTTCAAAGCCGCCCCGCGGCTCTCAGTGGTGATTCCCGTTTACAACGAGCGCGGAACGATCGCCGAACTCATCAAGCGCGTGCAAGCGGTTGCGATCGAAAAAGAAATTATCGTTGTGGATGACGGTTCGACCGACGGCAGCAGAGAATTCCTTCAAGAACTCAGTGCCAACCCTCAGAGCGGCGGTATCCGAGTTCTGCTTCAGGAGCGTAACGCCGGCAAGGGCGCGGCGCTTCGCCGGGGATTTTTGGAAGCGCATGGCGCGATCGTCATTATCCAAGATGCGGACTTGGAACTGGATCCTGAGGACTATCACAAATTATTGGAGCCGATCGAGAGCGGCGCCGCCGATGTGGTGTATGGGTCGCGATTCCTCGGGGAGCCGCGGCCGGGGGACCGCTCTTGGCATGTATTCGGCAACAAATTTCTCACCTCGCTCTCAAACTTGTTTACGCGCTTGGATCTCACCGATGTTTGGACGTGCTACAAGGTGTTCCCAAGAAAATTGTTGCAGCAGATTGAGATTAAAGAAAACCGATTTGGCATCGAACCTGAATTGACCGCAAAGATCGCCAGACGCCGCTGGCGCGTGCGAGAAGTTCCGATTTCGTACCACCCCAGAACCTATGCCAAAGGCAAGAAGATTGGTTGGAAGGATGGGATTAGAGGCGCGTGGTGCGTTGTCCGCTATAGCCTCTTCGACTGACAACTGAATTCGATCTGCCGCCGAATGTGCCGCGCATTCGCATCGCGGGCATACGCAAAATTGTCCTCAACCGTTTCCCCGAAATTGCCGCCCCTCGAACGATGCTAGTGCGCGAAATCCGCCGGCGCCAGCGCGTGAAAGTAGAAGGTCGTGTCGCCGATGCGCTGCCAATCGGCGCGGTCTTCGGGTGGAACGTTCTCTGTGACCACAACCTTCGCACCTGCGCCGCTCATGGAAGAAAACACCGTACTCTTACCCGCGGCATCCAGCGCCCAAAATTGCTCCGCGTCTCTTTCGGGGATCCAAGTGGAAATGCTCAATCGCGCTAAGCGCGCGAAATAGGCCTCGATCGGATTGCCGACGTACGCGATGCGATCCCCCGGCCGCAGGCCCTCACTTTTGAGCGCGGAAGCGATCTCCCAATCCGTGGAAGCAATTTGACGCGTGGCGAGATCGCGCGCCGCGCGGAACGTCATCTGCGGCGCCACAGCGAGCAGAGGCACCAAGAGGGCGAGCGCGACAATCAGAATCGCGGACCGGACTTGTGCCGAAGACGCTCCGAAATATCCGCGGTACATCCACAGCCACAGTAACAAGACGAAAGTAGCTACAAGCCGCGGCTCCACGTGAACGATAGAAAACGCTCCCAGCGCCGCGGCCGCCCAAAGCATTGTCAGCCAGTCCGGCCGCCGCCACGCCCCGCCACCGAGCCACAACACAATAAGCCCGGCCGCAAACACACCCCACGAAAATAAAATGTCGATGTAAGCCCGCCAGGCGCTCTCGAATTGGCCAAGCACTCCGTATGTTTGGAAATGAAGTCTTGCGCCCTGATACCAATAGGAAGGATCGTACCAAGCGGGAAACGTTGAATGGATGGCGTAGTTCTGCGTATCGAGAACGTCCGGCGAGGCATGCAGTCTGCGCATGGGGTGTATGCCGGCGTCCGCCCCGACGGAAGGTTGCCCAACATCCGCGAACGTGTATTGCGCGCGCTCCAGAGCGGTCAGATAGGTTACCCGGCCCTCATCACTGAACGTGATGTGTCCCGCGGAGTGCGAAAGGGTCGCAATCCATGGCGCGGAAATCACGAAAAATCCAAGAAACATGAGGAAGGTTTGGCGAAAGCTGCGATGAAAAAACAGGTCAATCGCGAAAAGCACAAACGCCAATGGAAACATCACCGCTCGGGCGAGATAACCGAGACCCAAAACAACACCCGTGGCCGCAGACATCGGCAGGCTCTTTTGCTCACCGGCGCGATGCAGCGTGCCGAGCGCTAAATAGATCAGCGCGGAAAAAAGCAAGTCCGGAGTGACCACCGAGACCGTGATCAAATGAAGCGATGACCACGCAAACATGGCGTAGCCGAAAATCATCCAGCCGGGTTCCTTGCGAACGAGCGGCGCCCAAAAGAAATAAAAGCACGCCAACGCGCCTAAATAGATCAGAAAATTGACGAAATGGACCGCGGTGGGTTCCCAATATCCGGATGGTTTAAACGCGAGCGCCCCAGCCAAGAGCCAGGGATACAGCGGGCTCCAAGTAGCATTCACGCTCGCGGCCCAATGTCCGTGCGCAATTGCATCGGCCACATCGAGATAGCTGATGCCGTCGCCGACCATGTGCGCGTTGCGGCCGTCCCAAGCGTATAGCGCGCCCAGCAACACGACGACGAGCAGACACGCGTGCGCCAGCGTCCGCAGCGAAACGCGCGGGTTCGATTCCAAATCGGAGCAGAGTTGCGGATCAGCACCAGTGGCGGGCACGGTCATATTCGCAATGAAGAAGACGATCAGCCGCGGCTGTGGCAAGAGCCGTGATGAAGAAACGCCGGCGACCGGTCGAATATACCCCAGCGCCACGCGAATTACACGCTTCGCGAAATCGCTGCGGCTTGCGCCAAGGGCAATCTCGTTGTTTCGAGCGCATCGGAAGCGTACGATGCGCGAACCAGACGTCCACAGCCGTGATTCGGCTAAGTCGTCGCCGGCGGGCGCGTCGCTGCACTAAGATGTCTGGCGGGCAGTGGCGCCGCAGAGGATAGCGGGCAAACATTGGGCGAGGACACAACAACGCGTCGCTCCATACCGTCTCTCGACGGCCTTCGGGCGTGTTCGGTGCTGTTCGTCATTGCCGCGCATTCGCTGGAGTGGATCCGCAACACTCCCACCGTTTTCCCGTATGAACAGCTCGGAACGCTGGCCCTGCTAGGCGTCGACACGTTTTTCGTCATCAGCGGATTTCTCATCACGCAGATATTGTTGAAGGAATTGGATTCCAAAGGCAGCATTCGTCTTAGGAAATTCTACTTCCGGCGCTTCTTTAGAATTTTCCCACCGTTTTACGCTTACCTGGGCGTTGTGGCCATCCTCGGCGCACTCGGTGTCGTGCACATGAATCGCTGGGCGCTTGTGGTTTCGGGCCTATACATTTGGAACTATCTCGTGCTCCCGAATGCTTGGCTGGTGGGCCACACTTGGTCGCTGAGCTTGGAGGAACAGTTCTACGTGATGTGGCCGCCGTTGCTTAAGTGGCTAGGCAGGAAGAAAAGCTTGTATGCGGCGCTGGCCATGATTGTCCTATCGCCCGTATCGCGAATGATTACGTACGCGGTGGCCCCAGAGCGGCGCTTTTACGAATGGGCGATGTTGCACACCCGCCTGGATACGATCATGTTCGGCTGCGTTCTGGCGCTGCTGTGGAACGATAAGAACTTCCAACGCATCGCAGACAAGGTTTTGCGCCCGGAGCTATTCGCGGGCTCGGTTCTCTTCCTTACGGCGATCGGACCGCTGTTCGAGACCAGCTTAAGGCCGCGCTACCAGTGGCTGATCGGTTACCCGCTGCACGGCGTGCTGATTTCCTTCGTGCTGGTATATGCGGTAAAGAAGCCCACATCGCTGCCGGGCCGCTTCCTCAATCTTCGAGTGATGCGGCACATCGGAGTGATTTCCTACAGTTTGTACCTGTGGCAGGAAATGTTTGATGGGCCCAAGGTTTCATATTTTCCGTGGAACTTGATTGCCATCTTTGCTTGTGCGGAGCTTTCTTACTTTCTTGTCGAGCGCCCCGCGTTGGCTATGCGCGACCGTCTCGAAGGAAAGTGGAAGTTTCTTTCGAAACCGCCACGCGCCGAGCGCCAGGCGGCTCTGCAGCAACCATCGGCGACGGAAGACGTCTTGTAGCTACAGCCGATGATGAGCGATCCCGCCGCGTTGAGCGGACGAACCGTCTAAGGCACCCGCGCCTCGGCCTCAACCCAAACGCTATCGGCGACGTGCGTGAGCAGGGGCAGGGCGTTCGCCACTTTGCAGCCGGCATGAGACGCCAACACAATCAGCTTCCCCGCTGGCGAGAGCAAGTCCAGGTCGGAAAGTTGAGGGTTTTGAGTAAAGAAGCCGTCTGCGCGGAGCCGGAGATTTCGTAATCCAGCTTCTTCGATCGCGCGACGAATTCCCGCGCGCGTCCAGTAGCGCATTTCGAACGAATTCGGCGGCGCATCGCGAAATCCTCTTTTCGCTTGGCGGACGATGCTGTACATGCCATAGGCATTCGGAAGTTGGACCAGGCAAAGGCCTCCCGGTTTCAGCACCCGGGCCGCTTCCTGAAAAAAGTGGATGACTTTTAGCCGATCGATGTGCTGCAAGACGCTGTAGGAGAACACCACATCGACGGAATGTGACCGCAGCGGCAGCGTTTCCACATCGCCGCACACAAAGTTGGCATTCACACCCAACTGGCGGGATACCCTCGCAGCCGCCGCCAGCGCATCGATGTGCACATCCAAGCCAACCGGATTGAATCCGGCGCGGGCCGCGGCCACGCTCCAGCGTCCCCAACTGCAACCAACATCGAGAACGGTTTGACCGGAACCTGGGGACAGTGGCCACCTGGGGATCGGATAACGCTGCAGCTTGCCTCTCGCTCGCGCGTAGAGGTTCCCATTTGTGTTCACCAGCCAATCGTCAACAAAGGGATCGACGACGCCGTTTTGGTTCGGGTCGCGCCGGGTGGGTTCCATGTTTCGTGGGACAGGTTCGCGCCGGACAACGTCAGTGAATATGGGGATTCCATCTTCGACGGGGAAAATGTGGCCCTGCTCGCAGAACAGCGCAGCATCTTGGATTCGAAGATTGCTGCGATCCAAGGGACAACCGAGAACCTGCGTGAGTTGTTCGGAGAGCAATTCAGTCTTGAGCCCCCTCAACTCTCACTGCAAGATCCTCCGGGCGCGGCATTTGTTCTTCATTCTTTTGTCGCGCGAAGTGCGAAGCAAACTGAAGTCTGGGGACACGGCATGGTCAACGCGAGCCGCCATCTCAGTGACACGAGTATTCGCGGATTTCGATCCGCCAATCCAACTGGTTGTCTTCCGGCGCATAGCGGCGCTTCCAATGCGCGCCCGGATCGTAAACCAAACTGCGATCGGAGACCAATTGGCAGCGTGTATCCAGGCGCGCTTGCGTTTCATCGGTCGGGGCCTCGGGAATATCAAAGTGAAGGCCTTTCACAAGCATCGTAGTCGAACCCAGCGGCGCGCCGGAGGCCAGCCACTCCTGGGGATCGTATACGCCTGCACTGTGAACAGCCTCCGGTAAGAGACCCGCGAACCCGCCGCCCGCCGGTTCGGTCCGCGGCGCCAGATATGTAAGGTAGAAAAAGAAAGAGGGATTGTTCCCGATGACGACGCCGCCACTCGGCAACGTGCCCGCCGCCTCTTTCGCAATCGTTTCCCACGGTTCAATCCAATGAGGAGCCGCGTACAGCTTGCGTGAAAAAATGCCGAACCACCCCACCGCAAACGCGATCGCAACCGCGGCCAGCAGCAGCCGCCGGCCCTTCTGCCAACTCCATGATCCGAGCGCCACGCCCGTCGCAAGAATCAGCCATGCCGCGATGAGCATCATGCGTTTCGTAGTCACGACGCCCAGCAATGTCATGACCACCAAAAGCCCGGTGAAATACAGAAGGAAACGCCTCGCAGCCAACGGGGCGCCCCAAATTGTCAGAAGAAAGCAACTCGCGGCGGCAATTCCGGCGGGCACGCCGATCGGCCAGAACCACGGCGCCACAGATTCACTCACAAAAATGCAGTAGAAATTGTAAATCCCCATGAAAAATATGGCGGCGATGGAATGTCTTGTGTGAACTCCAGTATGAATCTCCGTCAGAAACGTCCTGAATATCGGTGCGTAGGCAACCAACAGGAGAATTCCCGTGCCAACGGCCTGATGCCACCAAGCGCCGATATTCCTGAAATTCCGAAGCAGAAAATCCAGTCCAAGACACGCGAGAAGCGCCCATCCGAAGTAGTTCGCGTACACCAGCGCCACCGCAAGCAACATCACCGTTGCCCAATTGCCCCACGTAGGCTTCTCCACAAACCGCAAATAGCTCAACGTCAGCATCGCCACTATTAAGAAACAAAATGAATACCAACACGCGAGCCGGCCAAAGTGAAACCCATACGGCCAAAGGACCATCAAAAACAAAATCCAAAGCCGGCTTCTGGTTCCCCCCAAGCGCGCCGCGGCCTTTGAAAGCGCCCACGCTCCCAGCGCGAAGAACACAATCGATGGAAACCGCAGCAGGAACTCCTGCCCGCCGGTGAGTCGCAACCACCCGTGAAGAATCAAGTCGTAAAGAGGGGGATGCTCGAGTTTGGCAGTATTGGAAAGATAGAGTTTTATCGTTTGTAAGGCCGGTTGCGCCGCGCGGCCCACGATATCGCACTCATCGTCAACGGCGGTGAACCACTTGTTGGTGAATAGCAGGGCCGCGACAATTGTGAAAAGTGTCGCCCCAGTGAGGTACTTGACCGCGCGCTTTTCAGACAAGCCGGGAATGGCCTGTTGCATCGGCACCATGATAAACGATCGGGTTGCTTGTTGGATACCTTCGCCCCTTCAGGGAATTTGTTTGGCAATCGCCGAGCTGAGTATCGGATCCCGGCCGCTCTCGTTGTTGGATCGGCGCTCGAAGCTGGCGTTGCATCATTCCGACAAGGTCTCCATGTAAAGCTCCGCGATGCGATTCCAGGAAAAAAATCTCTCTTGAGCATGGACGCTGCGCTCGTGCAGCTCGATCCACCTCTGCGGGTCGGTGAGCACTCGGACCACGGCCCCCGCCAGCGCTTTCTGGTCGCGCCATGGAGACCATTCGATGCCCGCCTCAGCGATCGGGCCGGCGGGTTCGCCGTCTCCGTAGCCGACAATCGGAACTCCGCTCGCAATTCCGGCCATCGCACCCCCACGTTGTAGCGTGACACAGCTCCAGACAAAAAGAAGGACGTCAGCGCGCCGCAGCTCGCGCGCAATTTCCTCTGCCGGGAGCACGCCACGCACCTCCAGGCCAACCGAGCATCCTTCGAGTGCGGTTGCCAGTTCTTCCTGCGCCTCGCTTGACCCGCGGCCCACAACAACCAAGCGCAAATTCGGAATCGTCTCACCGGCCTCTCGCATTATGCCGGCCATTTCCGCCACCTCGCCGGTTGCCGCAGGAAAACCTCTGACGCCAAAAACGACTACTCTCTTTTCGTGTTCCAAGGAGCTAGGCTGGGATCGGCGATCCAGGCATTCGGGAATATTTCCTCCGATCGGTATGAATACCGCCCGGTTTTCATCCGACGAACCAACGCGCCCCTCGCGGACGGGAGGCAACCATTCGACCTCGCCGAGCGGTACCGTGAAAATACTCCGCGCGGATCTGCGATGGAGCGTCCGCAGAACCCACATTTGAAACGCGTGGCGAACGCGGTCGCGCCAGCGCGAACCTTCGAAGGTGATGTGTTCATGAAACACGACGGCGCATTTCGCGCCCCGGCTGCGCACGATGGCAGCGACAGCGAGCGCGCCCCAAGAGAACCCTCGGCGCGACCACCCGAGCGCGGTGTATTGAAGCAGGACCCATTCCTCGCGCCAATCTGCGCTATCGCGCCAAAGGCGCCGCAGGGCGCGGATCCACCCCCCCTGATTCCATGACACATGTACCCTTGTGAGGGTGATTCCGTGCCGCGCGAGGGCCTGGCCTAGGAAACTACAGTAATCATCAACGCCATCGGTCGGTACGTCGCGTTTTCCGAGAAGCGCAATCATGGCGCCGGTTCACACGGAACGGCAGCGCGGCCGGATTCCGTCGCGGCAAATGCTAAATCCTGCCGGCGGATCGCACGAGCATTCCAGATTATCTTGTAGGATGTGCGCACGTGAGCAGACACTCGCGTGACTGCTCGACGATTCTAGCAGCGCCCGAAGCACGAGGCCAACCATCGCTTGCCACGCGCGCTGATTGCGGAGATGCGAGCGCGGTTTTCGCGAGACGCCGAATCAGAACTTGCGACTCAGTTGCTCCGCTACGCTGGCTTGTCTGCAGCGCGGTCTAAGATATTCGCCGAGAACGCGGGCGGCAGGATGTCGATGATCGCATCAGTTAGACATTTGAATGACTAAGCGGCGTTATAATCAGCCAACATCTATTCCGCAATGGAGGGTATCTCCAGATTTGGGCTTTCCACTGAGTGAATAGATCGGGAGGGTGTCATGAACGATTCCCGGTCTGCGTGTCCACGGTCGTCCTGCCTTTTAATTTCCCTGGCAATAATTGCTTTTGGGTATGTCACCGGATGCGGAGGGGGCGGTTCCACCGCGCCTCCGCCAACCTACGCGATTGGCGGCACGGTGATAAACCTTGTCGGGACCGGCGGCGGTCTGCAGTTGCAAGACGACGGCCACGACTCCCTCTTGGTGAATGCCAACGGAGCTTTCACGTTTCCCACTCCCCTGGCGTCTGGAACCGCATACAGCGTCACCGTCTCCGTGCAGCCTTCTGCCCCGGCGCAAATCTGTGAGGTCACGCACGGCACGGGGACAGCCACGGCGGACGTCACAAGCGTCGCCGTGGATTGCGGCCACATGGCGTGGACATGGGTCGGCGGTTCGAACTTGACCGGCCAAGTGGTCACGTATGGAACGGAGGGCACGCCTGCCCCAGGCAACATCCCCGGCGCGCGAGGTGGCGGGGCCGCTTGGATTGATGCATCGGGAAATTTCTGGCTGTTCGGTGGAGCTGGAGTCCCTCCGCAAGGCACGCCGTTTGGTGCCGCGCCGTATGGTTACCTGTTCAACGACCTGTGGAAATACAGCGCGGGCGAATGGACGTGGGTAAGTGGGTCGAGCCAATTCAACCAGGCGGGGGCCTACGGAACTGAGGGCACGCCTGCCCCTGGCAACATTCCCGGGGCGCGGCAGAGCAGCGCAATTTGGATCGACGCGTCCGGGAATCTCTGGCTCTTCGGCGGGGCCGGTTACGATTCGTCCGGGCTCTTCTTTCCAAACTTCAGCTATCTCAATGATTTTTGGAAGTACAGCGGTGGGCAATGGACGTGGATGGGTGGATCGAATGCGTCGCAGGGGTTTCCCGGTCATGGTGGGCAGGGGACCTATGGAACTCTGGGCACGCCGGCCCCTGGCAACATTCCCGGGGGCCGACTGTGCGCCGCGACATGGGTCGATAAATCCGGGAATCTCTGGCTCTTCGGTGGATTTGGTTACACGACGGCGGGCTCGGTCGGCGATCCGCTCAACGATCTTTGGAAATACAGCGCCGGCGAATGGACGTGGATGAGCGGATCGAACACGCCCGGCCAGGCCGCGGTCTATGGAACTCAGGGCGTGCCGGCGCCGGGCAATACTCCTGGAGCGGAAGAGGGCGTCGCCGCGTGGACTGACGCATCGGGGAATCTTTGGCTGTTCGATGGAGCCCTGTGGAAGTACAGCGCGGGCCAATGGACGTGGGTGGGTGGGCCGCAGTCAAACACGAAAGGGGTGTACGGCATTCTGGCCACGCCTGCCGCAACCAACATTCCCGGAGCGCGATCCGGCGCCGCCACTTGGACTGACACAGCGGAAAATTTCTGGCTCTTCGGTGGATATGGGGTCGATTCCAACGGCGCGGCTGGAAATCTCAACGATCTATGGAAATACAGCGCGGGCCAATGGACGTGGATGGGTGGATCGAACGTGGTAAACCAGAATGGGACGTATGGAACTCTGAGCATACCTTCGCTCGCTAGTATTCCCGGAGCGCGAGCGAGTGGCGCCACGTGGGTTGACGCGTCCGGGAATTTCTGGCTGTTCGGCGCGGGGGGCTCCGACTCGTTTGGGCCCCAATCGCAAGAATATAACGATTTGTGGAAGTACGAGCCGTAAGCGCAATCGCTTCTGCCAAATCTTCGCGCGTGCGAAGCGCACGCCCGCGATTAACGCCGCATCATCCTAAGTTGTGCTGGGAATTTCTGTATCCGGCTCAGGCGAACCGCGTTCACGCTTCATTGCCACGATTCTAACGGCTCTCAGCGGATTTCTGCCGGCGCTTGACTTGCTGTTGGATTGCCATACTCTTAGCTGGTGGTTTTCCCGCATACATGAGCGAGATCGTCATCCACGTCGAAGGGCTCGGCAAGCGCTACCGCGTAGGCGAACGCGAGCGCTATCTCGCGCTGCGCGACATCATCTCGCGCGCTTTCGCCGCCCCGTTTCGGCCGCGCGCGCCTCGCACCAAGGATTATCTTTGGGCGCTTCGCGACGTCAGCTTCAATGTGACGCAGGGTGAAGTGATCGGATTGGTCGGGCGCAACGGCGCCGGCAAGACCACCCTGCTTAAGCTGCTATCGCGCATCACCCGGCCGACGACCGGCCACGCCGAAATCCGCGGCCGGATCGGTAGCCTGCTCGAGGTCGGCACCGGATTCCATCCCGAACTCACCGGCCGCGAGAACGTGTTTTTGAGCGGCGCGATTTTGGGAATGACGAAGCGAGAGATCGAGCAGAAGATGGACGCCATCGTAGCCTTTGCCGACGTCGATCGCTTCCTGAATACGCCGCTGAAGCATTACAGCTCAGGGATGCAAATGCGCTTGGCGTTTGCGGTGGCGGCGCATCTGGAACCCGAAATCTTGCTAGTGGATGAAGTCCTGGCCGTCGGCGACCTCGAGTTTCAAAAGAAATGCATGGGCAAGATGGAAGAGGTTTCGAAAACGGGGCGCACCATCGTTTTCGTCAGTCATCAAATGAATCAAATTCGGCGCCTGTGCGAACGCGTTCTGTGGATTGACGGCGGCCGGATTCGCGCACATGGACCGACTGCGAAAATCGTTGCCGATTATGAATCCGCCAGTGTGGCGGCGGGTACGGAAGCCGGAGGCAATGGGCACTGCTTCACAAGCTGGACGCTGAACGGCGATGGCCATGTCCTCGAGGACGGCGTTCCCGAGGTGCGATTTCACTTTCGGCTGCATCTCCGCGAACCGGTTTCCGGCGGCCACTTCGGTGTGTCTGTGCTGTCTGACTCCAGCGCCGTTCTGAGCGGCTGGGGTTTTGACAATGTGGATATTCCGGCGGGCGACCAGGAAGTGATTGTTCGCATACCGTCGCTTCCGCTGCGCCCTGGCTCCTACACACTGCAGTGCTCGGTGTTCAATCGCGGCAACAATCTCACAGGCGGCCACCTCATCGAAAAGTGGTACGCGTTGCCTTTGTTCGTCGTGGGCACCAAACCGGTGGGTCATCCGCAGGATCGCTGGAATGGGATTCTGAACATCCCGGCGGAGATACGCATCTTGCCCGGGCAGTGAGGGACGGCGGGCTTAAGCAACGAAAAACGGAACAGGATAGCCGCCGCGTCCGGCGTTCCTGCCACTTCAAGTGTTCCCGCATTATCGCGGAAACGGTTCAGACGACGTCAGCAATCGTGCTTTCCATCGCGTGGTAATACACGAAACCGCCGAGCACAACCAGGATGACGGCGGCGGTAGAGGCCAGCGCGATGGCACCGGGCGGCTGGCCCCGCCCCGTGAGCGCCCACCGGAATCCTTCCACAACGCCGGCCATGGGATTCAATCCATACAGCAACCGCCAGCGCGCCGGCACAATCGAGCTGGAATAGGCGATCGGCGAAGCGAATAGCCAGAACTGCACGAGGAACGGGACCACATAGCGAACGTCTCGATAGAGGGCGTTCAAGGCCGAAAGCCAAAGTCCAACGCCGAGCGCCGTCAGCAACGCGAGCAGCAGGAACACCGGGAGCCACACGATCGCACGCGTCGGAACGATGTGATAGTAGACCATCAGCACGATGAACATGGCGAAGGAGATGGCGAAATCTACCAGCGGCGAAAGGATCGACGAAATCGGCAGAATCACACGCGGGAAATAGATTTTGGTGATCACGCGCTGCTGATCGACCACGATGGCGGTCGCGTTGGTCATCGCCGTCGCGAAATACGTCCAAGGAAGCAGCGCGCAGTAATAAAAAATTGGATAAGGCAGCCCCTCGGAATCCATTTTCGCGAGCCTGCCGAAAAACAAGCTGAAAACCAGCATGGTGAGAAACGGCTGGAGCACGGCCCAGGCAGCTCCAATTGCGGTCTGCTTGTAACGTACCTTCAAATCGCGCCAGACGAAAAAGTACAAAAGTTCGCGGTAGTCCCACACTTCGCCCAGGTCAAGCGCCAACCATCCTGTGCGCGGCGCAATGCGCACCACGGGAGGCGGCCCTGCTCGATGCGCAACAATTTGTTCGGCGGGCGCGCTCATGCGAGGAACCCGATTCGTACTTTGGGGGTTTCAGCTAACATGCGTCGAGCGATTGGCTGAATCTAATTTGCGCCTTGGGCCATCTCGCGAGGAGCGTCCACAAACTCTCGTTTCTTCTCCATGTGGGCGATCACGCGGTCGATGATTTCCGCGAGCGGCGTCCGCGGACGGAACCCGGTCAATCGCTCGAGTTTCGCGATCGACGGCACGCGCCGGAACATATCCTCGAAGCCGGGTTCGTACGCCTGATCGTACGGAATGCGCACAATGGGCGACGAGCTACGGGTTTGCTCTTTCACCAGGGCGGCCAAACCATCGATCGTAACTTCCTGGTCGTTCCCAATATTGACGACTTCTCCGACGGCTGCATCGGTCGCGACCAGGCGCAGCATCGACTCCACGGCGTCGCGCACATCGCAGAAGCAACGCGACTGCTTCCCAGACCCATACACGGTAATCGGCGCGCCTTCGAGCGCCTGCCGGACGAAGTTGGGCAGCACCATGCCGTAGCGGCCGCTCTGCCGCGGGCCCACTGTATTGAATAGGCGCAGCACGATCACCGGCTGGCCTTTCTCCTTCCAGTACGCCAGCGCCAAAAATTCGTCGAGAGCTTTCGAGGCCGCGTAGCTCCATCGGCCTTTGGTCGTGGCTCCCATCACCAGATCGGCATCTTCGTTGAAAGGTACTTGGGTGCTCTTGCCGTACACCTCGGACGTCGAAGCGCACACGACGAGCTTGCGTTTTTTGGCGGCCGCTTCCAACACGTGCTGCGTTCCGTTCACATTGGTTTCTATCGTGCGCACCGGGCTTTCGACGATCAGCCGCACCCCTACGGCGGCGGCCAAATGAAAGATCACGTCGGACTCATCCACAAGTTCCGCGAGCAGATGCCGGTTCTCTAGCCCGTCGAGGAAGTAGTGCATACGAGCGTGGGCTTTCAAGTGGCGAATGTTCTCCATGCTTCCCGTGGAAAGGTTGTCCATGATCAGGACTTCGTCTCCACGATCGAGCAAGCGTTCCGCCAAATGCGAACCGATGAATCCGGCGCCTCCGGTGATTAGGTAACGCACTGTGGTTCCTCCCGTCGAAACGCGTACGTATTCAATCTACAGACCAACTGCACGCGGCTGTTCGGACTCGGACGAATCCTCCGCCCGCCCTTTGTTTGATTCGCCGTAAGAGTACGGATAGTAGCGATACGAGTAGTAATAATTGGGGGCGCTCGAATCGACCGCGTTCAACACGACACCCAGAATCCGGCTGTTGACTGACATCAGCAGGTCGCGGGCGCGTGTGAACGCCTCCTTGGGCGTGTCGTGGCTGCGCGCCACCATAAGTACGCCATCCACCAAAACCGACAGAATAACGGCGTCGGTGGCCGCCATGACTGGTGGTGAATCGATCACCACGAACTTGTAGCGTTTTCGCAGCTCCTGAATCAGCTCGGCCAAGCGGCGCGAAGAAAGCAGATCGGCCGGGTTGGGCGGAACCGGTCCGGTGGGAATCGCGGCCAAATTGGTGATCGCCGGATGCGGTACAGTGATCAAATCGAGCGAGGAAACTCCCGCCAGATACGAGCTGAGTCCGGCATGCTTCCCATCCACCAAACTGAGGGCTCGGCTGATCCCCGGCTTCCGCAAATCCGCGTCCACCAGAAGCGTCTTGTCGCCCAGTTGCGCCAGCGTCACGGCCAAATTCACGGCGCATGTGGTTTTGCCCTCACGCGGCAGGGCGCTGGTCATCAAGATCACCTGCGGCGGATGCTCGGCCTGCGACAGCAACAGAGAAGTCCGCAGGGCGCGGAAAGCCTCCGACATCTGCGACTGCGGCCGCGTGTGTGAGACCAGCTCGACGTGAGTCTCCTTCCCGTTCTCCGCACCCGATTTCAGTAAACGGGAGATACGGCCATTCGCACGCTCGTTGTCGGCCGCGAACGCGGGCACGATGGCCAGGGACGGCAGCCGTGCCAGCATTTCAATATCGTCCGGCGTCTTGATTGTGTTGTCCATGTATTCGCGGAGGAGTGCCAATCCCACTCCGCCTACCAGGCCCACCAGCAAGCCCAGCAGGATATTGCGCGCCTTCTGCGGCCGCGACGGCGCCGAGGGCACCAGAGCGGGGTCCACGACGCGAATATTCGAGGAGCGCAAGCCCGCTTGGATTCCGGCTTCCTTCAATTTTTGTAATATGCCGTCATACAAATCTTTATCGGTGTCCGCTTCGCGCTTCAGGATGTTGTACTGGACCAATTTCTCGGCGGCGGAATTCGCGTCGGTCTTTTGCGCGTCCAGGGCCTGCTGCAGGAGCATCTCGCGTTGTTGGCTGCCGCGATATTCGGCCATCACTTGGTTCGCGATGTTCTGCTTCTCGCGGCTGATCATGTCGTCGAGCTGTTTGATTTGCGCCTGCAGGCGGACCACTTTGGGGAACTTCGGTCCGTACTGCGCGAGGGCATCGGCATACTCCGCGTTGAGTTGGCCTTCTTGCTTAAGGATGTCCTGGATCACCGCGCTTTCGCGCACTTCGGGAATCGCGTCGTAATTACCGGCTTGGGCCAATTGGTAGACGGCTTCCTTGCCGATGCGGTCGGCCTGCGCCGCGGTCAATTCCTTTTCGATTTCCCCCAGTTTTTCGGTGCTGATATCCTGATTCTGGTCGACCGTCCAAATCTGGTTTTCACGCTCGTAAGCCAAGCTGGCATTTTCGGAGTTTTCCACCTTGACCTTCATTTCATCGAGCTGGCCAGCAAGCCAATTGGAAGCTTGCGTCGCGGCCTCGAATTTGCTTTGGAAATTTTGCTCGATGAAATTGTTGATCTGGGCGTTGACCACGCGCGCCGCCAGTTGCGGGTCGTTGGCCGCAAACGTGACGTCCAGCAGTTGGCTGTTCGGCACGCGCGTGACGCTCAAATTCCTAAGGAACGCTTCTAGCGCGGCGGGACGCGGTTGATTGGCTTCCCCGGCCGACGCATCGATCGCCGGCTTGCCCGGTTGGCCCCCGTACTCGGGAAGATTTTGCAGGCCGACCGTCCGAATCGTTTCCAGCGCGACGGTATCACTGGTCAGGATTTTGGACTGGGTCTCGATGTAGTCGTCCATGTTCTCGGAGTCTACGTATCCGCCCTCAGCCCCGGAACCGGTGAAGTTCGTCAGGTTGGAATTTTCGCGATCGATCTCGATTCGCGCCGTAGCTTCGTAGACCGGCTGCATGCGCACCGTGGTGATTGTCACGATCGTGACGACCGTCAGCACAAACGACAGAATCAACCACTTGTGCTTGCGCAGAATCAGTGCGTAGTCGCCCAGGCCCTGCTGGCGCGGCATAATGTCCAGCGGCAAAAAAGGCGCACGCGATGGAATCGCCTCGATCGCTCCGGCGTTTCGCTCGCGCGGTGCTAGTGGCCTGCTGGTTTCATCCATAATCGCTTTACCGCTTCTTTCTGCTGGATCTCGTTCGTCGACTAAACATCGGCCAAACATCCGGCCGGCGTCGCCCCAAAATCGGCGGCGCAAACCGGCGCAAATCCTAGAGCGCGCCGGTGCCCAGACGGTATAGGGCCACGCCCGATCCCAAAGAGAGCATTACCTCTCCCGTCCTGTGCCACGCCCGCTTGCTCGCGCTATCCGGAACCACCAGAATGTCGTTCGGAAGCAAGGCCACGTCCTCGCCTTTCAACTCCACCACCTTTTTCAGGTCCACCGGCAGTTGGTCTTTTTGGCCCGTGTCCTTGTTAGTGCGAATGATCACGCACTGGGTGGATCGCGCCGTCGAAGTCATCCCCCCGGCCAATGACAGCGCCTTGAGCGTCGTGACTTCCTGATGATCGCTCTCCATCACGAAACCCCCGGGACGATTCACGGCTCCGACCACGTAGATAATCCCCGCGCGCGGCACGCTGACCACGTCTCCGCCCTCCAGGGGAATGTTGAATCGCGAATCGCCGGTGTTGAGCAAATCCTCCAGATTGATTGTGAACGTAATGGGCGGAGCCGCATCCGCACCGCCGCCGTTGTTCGGGCCGGACCCGGGCGTCGCGGCGGCGTTCCCGTTGCGGGTCACGAGGACCACATTCCCCGCGTCAGAGGCGATGCCGCCAGCCGAAGATAGCACTTCCAGAAGCGTTGTCCGCCGCACCGCTTCGAACACCATCGGGCTCTTGACGGCCCCGATCACGGTGATCGGTTGGCTGTGTTGCTCTTTCACGCTGACGGTGACTTGCGGACTGCTCACCAACCCGTTCGTCTGCAGCAGCTCCGCCACCTTGTCCTGTAACTGAAAGGAGGTCAGACCCGCCGCCCGAATCTTTGTGGGAATCAGCGGCAGCGCGATGTAGCCCGATTCGTTTACGCGAATCTCGCGCGATAACTCCGGGACTTCGAAGACTTGGACGTCCAGCAGGTCGCCCCCTCCTATAAGGTAATCCCCGGGTTGAACGGCCGCGGCCTGCGCAAGCTGGGAAATGCGCGCGTTCGTAGCTTCCGGCGTTTCAAGATTGGGTGCCACTGTGGTGGATGGCGGCGAAGGTTGCGCGGTCTGTTGCGAGCGGCTTGCCGGTACTCCGAGGAATAAAACCAAAAGGGTCAGGACGGCCAAGCACGGTCGCATGCCGAATGAAGACACACGTTCAGACAGCATTAGATGGACTCCCCCTACGCAGCGGCCATTATACAGGCAGTCAAGGCGGGATGGCGCGTATTTCGAGGATTGCAAGGGCTTCGCGCCAAAAAGCTGATCCTCCCGGGCGGCCACCGCCGCAACCACGGATTCGGAACCGCTAGCCCTCGATCCGCGCTAAACATTGAATCGTGCCCATCGGTCGCAGATAATGTCGGGCGCGGGTCGTGTCCCTAACGAATTGCGCGGGCGCACACCATGAGTGACTCCACGAATCCATCGCCGAACGCCCCGATTGGTGCGCCGGACAACGACATCGAAGTCTCGGTCGTGATGCCCTGCCTCAACGAGGAGAAAACCATCGGCGTTTGCGTCGCCCAAGCCCTTGCCACGCTCGAAGGCGCGGGCCTGCGCGGCGAAGTGATCGTTGCGGATAACGGCAGCACGGATCGTTCCGTGGAGATTGCGCGCGATCTGGGGGCGCGCGTGGTGCCGGTGGAGAAGAAGGGCTACGGCAGCGCGCTGCTCGGCGGCTTCTCCGCGGCGCGCGGCGTTTTCATCATCATGGGAGACGCCGATCAAAGTTACGACTTCACGCACATTCCCGCCTTCGTCGCGAAACTGCGCGAAGGCAACGACCTAGTGATGGGCAATCGCTTCCGCGGCGGAATCGCGCCTGACGCAATGCCTGCTCTGCATCGCTATTTGGGTACGCCTGTGCTCACCGCGCTCGCGCGCCTCTTCTTCGGCATCCCGAGCGGTGACATCAATTGCGGCCTGCGCGGATTCCGCCGCGACGCTGTCCGCCGCCTTGACTTGCGCACCACGGGAATGGAATTCGCCACGGAGATGGTCGTCAAAGCCGCGATCTTCCGGCTGCCCATCGCCGAAGTGCCCACGACGCTCCAGCCCGATGGGCGCGGCCGGCCTGCGCACCTGCGCACGTGGCGCGATGGTTGGCGCCATTTCCGTTTTCTGATGCTCTACAACCCGCGCTGGCTATTCTTGTACCCGGGGATGGGGCTGATGCTCGCCGGAACTCTGGTCGGACTCTGGCTCACACCGGGTCCGCGCACCGTGCACGGCATCACGTTTGACGTGCACACTTTGCTCTTCGCCGGTCTGGCGGTTCTACTGGGATTCCAGTCGGTGGCATTTGCGCTGTTCACGAAAGTTTTTGCAATCACTGAGGGCTTGGCGCCGGAAGACCCGCGCCTAATTCCGTTTTTTCGGCACATCACGCTCGAGGTGGGTCTCGTCGTGGGCGTTCTGCTGATGGCAGTTGGGTTGGCAGCCTGGGCGGCCGTGTTGGGAACCTGGGGCTCGCGTCACTTTGGCCCACTGAATATTGACGCCACGCTGCACGTCACGATTCCCGGCGCGGTGCTGATCGCCCTGGGTTTCCAAACTTTTCTTTCGAGTCTATTCCTCAGCGTGCTGGGTACCGCGCGCCGCTGAGCGGCGAAGCGCCGGATTCATTCACCCGTCGGAAGCCCCTTGCGAAGCAATGCCGCGAAGTGCAGTCTCCTGCCGAAAATCAGAGAGGCCGGCAGCGGATAGAGCGGCAGATCGTTCTCTCTGCGTGTTTCCTCCAGGCGAAGCCGATCGAATAGATCGCGCCAATTCTCCCCAGAAAGATAGGCGTACGGCAACGCCACGCCGTGCGGACGATTTCCCACCCAATCCATGAAACGCAGGCGCCAATGATCCCAGCGGGCTTCGGCCAGATGATCCTTGATCAAGATGAATCCCCGGCTTACGCGACACGCGTCTTGCAGCACCGCGAACGGGTCGAGTGTGTGGTGCAGCACATCCACGAACAGGCACCCATCGAATGAGCCATCGGGAAACGGCAAATGGCTGCCATCGAACCCATGGCACTCGATGGCACATCCTTTGCGCGGCAGCACCTCCACGCCGGTGACGCGCAGCCCAGGCACCGATTTCTGTAGCAGCGCGCCGAGCGTCCCATCGCCACAGCCGACGTCCAACAATTCACTGTCCGGCGGCAGTAGCGCCGCCAACCGCTCGGCCAACACGGCGATGCGCCGCGGAAATACCAGGCGCCGGTGCAGATTCCCCACCCAAGCGACCGATCGTTCCGGCGCGCTCTCGGGCCTCGATTGCGCGCTCATCGCCGATCTCTTAAAGACGGAACCGGAAGCGGCCGGGGAGGCGCGAGCGACGACGTGGCCAGAGCGGCGAGCAATAAAAATATCAGCGCGTTCGCGGGGATGTGCAGGTTGAAGTCCGAAAAACTGTGCACTAGCAGCCCGACGCACGCAGTGAGCGCTCCGGCGTGCAGCGCGAAATCCATTGTGTCACGGCTGCCCCGTAAGGAATTTGCGCCTTGCCAGAACAGCAGCACCAAAAACCACGCACCCAGCACTCCGCCGGCAATGCCCGCATCGGAAAGCAATTCCACGTAATCGTCGTGAGCATGATTTACAACCAATGCGTCGTACATCGTCTCGTACTTGGGAAAAACTTGTTGCAGAGTGCCGAAGCCCGTGCCCAGCAGCGGATGATCGCGGAAGATTTTCCAGGACTCGCGAGTCATCTCCACTCGGCGCGCCTCAGTCACCTCAAGGGATTGATATTGCGCGAAGCGTTCGATCGCCCGGCCCACGCCGATCCACGCGACCATGGCCGCGGCCAGCGCGAGCACCATCGCGCCCGCCGCCAGCGTTTTCCATTCTGTTTGCCGCATGCCCACCAGCACGATCAGCACGATCATTTCGCAAAAGAAAGCAACGATCCCGCCGCGCGAAGCCGCCAGGAACAGCGCCCCGATCGGCAGCATCGTGAAAAGCGCCAGCAACGGCAGCAGATCGCGCCGCTCTCCACGCAACACCAGCGCGGCCACGCCCGGCGGCACCACCAACTCAACGAATCCCGCGAAGTGGTTGCGATTCACATACGGACCGAAGGGAATTGCGGGATAGTGCATTTCCCGGAACCAGTACATCTTCCCGTTGAATGTGAAATGCTGCACGATGCCGAGCAGCGAAGCGAAAAATCCCAGCGCCAACAGGAACCAGACGAAGCCCCGCCAGTCCTTGACGCTGCGGAAAGATTGCACCGCCAGAAAAACCACTACGATCAGGGCTGAGCCTTTCAGCCACTCAATGCGCGTCGCAAATTCGTACGCGCTCAGGCCCGCCAGGCTTTGCAACATCGCCACAATCCACAGCCCCGCGAGCGGCCCTAGCAAAACGTTTCCGTGCACCTCAATCGGTTCGGTGCGCAACACCGCAATGCACCACCACACAAGCAGCGCGCCCGCCCCAATCTCCAGCACCCCTTCGGACCACGCCTCCGTGGTGCCCTGCGCCAACACGGCGAACGCGACCAGCGCACACACGCCGATGCGCACACCTTTCATCGCGCGGTCTCCGCCGGGGCCGCCGCCGGCACCAACGACACATCGTCCGCCCAAGCCGTCCCTTCGACTTTGGTCAGAACCGCGCTCGCCGGCCGGCGCAGGCGCAGCAGCAGTACGTGCGTTTCAGGTCCGGTACGAAAATCGAGATTGACGGGAGTCCAGGGCTCGCTGCCAAAAACGCCGTCCGTTAAAAATGTTGGCGCACCAGCATGATCGGGATCGGAAAGTTCGAAGCTGACGCCGCGGTCGGTGACCAGATTTTCCGCTCGCAGATAGGCGGAGAAATGATACTGCGTGTCCGGTTCGACGGGTACGTACTGATAAAGATTCGCGAAATCCACGTTCGTTGAGCCGTCAAACGTTAGCTCGACGTCGCGCGAGCCGGAGTGAGGATCGTTCACGTCCACAGTCACCTCCGCTCCCGGTTGGGGCGTGTATCTCCAGCCGAATCCTCCATTCGCAAACTCGCTCTCGAAACCGCCATCGGTTACGCGCGAGCCGTCATGCAACGCGGCTGGCGTCCCGGTTGCAACCAGCGCTTGTTGCCACACTTGCCAGGCTTGCGGGATTTCATTCTGCGCGATCAACAGATCCAGCAGCGGAAACGCCCTGGAAGGCTGCATTGGATCGTGATGCTCCTCGATGCGCTGCCACACGGCCAGCGCCGCATCCGGCTGCTTTTGCGCAACCAGAAACGTCAGGGCGCGGTCGCGGGCAAAAGGAGTATCCGGCAGCGCGCGATCCAGCAACACGTGAACGTCCTGCGAACTGCGCCAGGCGCGGGACACCGCCAGGTCCATCCACTGCGGCTCTACCGAAAGTGCGCGATGGATTTCGGCGTAGCCCTGGTCGTACCGGCCTTGGCCCAATAGAAAATTGCCGTAGCGCCAAGCGGCCTCGGCGGAATCGGGGTGCTCGCGCTCGGCAGCCAGATAGGCGGATTCGGCTTCGGCGGCATCGCCGGCCTCGTCGTAGGTGCTGGCTAGATCAAGCCAGTAGTAGGGGGACTCGGGAACCAGCGCGATGGCGCGGCGGTAATACGATATTGCTTGCGGCAAATTTTCATTTTCAAAATCGAGCTGCCGATAGCGCCCCAATAGGTACCAGTGCTCGGCGTTTGAAGGTTCGATCTTGGCGGCGCGTTGCCAGTCTTGCGGATTCTGGGAGTTGTGCCAATACATCGCGAGGGCGTGCTTGCCCCCGTACCAGCAAAGAATCGCAGCGATTGCCACGGCCGCCACAAACAGCAGCCACCGCCCCGCTGAATTGGCTAAACGTAAACGCATCGCCCGCTACTCTGCACCACATTACTATCGCGGCGCAACGATGTCGGCGGGCGGCATCCCGTGCTCGCGGGATGCCTGTAGTGATTTGCCCGGATGAATCAAGCCGGCCGAAAAACTAGGCTGCTTAACTTTTGCCTTTGCCTTTGCCGTTTGAAACCTTCGTTTCGATTCCCACGCCCATGGCCTGGAGTGCGTCGATGCTCTGTTGCGCTTGCGTACCCCATTGTCCCTTCGGGTCCAGCTCCACCGCCTTTTGAAACGCTTCGACCGTCCCTGGCGGGATGATGGGAATGATTTTGTCGCCTTCCGTTTTCGAGGTCATAGTGTTCATCAGGCACGAACCGAGCAGAAACCATGTCTGCGCGTTCTTGGGGTCCACCGCCACTGCCTTCTGGAACGGTGCAATGGCGTCCTGCATTTTCCCGGCGTTGTATAGGCTGATACCTGCGTTCCGCCAAGCCGACGCGGCGTTCGGTGGATCAAGTTCCGCGGATTTAGAGTAAGCGGCCATGGCATCGTCGATCTTGCCGGTCGCCGCCAGGCAGTTCCCCAGGTTGTCATAGTATCCGGCGTTGTCGGGCTTCAGGGCGATCGCCTGCTGGTAGTACGTGATCGCTTGGTCATACTTCCCTTCCAGATCGTAAGCAGCCGCCAAGCGAGACAACACGATGTGCCGGTTTGAGTCCGTATCGGAAGTGGCCTGTAAAGCCAGTTGGAAATCCTGAATCGCTGTCTCGCACGCTTGTGTAATCTGGCTCTGCAGAGCGTCGCGCTGATCGCCGGTTGCTTGCAGCCACTGCGTGTGAAGCGTCTGGGCTTGCGCGGAGGCCGCGACGCCGGCATCGAAGTTCGCCTTCAGATTCTGAAATTGCTTCGCCTGCGCCGCTTGTTCTTCCTCAGCCTTCTTCTGAGCCTCGGAGACGACCACCTTGATATCGTAATTGAACTCCGTCCCGCCGCTGATCTTTAGGCCGGCCTTAAACACCACTTGGCCCTTGTCCATCACGTCGATATCCCACGTGGCGGACGCAAGGAGGGGAGTGTGGTAATGGCCATGGGCGTCAACCGGGACAGTGACCGTCTGTCCGTTATCTTCACTCTTGAATACCAGCTGGATATTCGGGTACAGCTTGCCGTTCACATCGTATACGGAGCCCGTAATCGTGTTGCCTCCCTGCGCGAAGGCCGCGGAACCCAGCCACGTCGCCACCGGGACCACCAAGAGTGCAAGCGCCACCACCACCCACAGAATTCTTTTGCTTCTCATTTTCTTCTAGCCCTTTCCGCTGAACCGAAGAACCGGCTCTCCGCGCGTTTCTGCGGAATCTCCGAAGCTTGTCCTATTATCGCGCAATTCGTACGCGATAGGGGATTGTGTCGGCTTCTCCGGCTTCAGCAAACGCTTTTAAGCGCAACCGGCAGCTATCGCACACGCCGCAGGCTGCGTCCTCGAATTGGTAACACGACCACGTAAGTCCCAGCGGCGCGCCCAGCTCGATACCGCGCCGCACAATTTCGCTTTTTCGCATCCCGATCACCGGGGTTTCGAGTTCGATATGCGTCTCCGGACGCGTTCCGACGCGCGCCAGCTCCTCGAACACTCGATAATATTCGGGACGGCAATCCGGGTAGCCGGAACTATCCTCGGCGACGGCGCCCACAAATATGGACGTCGCGCCGATCACTTCCGCCCAGCTCACCGCGACCGCAAGAAAATGTGCGTTGCGAAACGGAACGTACGTCACCGGAATCCCCTCGGCGGAAACCGGCGCATCCGCATCGCCTTCCGGGACGCCCACGCGCGCATCCGTCAGCGCCGAGCCGCCAATCTGCCGCAAGTGATCGAAGCGCACCGCCAATCGCTCGGTCACTCCATAGAAATCGGCAATGGCGTCAAATGCTTGCCGCTCGCGCCGCTCGGTCAGTTGTCCGTAACTTGCGTGCAGCAGCGCCAAGCTGTGCGTCTGGCGCGCGATGGCTGCGGTGACGCAGGAATCCATCCCTCCGCTCAACAGCACCACCGCTTTCGATTCGCCGCTCATTTTTTATTGCTGGCTATTCTCGCGTCGCGCTCGCTACACCCCGCGCATCGCGGGATCCCAAATAAATTTATGCAATTGCAGTCCCAGCCGCACCGGCAGCGCGTCCGCCAAAATCCAATCGGCCAGCTCGCGCGGCTCGAGGCTCGGCCAACTGCCGGCCGGATCGGCGTGCACGGGCGAAAATAGCACTTGGCGCACGCGGCGGTTCAAATCGTGTTGCCGCGTCAAATCGCGCGCGAATTCATAATCGCGCCGGCTGGCCAGCACGAATTTCACTTCGTCGTTCGCGCTGAGCGCATCCAGATTCTCGGCGCGAAACGTCCCGAACTCGCCAGAATCCGGGCATTTCACGTCCATGATCTTCACCACTTCGCGCGGCAGCGCATCGATCGGCCGTTCGCCGCTGGTTTCCGCGAGCACCGTGTAGCCCGCGGCGAGCAATCGCTCGGCCAGCTCCGAGGTTTCCGGCTGCAGCAAAGGCTCGCCGCCCGTCAATTCCACCAGTGAAATCTCCGATGAAGCGTTTACGCCCTTATCTTCAGGACGCGAAAGCACGCGCACCCGTTCCAAAATCTCATCCACGCTTTTGCGCTCGCCGCCGTAGAACGCGTACGCCGTATCGCACCAAACGCAGCGCAGATTGCAGCCCGTAAGGCGCACGAAAATGCACGGCAAGCCGGCATACGTGCTTTCGCCTTGAATCGAGCGGAAAATTTCGCTGACGACCACGTTTAACGCCCTCCGGCGCGGTGCTTGCGCCGCTCGTAAACGCGCACTAACCCGATCGCCGCCAGGAATACGGCCGCGCCCATCACCAGCGGGCCCCAGCCAAATGGAATCCCCTCATGCCGGAAAACAAAAACGTATGCGATGCCCGCCAGAATGGCCGGAATAAAAACGACAAGGTATGCGCGATTCATGGCAGCGTGAAACTACGGCCAGTAGGTGGCCGCGGTTGTGTCGGTCTCCCAAACCGTGATGCTCGCGATGCGCGCGCCGGCGCCCAGGCCGCGCACTTGCTCGGCGGTCTCATCGTAAAAATACTTGGCAATGTTTTCCGCCGAAGGATTGATCGCGTCAAACGGCGCCTGATCGTTCAGGAATTTGTGGTCCACGCCGCGAATCACTTCGCGCAGCGCGTTCTTTATTCCCGTGAAATCCGCAAGCAAACCGATCGAATCAAGCGCCGGCCCTTCTAGCGTCACGCGCACCTTATAATTGTGGCCGTGCGGATTTTCGCACTTGCCCTTGTAGCCGCGCAGCGCGTGCCCCGCGGAAAAAGTTTCGTCAACACTTACTTGAAACATCGGCATTCCTCGAATTCGTGAATGGCGCCGGTTGCGGCGGCCTGATTTCCCTCGGAGTTAGGCGGGGGAGCCTGGCCGCGCGGGCCGCACTGGGGCTCGGCTAGCTCGCGTCGCCGTTCAACATGAATCGTTCCACTTCGGCGATGTCCCGGGTAATGGCGTAGTCCGGCAGCGATTCCAAGAAAATTCTACCATAGTGCATTCGGTGGATGCGGTTATCCAAGATCGCCAGCACGCCGCGATCGCTGCGCGAGCGAATCAGCCGCCCGAAGCCCTGCTTCAGCGCCAGCACAGCTTCCGGCACTTGATACTCGGCGAAAGCGTTGCGCCCATCTTCTTCCAGCGCGCGCACCCGCGCCGCGACAATCGGATCGGAGGGCACCGCGAATGGCAATCGATCCACGATCACGCACGAAAGTTGCTCGCCGGGAACATCCACGCCCTGCCAGAAGCTCGATGTCGCAAACAGCACCGCGCCGGGCGTCATCCGAAATCGTTCCAGCAGAGTCGAGCGCGGCGCCGAGCCCTGCACCAGCATCGGAAACTCAACCTTGGTACGCACGCGCGCGTACACATCGTTCATTTGACTGTAGCTGGTGAAAAGACAAAACGCGCGCCCGTGCGAAATTTCCAGCAAGCGCGCGATTTCCTCCGCCGCGGATTCGCCGAATGCCGCGTTGCGCACGTCCGGCATTCGCTCCGGCACGTACAGCAGCGCCTGGCTGCGGAAATCGAACTCTTGCGGCAAGACGCGTTCCACCGATGCCGGCGGAATCCCCAATCGTTGCTTCAAGAAATCGAAACGGCCGCCGACGGCCAGCGTGGCCGAGGTGAGCACGATCGTATCGAATTGCTCGAAGAGCCGCTCGCGTAGAATAGCGCTCACGTCGATCGGCGTGGCCGCGAGGAAAACGCCCTTGCCGCGCCGCTCGTACCAATAAACGAAGTTGCGCTCCTCGGATTCCAGCAGAAACACCAACTCGTTGCGCAACTCGGCAGCGCGCCGCGCCATTTGCACCACCGGTTCGGTTTTTTCCCGCAGCGCCGCGATTTCCGATTCCAAGGATTTTATCGCGCGCACAAATTCGTCGTACGATGCGCGATTCTGCTCCAGGAACGCCGCGCGCAATTTCGGGTCGAACGGAAAACGCCCTTCGCGCTGCGGAAACGCCTCGAAAAATGCGCGCGCCTTTTCGCGCAGCCGCGCAACGCGCCGCGCCAGCGTCACCCCCTCCACCCGCGCCAGGCGTAAAGCCAAATCCGTATCGCGCGCCAATTCCTCGAACCGGTAATTCGACGCTTCGCGCCCAAAATATTCGCTGGCCACATCTTCAATCTCGTGCGCTTCGTCGAAAATCACGGCGGCGTATTCCGGCAGAATGCTGCCGAAATCGTCGCCGCGCAGCGCCAGATCCGCGAAAAAAAGATGATGATTCACGATGATCAAATCGGCTTCCGCCGCGCGCTGATGCATGGCGGTGACGAAGCAGCGCTTGAATTCCGCGCACTTCTGCCCCGAGCACGCGTCGCGCCGCGCATCCAGCCGCGTCCACAGCCCGGAATCATCCGGCAAAAAAGTCAGCTCCGCGCGGTCGCCGGTCTCCGTCACCTTCTCCCAGTCGCGCATCTGCGCAAACCAATCCACTTCATCGAGGCCCTTCAGCACGGGCTGGTCGGCCATGTCGTAAAGTTTTTGCCGGCACAAAAAATTCCCGCGCCCCTTCATCACCGCAACCTTCAGATCCGGCGCGAAATGCTTCTGCAAGAACGGAACGTCCTTGGTGAACAATTGCTCCTGCAGCGATTTCGTCGCCGTCGAAACCACCACGCGCCGCCCGCTGCGAATCAGCGGCAGCAAGTACGCGAGCGTCTTCCCGGTGCCCGTGCCGGCTTCCACCACCGCGTGCCGCTTATTCTGAAACGCCTCTTCGACAATTTCCGCCATCTCCAGTTGCGAGCGCCGATGTTCGTAGCCCGCGCCCAGGCTGCGCTCCAGAAAACCGCCAGGACCGAAAATTTCAGCGATCGCCGGGCGCTCATCATCGGCCTTCGGGATTTTGCGGAAAGTGGGCATGGTTCGACGCTGCGGAGCAACCGCTTCAGTCAAATTCCTACCTTATCACATCCGGTAAGCCCCGCAGGCATCGCCTGATTTGGCTTCGGAGTTGCGCGCGGGCGGCGGCGCGCGCGTTTGCTATACTCCCGCGCATGGCCGCAAAGCCGCCGAAAAAGCTATTCTTGATCGACGCGATGGGCTACGTCTTCCGCGCCTTCTTCGCGCCGATGGACCGTCTGCGCAACGCCGCGGGCCTGCCGACGAAAGTTCCTTACCTCTTTTCCACGATGCTTCGCAGGCTGATTAAAGATTACGAGCCGGATTACATCGGCGTGGCCTTCGACGTTGCCGGTCCGACGTTTCGCGACAAGCTTTTCGCAGAATACAAAGCCCAGCGCCCGCCGATGCCCGAAGATCTTTCCGTGCAGTTGCCTTACGTGCGCAAAGTCTGCGAAGCCATGCGCCTTGCGGTTCTCGAGGCGCCGGGCTACGAAGCCGACGACATCATCGGCGCGCTCGCACGCCAAGCCGCGCTCCGCAAGCTCGACGTCACCATCGTCACCAGCGACAAAGACATGATGCAGCTAGTCGGCGGGCGCGTGCGCGTGCTGCGCCCCGGATCGGGCGCGGCGAAAGCGGACGTCGTCGTCGATGAAGCCAAAGTGGAAGAGCTGATGGGCGTGCCCCCGGCGAAGGTGGCCGACGTGATGGCGTTGATGGGCGATTCCATCGACAACATTCCCGGCGCCAAAGGCATCGGCGAAAAAGGCGCGCGCGAAATCATTCGCCGATTCGGTTCGGCCGAAGCCGCTCTCGACGCCGCCGCCAAAGTTGAGAACAAACGCTATCGCGAAGCGCTCGAAAATTGCCGCGAACAGGTATTGCTCTCGAAGCGGCTCGCGCAGATCGATACCGGCGCCCCCGTCACGCTTTCGCTCGACGATCTCGAACGCCGCGAGCCCGATTCAAACGCCTTGCGCGCGCTCTACACCGAACTCGGCTTCACATCGCTGCTCAAGGAACTGCCAGCGTCGGTCACCGCAGTTACGGCCACGCTGGACACCGCGCGGCTGGATTCCGCCGCGGAGGTAACCAAGTTTCTGGCCGGCGTGCCCAAAGAAAAAGAAATCGCGCTGTGGCTGGAACTTGCCTCCGGCGAACGCGACGCGGAAGGTTTCGGCACGCGCATCGCTGCCATCGAACTTTCGCAAGCGCCGGGCGTCTCGCGCGCGGCGTGGTGGGACGAAGCCGGCGAAGTGCGCCGCGCGCTGGAGCCGTTCCTGCGAGACGCCGCGCGCCCGAAAATCGTCCACGACCCGAAACTCTTCGAGCTGCTCGCTGGGCCCCTCGCCGGAATTCGCCACGCGACGATGCTCTATTCCTACCTACTTCGCCCCACCACCGCGAAGCACAATCTGGCAGACGTGGTTTTGCGCCATCGCAACGTCACGCTCCCCGGCGCGCCCGGCGAACGCGCGGATCAATTGCAGTACCTCGCGCCGCTGCTCGCCGATGAAGTTGAGCGCGCCGGCCTCACCGAACTCTATCGCACGATCGACTTACCGCTGGCCCCCGTGCTGGCCGCGATGGAGCGCATCGGCATTCACGTCGATCCGCGCGCGCTGAATGAAATGTCCGCGGAAATGGAACGCGAGATTCGCGCGCTCGAGGCCCGAATCTGGGAGCTGGCCGGCGCCGAATTCAACGTGAACTCGCCGGTGCAGCTCGCGGAAATTCTTTTCGACAAAATGAATCTGCAGCCCGCGGCGCGCCGCGGCCGCGCCAAAGCCCGCTCCACCGCCGCGGAAATTCTGGAAGAGCTGGCCCTGCTCCATGAGTTGCCGCGCAAAGTGCTCGATTACCGCGAACTCGCAAAACTGAAATCCACCTACGCCGATACGCTGCCGAAGCTCGTCGATCCCGCCACCGGACGCGTGCACACAAGTTTCAATCAAACCGGAACAGCCACCGGCCGGCTCAGTTCCTCCGATCCAAATCTGCAAAACATCCCCGTGCGCAGCGAGCTAGGCCGCAAAATTCGCGCCGCGTTCACCGCCGAGCCGGGTTGGACGCTGCTCTCCGCCGATTATTCGCAGATCGAGCTGCGCATCCTGGCTCATTGCTCGCAAGACCCTGTCCTCAGCGAAGCCTTCCGCACCGGCGAAGACATCCACTCGCGCACCGCACAAGAAGTTTTCGGCGTCGGCCCCATGGCGCAAACCGCCGAGCATCGCCGCGCCGCGAAAATCATCAACTTTGGCATCATCTACGGGCTTTCGGCATTCGGCCTGGCGCAACAACTCGGTATCGGCCAAAAAGAAGCGTCGCAATTCATTGCCGCGTATTTCGCACGATACAGCGGCGTGAAAAATTATCTGGATGACTTGCTCGAAGAAACGCGGCGCACCGGCGTGGCGCGCACAATCTTCGGCCGTGTGCGCCCGATTCCGGAAATCACTTCCCCGCAACCCAACATGCGAAGTTTCGCCGAGCGCACTGCGATGAACACGCCCCTGCAAGGCACCGCCGCGGACCTGATAAAGATCGCGATGATCCGCATCCATCGCGAACTAGCCGAAGGCGGATTCCGCGCGCGCATGATTTTGCAGGTCCATGACGAATTGCTGTTTGAAGCGCCCGCCGACGAACTCGACCGTCTGCGCCCACTCGTGAAGACGGCGATGGAACAAGCGCATCAACTCTCCGTACCGCTTGTGGTGGATTTGAAAGCCGGCCCGAATTGGCGCGACATGAAATAATCCCGCACTCGGAGGAGGCGAATCGATGGCGCACCAGCACGGCGAAGGTTTCCTGAAGCTCACGGCGGACGCAAAAACGCGCGTCAAGGAATGGAGCGTTGCGGAAACGAAGCGCCGCATGGACGCCGGCGAAAAATTCCTGCTTGTCGACGTCCGCGAAGACAACGAATGGCAGCGCGGCCACATCCCCGGCGCCGTGCACATGGGCCGCGGCATCATCGAGCGCGATATTGAGCAGGCCGTGCCCGATCACGCGGCAACCCTCGTGCTCTATTGCGGCGGCGGTTTCCGCTCCGCCCTGGCCGCGGACAATCTGCAAAAAATGGGTTATACCAACGTGATTTCGATGGATGGCGGCTGGCGCGGTTGGACCGAAGCGGGTTTTCCTACCAAGAAGCCCTGAGGGCTGGCTCGTTCCTAAATAATGGCTGGGGCGGGAGGACTCGAACCTCCACCATCCTCATTAACAGTGAGGTGTCCTACCGATTGGACCACGCCCCAGTAGAGAGACCTAAGATTCTGCCACATCGCCACTTGCCGCACAAAGATCATTCCGGGTGAGCCGCGCGCCGTCACGCGCGCGGTGCTGTGCGTCAGCGACGGAACCGCTCAACTAGCAGAAGGAGGGCGACTGAGGCCAACAGCGCGTAGAACGCACCGTGCCTCCCGAACTCGTCGATATTGTGCGGTGGAGGCGGAGGAATGACGGCTGGCGGAGCCGGTGGAAAAAATACCGGCGGCGGCGTGTATTCCGTGCCGGGGCTCGGTGGCAGGGGCGTTTCGGGCGGGCTCCCATTCAGCTCAACATAGCTGGACGGAAAATTTTCCGCGTACTCGGTCGGTGGCGGCGCAGGGGGCGGAACGTTCTCCACGATCGTTTCGGTATCCGTCGGCTCGTCAAGCTCCATGGGAGCCTGTTGGGCGTACGAGATCTCGTTCCCGCAGCGGACACGGATATAATTCGTTCCGTCGGTGATCACTTCCTCGCCGGCCATGATTAGCTTCGGTTCTTTCGTCCAGTAGATTCCCGCGCCGTTCACGCGATAAGAAACGTAGGCCATGATGTTGTGGTCCAGACGCATGAAGTGCGCCTTCGCGACGTCGAAACCTTTGTAGTGCTGCGCCGCAAGCGGGTCCCTGGAGATCACATCCAGCAGTTCGCCGAGCGAATGGATTCCTCCTTTGACGATGGAATGCCCATACACCGCGCGTGTGGCTTCCGCCGGCTTTGTGGAGACAGCGGCCGTTTTCGCAGCCGGCGCGGCGGTGTGAGCGGGAACACCTACGCTGCCTCCGCTGCGCAACGCAAAATGGATCACACCCGCGTGCCGCACCCTGCCCAGAAAGTGCGGCCCACGCGCGACGGCAAACAAGCACAAGCACGTAATCACCAGAACGCATGCGCGCCAGGCGACGCCGCGTTTTCGCAGCAGCAGATACAGCCCCGCCAACGCAACGGCGACGAACGCGCAGTATGTAGAGGTACCCGGAAATGGTATGAGAATGCTCGCCATCTTAGCGATCTTTCAAAACAAGCCCGGCGCCGGGCGGGGGGCTCAACAACGCTGGGGGTCCGCTTTAACTCGAAACCTGTGGCGGCCTACGCGGCCAGGGCTTTCGTCTTGAGCCAGCCCTTCTCACAAAAGCCTAGTCCTCTTGCACCGTCGAGTCAATCGCAAGCCGCCGTGGATCGTGGGACGGAAAATTCGGCGGGCGCCGGGCGTTGCGGCGGTAGCGAGGCATTTTCGCGGAGTGCTACACTGTTTTCATATTTCCTTCGTCAAGATCGGCCCCCGCGGAGCCACTTGTCGGCCGTACGCCGAATTACGAAGGGCAGTGAGAGATCGAGAGCCGGCTGTGCCGAATTCGTTGAGCGAAGAATCTCACGCCCGAAATCCACAGTTACTACCCGCGGCAAGAACCGCGCTATTTATGGCCGTGATCGCGGCGTGCAGCCTCGCTCTCCTGGCAGCGCAAGCGCCGAATAGTCCCCCTGCCGCGCCGACGCAGAAAATAACGCCTCTGCCTGTCGCCAGCGTTCCAACGAATTTTGTGCTCGAGCGCGTCGTGGTCCGCGATGCCCATGGCAACGCGGTAACGAATTTGGGCCAGTCCGATTTCCAGATTTTCGACAACGGCGCGCCGCAAACAATTGCCTACTTCTCCGCCGCGGTTGCGCCGGTTCAAGCACCGTCCGCCGAAGTGCAAACGGCCGCGCTATCGATAGACCAAGCGCTGGCGCCACTCGCAGAGTCGCCTCCGCTAAACGCGGGTCCACGCTACACCGCGCTTTTCTTCGACGATTACCATCTGCAGATTTCGGATTTAGACCAGACGCGCCAGGCGGCGCAGCAATATTCTACGAAGGCCCTAGGCGCGAACGACCAGATCGGTATCTTCACAGCCTCCGGAGAAACGAATCTCGGCTTCGCCGGCGACGCCGAAAAACTTCGAGCGGCACTCTCCCAGCTTCGCTCGCAAATCAGCCCTAATGCACCAAATAGTGTGGGCGCGGCCGCGGCGCCAAATGGCGATGTGTCGGTTCAATACACGCTCGCGTCACTGCAAAATCTTGTACTGCGTATGGCGGGAATTCCCGGCGAACGCAGGATCGTGCTGGTATCGGAAGGTTTCGAGAATCCAGCGCACCAGGATCGCATGGATCAAATCATCGACGCCGCCATTCGCGCCAACGTCGTGATCGACGCGATCGCCGCGTATGCCGTGGACGCGAACGGGCCCAGCCATTTCCCGGCCGAGGCCCCCGCTGGCGGCGCAGCATCAATCCAACCGGCGCCTGGAACCGGAGTGACCAGCGTCGATGCCAATTTGCAAGTAATCGAGGCCCTAGCCGAAGCCACAAGCGGCGTCTTTATCCACGATTCGATCCGCTACGACTCCGGTTTCAACCGCATCGCGGACCCAACCGACGCATCGTATGTCCTCGGCTTTGTGCCGTCAGACCTTCGCACCGACGGCAGCTTTCACAAAATCACAATCATGCTCACCGCTCATCCCGATTGGTCAGCGCAAGCGCGCATCGGATACCTCGCGCCCCCGCCAATCGAGTCCGAACCGCACATGGAAGGCTCTGACTTGCAAGAGCAGGCCAGCGTCAACGCGATTCTGGGTACATCCGATCCGGACCAGCAAATCCGGCTGGCTCAGGATTTCCTTCGAATTAATCCGTCGAGCCAGTTCTTTGAATCCGTGGAAGATCGCCTGGTGAATGCATACTACGCGAAAAAAGATTGGAAGAATTTCTACGTGGCGGCGGCCCATGCGTTGGGGAATGATCCCGACGATGTGGACGTCTTGGTGCTTGACGGCTGGGTGTCCGCGCATCTCGCCAATCCGAAGGACGCAGGAGCGACCAATCAGCTTGATCGGGCGGAGAGCTTCTTGAAGCACGCCACGGATCTGATGCCTGCGCTGGCCAAACCGCAGGGGCTCGCCAAGGAGCAATTCGCAGCCTACAAGGCATCCGAGATGTCCAGGGCACAAAGTGGCCTGGGCCTGGTCGATTTTTACCGGCAGGATTATGCAAGGTCCGTCTGGGAACTGCAGGAGGCCACCAATGGTATCGCGTCGCCCGATTCCACAGACTTATGGGCGCTCGGGGTTTCGCTGCAGCAAACGAGGCGCTACACCGAGGCGGCCGACGCATTCGAGAAGTGCAGCCAGATTCCCGGCGACTACCGGGATCGCTGTAAGAAACTCGCGATTCAGGCCGGTGGCCAGAGGCCCAGTGCTCGCGAGTCGATCTGGTTGCCGCCGGATGCTGATGCCCCGCTCGCCATGAGTTCCGGGGCGCAGACCTGTTCGCTCCCTGATGTTCTGGTGCACGCCGGCGAACGCGCGCAAGAACTCGTCGACAACCTACAAAAGTTTACGGCGCTTGAAAAAATCGAATCCCAGAGCGTGGATTCCGCGGGTATCGGCGGCACGAAAAAAACCGCTAGCTACGATTACATCGTGAGTTTCGAACAAGGACCCGGCGCGTTTTCAGTCAACGAGACTCGGCAAATATCCAAGGGCGGCAAAGAACTCATCGGCGAGCAGCAGGAATCCGGTCTTACGGCTCTCGCGTTGATTTTCCATCCGTACTACCAGGGTGATTACGATATGCGCTGCGAAGGCGTCGCCGATTGGAGTGGGACTCCCGCGTGGGTGATTCATTTCGTCCAGCGCAACGATAAGCCTCCTCGCACGGAGGGCATCATAACCTCGACCGAAGATATTCCCCTCAGACTGAAGGGACGCGCGTGGATTGCAAAGGATTCTTACGAGGTGATGCACATCGATACAATTCTGCTCGAGCCCGTACTATCGATTAATCTCACCAGCCGCGCCGTCTCGATCAGCTACGGGCCCGTGGACTTCCGCGCGCAGAACATGATGCTTTGGTTGCCGCTAAGCGCTGTGTCGCTCTCCGAATTCGGAACAACTCGCTCCGTCGCCACCCACTCATTTACGGACTTTCACTTATTTGCCGTGCAGTCCGTTCTCAAACCGCCGCCTCAACCTTAATTCTTCACTCGCTCCGGCTCGCCCCGCATCGCGTACGCGCGCTTGGATTCTAGTGCGCGTATTTCACGGAGCAGCCGTACGGCCGCGTGGTCGAGACGCTGACCGGCTTGCCGGCCATCGCTTCCGTCAGCGCCTGCGAAACGTAATTCGTCGCGCCGGAGATATCCGATTGGTCGCTGGTCGGGCGATCGTCGATCGCACCGTCGTAAATCAAAATGCCGTCCGGATTGATCACGAACATGTGCGGCGTGGTCTTGGCGTCGTAAAGATGGCCCAACTGTCCGTCGGGATCGAGCAGCGCAGCCGTCGGCGCGGCGTGCATCTGGCGCATGTAATCGTTTTCCTGCGCCGCGGTCACGTAGCCCTGCGCTCCCGGCGCCGATGAAATCACCGTGAACCAAATCACTCCGCGCGCAGTCCATCCCCGCTGCAAATTCTCCATATTCCCGCTCAGATAGTGTTTTTGCGTGTAAGGACAACCGTTGTTGTGCCATTCCAGAACCACGAATTTCCCTCGATAATCCGCCAAGTGATGCTGCTGTCCGTTGCTGTCCGTGGCCACAAAATCTGGAGCCGCTTGACCCACACGTGCCGCAAACGCCGCCGCAGCCGCAATCAAAATAATTGCCGCCGCTAAGAATCCGAGACGCTTTGCATTCATGATTTGCTCCTCGTTCGCTTCGATGCTCCAAGCGTAAGGATTCGATGCCACGGCCGGGGAAAAACTCGGCGAAAGCAGGTTTGCGGCTGCCGCTTCACGCCGCATTTCCGAATGCCCGCTACTGCGTCACCGGCGCATCCACGCTGTAGGCCCCGCGCTCCGGCAACACCACCACCCCGCGCAGCCGCGCAATCGGCTTCAGCAATTGATCCGACTTCTTCATATGAATCTCGATTCCCGTGGGAGTGCTCTGCACATTCTGCGCGGCTGAGTTTTCGATCACGTCGGAATCCAGCGGAAAGAATTCGGCTTGCGTCGTGGATTTTCCACTGCGCAGCGACAATATGAATTCATTGCCACTTGATTTGACGCGCGCTTGCCACGCTGCTGGTGCCGCTAGGGGCAATCGCTGCCTGGTCTGCTCGAACAAAGCGTGCACCGTAGCGTTCGACAACGCGGCGGACGCGCGCGCCGCAACCGGCAGCGCAAGTTGCACGCTGGCTTTCGCGGGCACGCAAATTTCGCGGCACACCAGATAGTGCACTTGCCCGCCCAGCGTCACCGAACCGTGCGCCGGCAAATCGCCCGCCACCGTGACCGGCGCCATCAGCACAACACCGTTCGAGTATCCATAATCTACGATCGACGGCGCTTCGATGCGCTCCGGATACGGCCACAGAAAATCTCCGGCGTGAAATCCTGTCGGCAAATCCCACTGAATCTTCGGCGGCTCGCCGGAGTCGCCCGGATTTTCCCAGTAAATGTGCCAGCCGCTTTGCAACTTGAATTGCAGTCCAACCCACAGCGTTTGCCCCGCCCGCACCGCCGTCGCGTCGGACACCAGCCCGACGTCCACCTGCGGCCGCGCGGGTGTTTGCGCGCGCGCCGTCTGCGCTCCGCAGATTCCGAGAACCGCGAGCGTCACAATCGCAGCCGCGCCCGCCGCCCATCGCCACACGGCGCTAGAATTTCTGTCCGCCAATGCCTTCGCCATACGTCTGCTTAGACTATCGCACGCAGGGAATCGTTCCGCTGAATTTTTGTTTTCTTTATCTTCGCTGCGAGTCGTGCGTGGGACGTTCTGCGCGTCCAGACAAACTCCCGCCTCGTTTGGGTGTTGTCCCTTGGGGTGGTGAATTGGGTGTGACGAGGCGGAAGAAGTCGGGAGAAGACAAGCCGGCCCAGCCCTCAATCCCCTAAAGGGATCCTCGACTTGCCTTCTCCCTACGCCATACTAAGAGGCACGCCAAGCGCCAAAACCAACTCGCTGCAAACGCACAACTTGTCCGCTCACCCCCCGCGTAAAAAAGCCACGCCCCAGCAAAATCTTCCGGTGATCCCGAGTAACAGTACTCCAATTCATTCGCAGGTCTTTTCCCTTGACCCCTGCTTAATGTGCTGCGGACCGAGTGCGCGGCCTAGTGGTCCAAATACGCGAGGAGCACTACATCTGGACTCCAAGAAGCCTTTCTTTTATCTTGTGACTGCTGAGGCAAGCGGAATCATCCGCTGTGATCTAGCTGATGGAAGATCCTGGTGAGGGGAGACCCATGCGTTCCGCAATTATCCTTGTAACTCTCGGTTTGGCGTTTTCGGTGGCTGCTCAAGCGAAAAAACCGCCGCAGGAGATCAAGATCAAAATCGATTCAACCGGTTGGGACAAAACCCTTCTGCTCGAAAAAATGAATGGCAGCGGGAGATTCCATGGCTTGCACTTCGACGAATCCGAGGAAGCCTACGAATACCGCATCGCCTATGGAACGGGGCAAGATCCTGCTGCGGTTCAAGTCGGACAAATGAACGCTACTTCGGGAACCGTGACCGTGTTTGATGCGCAAGGGAAGGAGCTGTTTGACTTTGTACGGGAAGGACGATTCACGGATGCCGGTGTCACGAATGCGATCGCTAAGGAGATTGTGAAGAGGCTGCTCATAATCCGATCTCAAACACCGCAATAGATCGCCTGCCCACACACGTTTGCCTTGACACGCCTGCGTTGTAAGCCTAAATTTGTTTTTCTTCAGGTGTTCGCGTTTGAAGAGAGCTGTCTCTCATGCAGAGTGGCTGAGGGTTACGGGCCCGATGAAGCCACGGCAACCGGATCAGGTGAAAAACCTGATTGCTTGGTGCCAAGTCCCGCCCGATTCGCGGGGGACATGAGATTCAGTGCTGGTTTTGCGCCTCATCCCCCAAACCCGGATGAGGCTTTTTTTTGGCGCGCAGGGCCCAGCGCAGCCCGCATGGAGAAGAAAATTGGGATCGCGCATTTATTTCGATCATTCCGCCACCACTCCGCTTGACCCGCGAGTATTTGTTCTGATGGAGCCCTATCTCCTGGACGACTTCGGCAATCCTTCCAGTCTGCACCGCGAAGGCCGCAAGGCCCGCGAAGCAGTGGAGACCGCTCGCGCGCAAGTCGCCGCACTATTCGGCGCCGCTCCCTCCGAGATCGTCTTCACCGGCAGCGGCACGGAAGCCGACAACTTGGCAATCCTCGGCTCGATCCGGGCGGGCACCGGATCAGCCCACATCGTAACCAGTTCCATCGAGCACGCCGGCGTCCTCGAGCCCTGTCGCTTCCTCGAACGCTTCGGCGTCAAGGTCGACTACCTGCCGGTCGATTCCTACGGCTTGGTCGATCCCGAAAATCTACGCCGCGCGCTGCGCCCTGAGACGCGCCTTGTCTCCATCATGGCCGCGAATAATGTTGTCGGCACTCTTCAGCCCATCGCCGAGCTTGCGCGCATCGCGAAGCAGCATGGCGCGCTGTTTCACACCGACGCCGTGCAAGCCGCCGGCAAGATGCGTTTGGATGTCAACGAATTGCCCGCCGATTTGATCTCATTGTCCGCGCATAAACTGCACGGTCCGAAAGGCGTCGGCGCGCTCTACGTGCGCGACGGCGTTGAGCTGAACCCGATCGTGCTCGGCGGAGGACAAGAACGCGGCTTGCGCTCCGCCACCGAAAACGTGGCAGGCATTGTCGGCTTCGGCGCGGCCGCTGCCCTGGCACGCGAAGAAATGGAAGAGGAAGCCCGCGACCTAGTTAGGTTGCGGGAATATCTCCTCGCGCGGCTCCGCGCAACCATGCCCCATGCTTACCTGATCGGCCACCCAGTGAAGCGCCTTCCCGGCCATCTCTGCCTGGGCTTCGCGGGCCAGGAGGGCGAAGTGCTTCAGCTTCTAACAGCTCTCGATGAGGCCGGCGTGGCCGTCTCCTCCGGCAGCGCCTGCAGCGCTCATCACGCCGGCGCCCCGTCGGAGATTCTTTTAGCGATGGGATTCGATTCCCAGCGCGCCAAAGGCTCGCTGCGCGTAACCCTTGGGCGCTTCAGCACCGAATCCGAAGTGAACCGCTTCCTGGAAATTTTGCCACGCGCACTCGCAGCGCCAGGGCTCGCGGCGGCGCGCGACGATTCGCCGCGGAATGTCGAGCTAAGCGTGGCGCAAGCGCGTAATTGAAAGCTCCGTCCGCGCCAAAAGTCCACCCGCGCTGAGATTGGCACGGCTAATACCCTGAATCGGTAGTGACTCAGTTTGAATCCGGGGCATTGTTGGATGGGCCAAAGAGCGCCCGAGATTCTGCTGCTAGTGCTCGAAGTTCTTCCAAGAGCCGCGCGTGTTCCCTACTGCCGCGCACTGTTTTAGCTAACCGTTCGCGCAGCTGTACTAGACGTTGCAGGAGGTCTACGGTCCCGTCGAATAAAAATTCGTCCATGTTTAACTCCGACGTTGCTATTGGCCCGAAGTGTAGCAACTGGGGCTGCTCAATTCAAAACGAGTCACTACCCCTGAATCAGCCTCCTTGACCTGAACTGTGCAGCTTGTTAACGTGAAGGATTATGCTGGGCGCATTCTACTCACTGTGCGGTGGCCGCTCTGTCTGGGGTGTGCTCGCATGGGATTAACCCAAATCGTGGTCCGCGGCGCGCGCCAGCACAACCTGAAGAATCTGAACCTGGAAATCCCGCGCAACGCCCTTACCGTGATCACCGGGCTTTCCGGCTCCGGTAAATCGTCGCTGGCGTTCGATACCATTTACGCCGAAGGCCAGCGCCGATATGTCGAATCGCTTTCCGCCTACGCGCGGCAATTCCTGGATCAAATGGAGCGGCCCGATGTGGATTCGATCGAGGGTCTTTCGCCTTCGATCGCCATCGAGCAAAAAACCACCACGCGCTCGCCGCGTTCCACCGTGGGCACGATCACCGAGATTTCCGATTTCCTGCGCGTGATCTACAGCTCCATCGGCGTGCCGCATTGCCCGAATTGCGGCAAGCCCATCGCGCGGCAATCCGCGGAGCAGATTGTGCAATCCATTCTGCGCGGCGAGCTCGCCAAGCCCGGCGATCGCGTGATGATCCTGGCGCCGCTGGCTCGCGGCCGCAAAGGCGAATACAAACAGGAACTGGAGAAACTGGCGCGCGATGGTTTCCTGCGCGCGCGCATCGATGGCCAACTCTATCCGCTCGACGACGCGCCGAAACTCGATAAGCGCAAGAACCACACGATTGAAGTTGTCGTCGATCGCCTGCTCGTGAAGCCCGGGATTGCCGGCCGCCTCGAACAATCGCTGGCCACGGCGCTGAAACTCGCGAAGGGATTGGTCACTGTCGCGGTCGTCGGGGGCTCCGAGGAAATTTATTCCGAAAAATTGGCCTGCCGCGATTGCGGAATTTCCGTGCCGCAGCTTGAGCCGCGCTCCTTCAGCTTCAATTCGCCGTACGGCGCGTGCCCGGTGTGCAACGGTCTCGGCTCGCGCTACGATTTTGATCCCGCGAAGGTGATCTCGGATTGGACGCGCCCGCTTTTCGAGGGCGGCCTGGGCCCCGGATCGAGTTCCGGCAACGTGCGGCGCACGCTGGAGCTCGCGGCCGTCGCCCACGGATTCGATCTCGCCACGCCCTTCGAGAAGTTCCCGCGCCGCGTGCAGAACTTGATTCTCTACGGCTTCCCGCCATCGCAAAGCGATGGCTCGCAGCAAACTGAAGCCCCCGCGCGCGGCCGCACAAAAACCAAACTCGCGCCGGGATTTCGCTTCCCCGGAATTTTCACGATGCTCGGCCGCAATCTCGAAGATTCGCGTTCGGATAATTATCGCGAATGGCTCACACAGTTCATGTCTCCCGCACCGTGCGCCGCGTGCGGACAGAAGCGTTTGCGTCCCGAAAGTTTGGCCGTGAAAGTCGCCGGGCGCTCGATTGCCGATTTCACGATGCTTCCAATCAGCCAAGCGCGCCCGGACGTGGATCGCATATTGAAAATCCTCTCGCCACGGCAATTGCAAATCGCCGGCCGCGCGCTTGAGGAAGTTTCCGAACGCCTCGATTTTCTTCTCGCCGTCGGCCTCGGCTATCTGAGCCTCGATCGCTCCGCGGCCACACTTAGCGGCGGAGAATCGCAGCGCATACGCTTGGCGACGCAGATCGGTTCGCGCTTGCGCGGCGTGCTTTACGTGCTCGATGAGCCATCGATCGGCTTGCACGCGCGCGACAACGAGCGCCTGCTGCAATCGCTCGGCCGCTTGCGCAATCTCGGCAACACCGTGCTCGTCGTCGAGCACGACGAAGAGACTATTCGCCGCGCCGATTTCGTTGTGGACCTCGGCCCCGGCGCAGGCAGCGCCGGCGGCTACTTGGTCGCAACCGGCAAGCCCGCGGAAATTGCCGCGAGCGAAACGTCGATGACCGGTCGCTACCTTTCCGGCGCGATGTCGATTCCCGTCCCCGAGCATCGTCGCTCGCCCAACGGTAAATCGCTCGCCGTGCTGGGCTGCACCGAAAACAATTTGAAGAACATCGATCTGCGTTTGCCGCTCGGCTTGCTCACCGTGATCACCGGCGTTTCCGGCTCCGGCAAATCCACGCTGGTGAACGAAATTCTGTACCACGCGCTGGCGCAAAAACTTTATCGCTCCACGCAACGCCCCGGCGCATTCCGCGAACTCACCGGCGCCGATCACATCGACAAGGTGATCGAAATAGACCAAGCGCCGATCGGCCGCACGCCGCGCTCGAATCCAGCCACCTACACCGGCGTGCTCACTCCGATTCGCGAGCTTTTCGCTATGCTGCCGGAATCGCGCGAGCGCGGCTATGCGCCCGGCCGCTTCAGTTTCAACGTGAAGGGCGGGCGCTGCGAGGCATGCCAGGGCGATGGCCAGCGCCGCATCGAAATGAATTTTCTGCCCGACGTGTTCGTTACTTGCGAAGTGTGCCGCGGCCGCCGCTATAACGCCGAAACGCTCGCCGTGCGCTACAAAGGTCTTTCGATTTCCGATCTGCTGAATCTTTCGATCGAAGACGCGCTGCCCGTGCTCGAAAATTTCCCGCAAATTCACCAGAAGCTCAAAACGCTGGTCGATGTCGGCCTCGGCTACATCCAGTTGGGCCAATCCGCCACCACGCTTTCCGGCGGCGAAGCGCAACGCATGAAGTTGGCCCGCGAATTGTCGCGCCGCCAAACCGGCCGCACGCTTTACATTCTCGATGAGCCCACGACCGGCCTGCACTTCGATGACGTCAAAAAGCTGCTCCACGTCCTGAATCGCTTGGTGGACGTCGGCAACACCGTGCTGATCATCGAGCACCAGCTCGACGTCATCAAGCAAGCCGATTGGGTGATCGATCTCGGTCCCGAAGGCGGCGAAGCGGGCGGCCGCATCGTCGCGCAAGGGACGCCCGAGCAAATCGCGCGCAACAAAAAATCCTACACCGGCCAAGTCCTAACGCGCGTCCTCCCGCTCGTCCCCTCCAACGGCCACTAAACGCGCTGCGCTACAGCGTATGATTTGCAATGGAACAGAGTTTGAACTGGGGTGAAACGGTTTGCGGCGGTAGAAAACGTCGTTCAAGCTTTGAGAAACGATTCCGTGCCAATTCCAGCTTCACGAAGAATCGCTCGGAGCGTTCCCTCCGCCATATCGCCGGAGTGATGCGGGATCGTCACCTTTCTCCCTGTTTGCGAATGACGCCATAGCTCGTGACTGCCGGGCCCTTGGCGATCGAACTGGAAACCGAACGAGCGGAGCCGTCGTACAACTTCACGATAGGAAAATCCCGCCAAGCGGCCCATTAAGACACGGAGACGGGGACTCGGAATTCCTGGCTGGACCGGTGGGTGCTGCGGAATACACGCGGAAGTGGATCGCCGTGTTCTATGCAGGATTCGACGATCTTTCGGGCAAGTCCCTGAGCAATTTCGACAGCTTCGGCAACGCTACGGCCTTCGGCTACCAACCCGGAAACATCGGGGCTCGTCCCAACGTAGCGGCCGTCTTTGAGGCGCTCCACACGTACTCGGATCGCCACTTCTTCAACCTTCGTGAGGTGCTCGTGCTTTCGCATCAGG
>JBEKDK010000008.1:0-56247 GCA_050014395.1 Candidatus Acidiferrales bacterium | reverse complement strand
CCGGCGCGTGTCATGCGCCGAAAGACATTCCTGAATCCGTGGCTCAGGCGTCGGCGGCTGCCAGCAAGGTTCAAATCATGCTCTCGGCCAGCGAACTGACGCGCGATCCTGAAATCGCAGCAATCAACGAGCAGACTTGCGCGGCATGCTTCACGTGCGTCCACACTTGCCCATATCACGCGATTGAGCCCGCGGAAGTCCGCACGTCGAAGGGCGCTTTCATAAAGCGTACGGCGCGCGTCAATCCCGGCCTGTGCATGGGTTGCGGCACGTGCGTTTCCGTGTGCCCGTCCAAGAGCGCCGATTTGCAGGGCTTCACGGATCAGCAGATTTACGCAATGGTGGAGAGCATCGCATGAGCGAGACGTCCACATTCGAGCCTAAGATCGTTGCGTACGTTTGCAATTGGTGCACCTACTTGGGAGCCGATCTTGCCGGAACCACGCGCCTGGAATATCCACCGAATGTGCGCATCGTTCGCCTGCCATGCACGGGGCGCATCGATTTCAATCTGATCGTCAAGGCCTTCGAGATCGGCGCAGACGCCGTGCTGGTCTCCGGTTGCCATCCCGGCGATTGCCACTACACAGCCGGCAACTACCACGCGCGGCGGCGCTGGATCCTTTTCCGCGAGCTATTGGACACACTTGGTTTCGATCTCCGCCGTATTCACTTCACGTGGATTTCAGCAGCGGAAGGAAGAAAGTGGCAGCAGGTGGTCACGAACATCACCGAAGAGACCAGGGCGCTCGGGCCGTACACGGACTTGTACGCCGCCGGTACATTCAAGGATGTGCCGTCACCGGTGAACAACAGGAACGGACTGAGGAGTTTCGCCGCGCAAAACGATCTGCGCGAGCATTGCCGCAAATTACTGGCCGAGAACGCGGTGAAAGTCGTGATCGGATACGGTGTCAGCGGTCCGATCGTGGTCACGAAGCCGGAGGACGCGGATCGGCTGGTTTGGAACAACCACTGCTACGCGAATCTCACCGCGTACCTGAAGCGAAAAGAAATCAAGGCGCTTGGGAAACCGGCGATCGTGGTAAAGCCTTGCGACGAAAAATCGCTCGTTGTGCTGGAGAAGGAATCGCAGCTCGAACGCCAGGACATTTATGCAGTCGGCATGGCGTGCGAAGGTGTAGGCGAACCGAAGTGTGCTACATGCCAGGCGCGAACTCCCCGTTTTGCAGACGTATCGCTTGGACAGCCTGCGGGGCCGGAACCCCCGCCTAGCCCTTCGCCAAACCGCTTTGCGACGCTGATGGCGATGCCCCCGGCGCAGCGAATGGCTTTCTGGACGAGTGAGTTCGAGCGCTGCGTGAAGTGCTACGCCTGCCGCCAGGTATGTCCCATGTGTTATTGCGAGCGCTGTATTGTCGATCGGAACAGGCCGATTGAGATTGACCCTGCGCCGAGCACGAAAGGAAACTTTGCCTGGCAGATCGCCCGCGCGTTTCATCTGGCGGGGCGTTGCATAGGTTGCGGCGAATGCTCGCGAGCCTGCCCCGCGGGTATCGATCTCGCTCTGCTCAATGTCTCGCTCCACATTGCCGCCCAGAAGAATTTCGTCTTTGAAGCCGGCATCGATCCGAAGGCGGATGAGGTGATCGGATCGTACGCTCTCCAGGATAAGGAGGACTTCATCCGGTGAGCGAGAGCATCTCTCAAGCCGGGCTTCGCACACTGGCCGCCGAGTGGCTCGCCGCCGGCAAAACGGTTGCGGGTCCCGTCCGGATCAAGCCCGGCCTCGTGCAGTATCGGGCCTTGCGTTCCGGCGACGACTTGCTGTTTGAAGGCGTTCAGCGCCCGTCCAACTCCATCAAGGAGTTTCTTTTCCCGAAGGCGGAGAAGCTCTATGGGTACCGAGTGCAGGGCAACAGCATTGAGTTGATCGAAAGCGATACGCAGGAGCGCGTAGAGACGATATTGATCGCCGCGCGGCCGTGTGACGCCGCCGCGTTGCCGATCTTGGACCATGTGTTCAACTGGGACTTCAAGGACGAGATGTATAACCGGCGGCGAGCAGCAACAACAGTGGTCACGCTGGCCTGCAGCACTCATGACGAGAGCTGCTTCTGCACGTCCGTTGGGCTGGGTCCGGCCTCGGAACGTGGTTCGGACGCGATGCTATTCGATTTGGGCGGCGGCCGCTGTGAAGTCCGATGTCTTACGGACAAAGGCCGCGCTCTTTTCAGCGGCAAGACAGAGAAATCGGATCAGATTGGAAACGTTCCGCCGGGTCCCGAAAAGAAATTTGACTCCAAGAAGATTCGCACGTTCGTCACCGACCATTTCGAGGATCCGTTCTGGCAGGAACACTCGCTCACTTGCATGGGTTGCGGCACGTGCGCTTTCACATGCCCCACGTGCCATTGCTTCGACATCTTGGACGCCGGGCCCGCAGCCGGCAACGCGCGTGTGCGGAGCTGGGATTCGTGCCAATTCGCGACGTTCACGGTGCACGCTTCCGGCCACAATCCACGTTCCGCGCAACACGCGCGCCAGCGCCAGCGTATCCTGCACAAGTTCGCGATCTACCCGGAAAAGTTCGGCGACATTCTGTGCACCGGATGCGGCAATTGCACGCGTAATTGCCCGATCGGGCTCGGCGTGTTGAGCGTCGCCATTGAGATCGATCATGGATAACGTTTACACGCCGGATTTGATGGAAGTCACGGCGGTCCGCCGGCAGACGCCAGATGTGAAGGCGGTCTCGTTACGTTTTCTCGATCCGGAACGGGCGCGCAAGTTCTCATTCCGAGTGGGGCAATTCGGCATTTTTTCGGCCTTCGGCTATGGCGAATCCACGTTCAACATTTGCTCAAGCTCAAACTGGAATGACCATATCGAATTTTGTTTCCGTAAAGTTGGGCGCGTGACGGAAGCGTTGTGGAAAATCGAAGAGAAGGACGTAATCGGTTTCCGCGGACCGTACGGCAACGGCTATCCGGTGGAGGCATGGAAGGGCCACGACTTGATCTTTCTGGGCGGCGGTATCGCGATGCCGCCGATTCGCTGCGCCGTGTGGTACGCGCTCGAAAACCGCGCCGATTACGGGGATATCCATGTCGTTTATGGCGCGCGCACCGTCGCCGACCTCGTTTTCGTGGACGAGTTGGACGAATGGGCCAAGCGCGACCGCGTGCGCGTCATCCGTTGCGTTGATCCGGGCGGCGAAACAGCAGATTGGAAGGGCGAGATCGACTTTGTGCCGTACGTGTTCGAGCGCGCGCTCATCAAATCGAAAGATCCCGTCGTTCTCGTGATCGGGCCGCCGATCATGATCAAGAATACGCTGCCGATTCTGGACAAGATGGGGGTCAAGCCGTCTTCGGTTTACACCAGCATTGAAAACCGTATGAAGTGTGGCATCGGCAAATGCGGGCGGTGCAATGTGGGCTCGCTGTACGTCTGCAAAGAGGGGCCGGTGCTCACGATGGAGCAACTGCGGGGCTTACCTGCCGATTATTGACGAATTTTTCCGCGCGGCTTCAGCTGGTATCTCGAGGCTCTGAAGCAAGCAGCGAAACGCGAACAGACTCCGAAACCCAAGAAACCTCGGCAGCGGCATGGATTTCTGGGATGCATCGACCCCAGTCCGACCTCGAAAAGACGGCAACGGGCGTCTGCCTTCTTCCTGAGCGGTTGAGGACCGGCCGGCGCGGAAGTCCACTGCTTAAGGCTGGAACGTGAGCAACACGGGACCAGCGATTTCAGCATGGTACAATTCAGCTTGATCTGATGGGGGAGTGACTCATGGAAAATCGAGGCAGGCAGGGCCGAAACGACTGGCACCAAAGAGCCGCCGAATTCCACGATCTTGCCGCGCATGCCCACCGTGTCGCTGCGGCGCATCAGGACCACGAAGATCACCGGACCGGACACGAGCTATCGAAACAGGCCATGGAATACTCGGCCAAGGCCTTCCAGTATTCGCAAGTAGCGCATGGGAAATCAGGAAGCTCCCTCCGGGATACAGGAAAAACGGCGCGGACTGAACCCGTCAAGCGATCCAATGGTATTGGCAAGCGGAGTAAGAAATAAAGGGTAGGCGTCGCGGTGCTACTTCTGCTCGGCAAACGCCAGATAGCTGTGGGGTTTCACGGTGAGCTGAAAACGGATTCTCTGGCCGCCGGCTGGAGTTTTCTGCCGAGGGTTGAGAGGGACTGGTTGGCCCTGGACCACTTCTCCCGTCACTAAGTTTTTCAGGCTCGAAAAATCTCCCGTCACCGAGACCGACACACTGGCGTCCTTGTCCAGAAATGACTCGACGACAAAAGTGTTGTTGTCGTAGAGGAACAAACTCACTTGGCTTGGGGCGTCCAGGCGAACCGGAGAGTCCGCCAGAATGTAATCCTTGATGGCGGACAGTACCGGCGCAGGTAGTTGGTACAAATCGTTGAAGTTCTCGGGAATTGTCAGAACGTAAAGCGTGCCCTTGGAATATCGATCCATGAGCAGGATGGGGAAGCCATTGCCATTGGCCATGCCGCGAACCAACGCCCAAGCGTCGTTGGTGATGAAGCGGATCTCAGGGAACAGGATTGCAGAGCTTGAGGATTCACTCACGCTCTGTGCCGTTCCGGCGCCGAACGCGAGAGCAAACTCGCGGACGGCTACGTTCTCGTCCGTATACTTGAGTTCTGCGATGTCCTCAATGCCTTTTCCCTGCAAGGCGCGCAGCAAGCCCGACGTGATCACGACATTTTTTCCGGCCTGAAGCTGCGCTTTGATCTTGTTCACAATGTCCGGATCGAAGCTCGCCGACTGAGTGAGCAAGACCACATTCGCATCGGTCGGGAAGTAAGGATAGAGATCGATGGGTATTCCGATCATGCCCAGATAGTTGTGCAGAAAATCCTCACCCGTGGATTGGAAGGGCTTGTAACTCTTCAGGCCGACGGGTTTTCCCAACTCACCCAGGAAAGAGTCCACCTGTCCGAGGGAATAGCCCGCCACACGAGCCATTGTGGGTTGCGGATGGGCCGGGGAAGGATGAAAACCGGCCAGCATCTCGTCGTAATCGAAACTCGTCTTTTCTCCGCTCCATGCATCGCGGTTGCCGGGGCGAACCGGTTGCAGCAGCGCGAACCAGTTGAAGAGCATGATTTCCGGCGCCTTGGCGAACATCGTGTCCCAGAGCTGTTCGGCGTATCGGTCGATGTAAAGCACGCTGAATGTGTCCACCCAGCCGCCATCGTTCCCGCCCGGCTTGATATTTTCGAGATAGCGGAAGATTTGATAGCTTTCGTATTGTTGCAGGTTTTGGTCTGTGACGACGGGATCGCGGGTTTCAGTTCCTGTGTAGATGGCGTCGAAAATCTTCGGTTCCTGATCGAGGTCGTAACCGAGTGCTTGGAAATGCTCATACCAATTGGGAAATTTGATGATGAATTTCACGTGTGGGTTTACAGCCTTCGCGGGCCCAACGACTAAATCCCGGGAGACTTCGTCCATCAAATCCAGCCGAAATTGCGTCCAGCTCTTGGCGCCCTTCGCGGCGATATCCGCGTCCGTTTTGGTCATATTGAAGAAGAAGTCGTCCAGAATAATTTCGTCAAAGTGCCGCGCGGTCATCTCCGAGACCTGCTTGACGAAATCGCGCTGCTTCGGATCGGTATAGGAGAAGGTCTGGAACTGCTGGCTCTCGTCTAACGTGAAGGCAATACCGCCAGCCACTGCAACGCCACGGTCGGTGAAGAATTTCTTGACCTGCTCGATGAGTTGCTCGTCCGCCGTCCGTCCGCTGCGATACGTCTCGATGTAAACCTTGTCGACCTTCACTTGACTGTTGATCGTATCCCAAGACGTCTGGAGCCAAAGCGGGTCCTTCATACGCTGCACGAGGTCGATCGGAATGTAGACCGCGACGCGGAAGTTCTTGTTTTGATCGGCGCGTGTCGCGATCGAAGCAAGCAAGCCGGCACACAAGCACGCGAGAAGGGGCAAGCCACGCCGCATCCAGAGTTTCATGGTTATCGTTCCTTTCGGCTCGCAGAGACGATCAAGATGATTCGAACGTCCAGGCGTGAATATTCAAGAAGGGATCCATTTTCGAGCATTACTGGAACCCGGAAAAAGGCAGAGGGGCGTGCGTTTTCGTCATCCACGGACCAGCGGCTTTAGGGCATGCCCTGGCATGTCTCACAGGGAGCCGACTTAGGGTTCTGATCAAAGCTGGATGGTTGTCACCGCCCCTTCGGCCTGATTTATAGCCCGTTTCTCGTGAAGGAGCAACCGTCCGGCAGGCAAGGCCTGCCAAACTGAAAGAGCTGACTAGCTCAGGCGATCAATGTGGGAGTCTTGTATCTTGCGAGCGAGAAATGGTGCGTGAGGTACTCGAGGATCGTGTGGACGGCTTCGGGGATGGAAGCGCTCACGGTTTCTGAGAGGCCTTCGCGCAACTCGAAGGATTCGGCGCCGACGTTCAGCGTGAATGCGTGCGCGGGCGATTTTCCGTAAAGCGCTTGCGCGAGCGCGAGTAAGGCGCGCGGATTGAGGTCGTGCGTGAACGTTTCGGGGGTTAGGTGCGAAGGGAGAATCGGCTCGAAGAGAACGGAGCCGGGCGCCGCGGTGGCGGAGGCGTCGATGAAGATGACAATCTCGGCTTCACTGATTGCTTCAGCCATCTCGGGCAAGAGTTGGTGCGCGGCTTCGACTTTCATGTCCGGCCACGAGTGGCCGATTTGCAGCGTGTCCGCGATTTGCAAGGCGACGGCGTCATCGCCGCGAAGCGGATTGCCACACGCGAGGATCAGCGCGTGGGCCATCAGTTTCTCCGCAACTCGTTGAGCAGCGCGCCATCCGGCGCACGCAATTCCACGATCAACGGCATTTTGCCCATCGCGTGCGTCGAGCAGCTTAAGCACGGATCGAAGCAGCGGATCACGGCCTCGACGCGATTGAGCATTCCTTCGTTCAGTTCCTTGCCGCGCACGAAATGTTTTGCGGCTTGCAGAATGCCGCGGTTCATCGCCAGATTGTTGTGGCCTGTGGCGATGATCAAGTTCGCGGAAGTCATCAGGCCTTCTTCGTTCACGTGATAGTGGTGAATCAGGGTGCCGCGCGGCGCTTCGGCCACGCCGACACCCTCGAGCTCGTTTAGAGACGCGGATGCGCGGATGTGCGGGCTGAGAATGTCCGGCTCGTTCAGAATCGTTTCGATGCGCTCGATGGAGAAGAGAATTTCGATCAGCCGCGCGTAGTGATAGTGGAAGGAACTGAGCACAGCGCCGCGTTCGAGCTGGCGGAATTCCGCGCATTCCTGATCGGCCAGCGGAGTGCCGCAACGATCGACGAGATTGAGGCGCGCGAGTGGTCCGACGCGATAAATCCCCTTGGGATAGCCCATCGGCTTGTAATAGGGGAATTTCATGTACGAGTAGGGCTCGACGGCCTCGCCGATGTAGTCGGAGTAGCGCGCGGGATCGAGTTTATCGGCCAGGATTTTTCCGCGCGCGTCGGTGAAGCGGATATCCCCTTCATAAAATGCCAGCCGTTCGTCAGGCGAGACGAGGCCCATGAACAGCGACGGAAAATTGGCGAATGTGCGGATTTCCTCGCGATGGTTTTCGATGATGCGCTTGAACCATGTGAGCGATTGGCGCGTGGCCGCCAGGGCTTCGGGAACCATTTTCAGAATGCGGTCGCGCTTATCGGCGGAAAGCGGCTCATTCACGCCGCCCGGCACGATCCAACCGGGATGAATTCTTTTGCCGCCGAGGAGTTCGATAATCTGCTGACCAAACTGCCGCAGCCGTACGCCGCCGAGGCCCAGCTCCGGATTGGCTTCCATCACGCCGAAAAGATTGCGCTTGGCAACCTCCGAGTCCATGCCCAGAAGCAGATCCGGCGACGAAAGGTAAAAAAAGCTGAGTGCGTGCGATTGAACGATCTGCGCGAGATTCATCATCTGGCGCAGCCGCTTGGCGACGGGCGGAATACGAACGGCCAAGAGCGCGTCGCAGGCTTTGGCGGAGGCGATCAGATGGCTGACCGGGCAGATTCCGCAAATGCGCGCCATTAAGTTGGGCATTTCGTAAAATGGGCGCCCTTCGCAGAATTTTTCGAAGCCGCGCAGCTGCGTCACATGAAAATAGGCTTCGGAAACTTCACCTTGGTCGTCCAACTGCAAGGTGATCTTGCCGTGCCCTTCCAGGCGCGTAACCGGATCGATGACGATTTTCTGCCCCACAGGCCTCTCCTACTTTCCAAAGCGCGTCAAACTGGCGACGTCCGGCATTCGTCCGGCCAGCAATTCCACCAGCACGGTGTAGATCGTGTCCGCCGAAGGCGGGCAGCCGGGAACGAACAAATCCACTTCCACAACTTCGTGCACCGGGCGCGAGCGCGCGAGCAGCTTGGGCAGGGCCACGGATGGAATCTGCTGTTGCGTGGTGGCGTTGTCCCAATAGGCGCGCCGGAAAATGGAATCCACGGTCCAAATATTGCGCATTGCCGGAACGTTGCCAGTGACGGCGCAATCGCCAAGAGACACCAGAATTTTCGTTCTGGCGCGGATCATGCGGATTTTGTGCAGATCTTCTTCGCTGCTCACGGCGCCTTCGATAAGCGCCACGTCAACACCTTCGGGAAAGACCTTCATATCGACGAGCGGGCTATAAACCAGATCGAATTGCGCGCTCAAATCCACAAGGCGCTCGTCCATATCGAGCACGGACATGTGACACCCGGAGCAACCATCCAGCCAAACGGTAGCGAGTTTGATTTTGTTCACGATTGACGATCCCTCATCATGTTCAGGTAGGGCAGGAAGTCCGGATTCTTCAGGGTTTTGCTTCCGACCTTCCCCTTATCGAACAGCGCGCCTGTCGGACACACCTGCACGCATTTGCCGCAACTCGTGCACGTCTCCGAAGTGCCCCACGGCTGATTCAGATCGCTGATGATGAGGGCTTGTACGCCGCGGCCCATAACGTCCCAGGTGTGTGCGCCTTCAATTTCGCTGCAGACGCGCACGCAACGCGTGCAGAGGATGCAGCGATTGTGGTCGATTGCGAAACGCTCGTGCGTGGCATCCATGGAAAGGCGCGGGAAGCGATACGGAAATTCCACATGCGTCATTCCTTGGGATTGCGCGAGGCTCTGAAGCTGGCAGGCTCCATTCGCCACGCAAATCGAGCAGACGTGATTGCGCTCCGCAAACAGCAGTTCCAAAATCATCCGGCGATATTTAGAAAGGCGCTCGGTTTCGGTGGTGACTTCCATGCCTTCCGCCACTTTCGTGACGCAGGCGGGCAGCAGGCGGTTGTTACCCTTGATTTCCACCAGACACAAGCGGCACGCGCCAACGTCAGAGAGTCCGCCGAGATGGCAGAGCGTGGGAATGCGGATGTTGTGTTCGTTTGCGGCTTCGAGGATCGTCTGGTCGGCGCGCGCGCTGATGTCCGTGCCGTCGATGATCAGGGTTTTGACGTCAGCGGCTGGGCTCACGATGCCACCTCCGCAGTCGCGCTGATTTCACAGACGCCGGCGGGGCAGCGGTGCGAATCGATGTGTTCGAGGTATTCGTCCTTAAAATATTTCAGCGTGCTCAGCGCCGGATTGGGGGCCGATTGCCCGAGCCCGCACAGACTGGTGAATTTCACCATGTCGCACAAGTCCACGAGCAGGTCTAAATCGCGATGCGTTCCGGTGCCTTGGCTGATGCGCGTGAGCAACTCGTACATCTGCGCGGTTCCTGCGCGGCAGGGGATGCATTTGCCGCAGGATTCCGTCATGCAGAATTCCATGAAGTATCGCGCGACGTTCACCATGCAGGAAGTGTCGTCCATCACGATCATTCCGCCCGATCCCATGATGGAGCCCAGTTGCACGAGCGAATCGTAATCGACGGGAATGTCCAGGAATTGTTCGGGTATGCAGCCGCCCGAAGGGCCGCCGGTCTGGACGGCTTTGAATTTTCGGCCTTCCGGCACGCCGCCGCCGATATCGAAAATGATTTCGCGCAGCGTCATGCCGATCGGCACCTCGATCAGGCCGGTGTTCTGCACTTTGCCGGTCAGTGCGAAAACCTTTGTGCCTTTGCTCTTGGCCGTGCCCATTTTCGCGTACCACGCGCCGCCGTTGCGCAGGATCGCTGGAATGTTGGCGAACGTCTCGACGTTGTTGATCAAGGTCGGCAGGTCATTTAGGCCGGACTGGGCCGGATAAGGCGGGCGCGGACGCGGCGATCCGCGGCGTCCTTCGATCGATGCGATCAGCGCGGTTTCTTCGCCGCAGACGAACGCGCCGGCGCCGAGCCGCAGCTCAATATCGAAATTGAATGTGGTGCCGCAAATACTGTTGCCGAGGAATCCGGTACGCCGTGCGTCGCGGATGGAAGTGCCCAGGCGTTTGACGGCGAGTGGATATTCGGCGCGCACGTAGATGTATCCGTGATTTGCGCCTACGGCATACGCCGCGATGATCATTCCTTCGAGCACGCGCTGCGGATCGCTTTCGAGCACGCTGCGATCCATGAACGCGCCGGGATCGCCTTCATCGGCGTTGCAGATCACGTATTTCGATCCGGATCCGGCCTTCGAGACCGTTTCCCACTTCAAGCCTGTGGGATAGCCTGCTCCGCCGCGGCCACGCAGGCCGCTCTGCGCGACTTCCTTGATCACTTCCGCAGGTTTCAGTTCGGTGACGACGTGCAGCAGCGCCTGATAGCCGCCGACGCCGATGTAGTCTTCAATTTTTTCAGGATCGATGCGCCCGGAATTTTCGAGGACGATGTTTACCTGGCGCTTGAAGAACGGCTGCTCGCGCGAGCAAATATGATCGCGCAGCGCATCGCCGCCCAATCCGGAAATCAATGCGGGCGCTTCGTTCGCGCTGACGTGCTGGTAGAGCAAGCCATCCGGCTCAACAGCCACCAACGGGCCAGCGGAACACAATCCCATGCAGCCCGTGCCTTTCACTTTGCACGTGGAACCCGTGGCGGCCACTTCCTTGTCCAGCGCTTCTTTCAGCCTGTCGCTGTGCAGCGAAAGGCAGCCGGCGGCCACGCAGACGTGAATTTCGCGCTGTGCGGCTTCGCGTGCCAGCTTGGCTTCGTCCGCGATCTGTTGCAGTTCTTCGAGGTTCATGCCGGCACCCATACCTGCAGTTGTGCTTGCATATCTTCTCCGCTGGCATTGGCAGCCAGCTCGCCATCCATCACGGCGACCGGCGCCAGGCTGCACGACCCGAGGCAGCGAGCCGTGAGCAAAGAGACTTTGCCGTCCGGCGTGGTTTCACCGGATTTCACCTTGAGGAATTTCTCAGCGCGCGCCACCAATTGCCCGGCGCCTTTGATGTAGCAAGCAGTGCCGGTGCAAATCAAGCATGTGTGCTCGCCGGGAGGTTTCAGGCTGAAGAAATGATAGAAGGTGGCCACGCCGAAGGCGCGGCTGAGCGGGACGCGCAGCGATTCGGCAACAAACTTGAGCGATTCTTCGTCGAGGTAACCGAACGATTGCTGTACGGTGTGCAGGGTCTCGATTAGGGCGTCGCGCGAAAAACCGTGGCGACGCATCGTGCCGTTAACGATCCGCCATCGTTTGTCGTCGGATGGCAGGGGCGGGTTTGCTGTGTAGGTTGCCACGCTCTCCTCCCGCGCGGGCCAGGGAGGCGCTGCGCGGCTCTCGGTCCGGACGCTCATCGCCTCACTACACTTGTCCGAGCCGTTCTACCGTTCTCACGATAGCACACGGTCTCGGCGAATGTTGTGATTGCAGTCACAATTCAATGTGACGGGTGCCGACGATATTCCCGCGTAAATCGGGCATAATTGGTTCTGATGCGTTTGTGGCGGTTAACTTGTGCATTCACCAATGCAGGTATAGGCTTCAATTGAAAGCGCCACGGGGCCCTGGAGAGCGTTATGTGCCTGGCAATTCCCGGTAAGGTCCTAGACACAACCGAAGATAACGGATCGCGCTCGGGGCGCGTGGAATTTGGCGGGACCGTGCGCACAGTGTGCCTGGATTTTGTGCCAGAGGCGCAGGCGGGAGATTACGTCGTGGTGCACGTGGGTTTCGCGATCAGCCGCGTGGATCGCGAAGAGGCGGAGCGAACCTTCGAAGCGCTTGAGGCCATGGGGCTGCTGGAAGCCGAACTGCCGCCGCCGGATGACGGCACGCCGGGAGGCGCGGCTTGAAGTATCTCGACGAATACCGCGACGCGCGCATCGCACACGCGCTGGCCGCAGAGATTCGCGAGCGCGCCACGCGGCGCTGGGTGCTGATGGAAATTTGCGGCGGGCAGACGCATACGATCATGCGTTACGGCCTGGACGAACTGCTGCCCACCGAAGTGGAACTTGTGCACGGGCCGGGGTGTCCGGTGTGCGTCACTCCGCTGGAGACGATCGATCGCGCGCTGCAGCTTGCGGCGCGGCCGGACGTTACGTTGGTATCTTACGGCGACATGCTGCGCGTGCCGGGCTCCGGCTCGGGATCCGATCTGCTGAATGCGAAGGCTCGCGGCGCGGATGTGCGCGTAGTTTATTCGCCGCTGGAAGCGCTAAAAATCGCGCGGGCGAATCCGGCGCGCAAGGTCGTCTTCATCGCCATCGGATTTGAAACCACGGCCCCGGCCAACGCGATGGCGGTTTGGCAAGCGCATCGCGATGGGCTGGCGAATTTTTTCGTGCTGGCGTCGCATGTGCTGGTGCCGCCGGCCATCGAACTATTGCTGCAGGCGCCGGACAATCGCGTGCAGGGATTCATCGCGCCCGGGCACGTTTGCGCGGTGATGGGCTACCGGCAGTACGAAGATTTGGTGCGGGATTTTCGCGTGCCGATCGTCGTCGGCGGATTCGAGCCTGTGGATTTGCTCGAAGCGATTCTGATGCTTGTGAAACAGCTCGAGGCCGGCGAAGCGAAATTGGAGAATCAATACGTGCGCGCGGTTTCGCGGCCCGGGAATCTTCACGCGCAGGAAATCATCGAGCGCATTTTCGAAGTCGCGGACCAAAAATGGCGCGGCATCGGCGAGATTCCGCGCAGCGGACTGCACATTCGCGCGGAATTTGCGGCGCACGATGCGGAAAAAGTTTTTGGCATGGCTGAATTCCACGTCCAGGAATCGCCAGAGTGCATTAGTACGCAGGTGCTGAAGGGATTGAAGAAGCCCACGGACTGCCCTGCGTTTGCGGCGCGCTGCACGCCTGAAAATCCGCTGGGCGCGCCGATGGTTTCCTCCGAAGGCGCGTGCGCCGCGTACTATCGCTATCGCAGACATAAAGTTCTGGTGTAAAGGCTGCGCCGATGCCGAACGAATCCAAAACGATCGCTGCATTCAGTTGCCCGGTGCCCGCTCCGGTGGGCGATCGCGTGGTGCTGGGGCACGGCAGCGGCGGGAAGCTGAGCGCCGATCTGCTGCACAAAATATTTTTGCCGGCACTGGGCAATCCCACGCTTTCGCGGCTGGACGATCAGGCTATTTTCCGAGTGAATCTTTCGCGATTGGCTTTTTCCACGGATTCGTTTGTGGTGAAGCCGCTGTTTTTCCCGGGCGGGAATATTGGGTCGCTTGCCGTGCATGGCACGGTGAACGATCTAGCGATGGGCGGGGCCAAACCGCTGGTGCTGAGCGCGGCGTTCATTCTGGAAGAGGGGCTGCCGCTGGAGACGCTGGCGCGCGTTGTGGAATCGTTGCGCGTGGCGGCGGCGGAAGCCGGCGTCGAAATCGTCACCGGAGATACCAAAGTTGTCGAGAAGGGGTGCTGCGACGCGATGTTCATTACGACGTCCGGCATCGGCGTCGTACCTGACGGCGTGCGGCTTTCCGCCAACCAGGCGCTGCCGGGCGATCGCATTCTGCTGAGCGGCTCGATTGGAGAGCACGGCATCGCGATTCTGGCGCAGCGCGAAGGGCTGGAATTCGAGAGCCCGGTGGAAAGCGATAGCGCCGCGCTACACACGTTGGTGGCGGCAATGCTTGAAACGCGCGGAGAAATTCGCTGCATGCGCGATCCCACGCGCGGCGGACTTTCGAGCGCGCTGAACGAGATCGCCGCGAGTTCTCGCGTGGGAATGATGCTCGACGAATCCGCGATTCCGATTCGCGAAGAAGTGCGCGGCGCGTGCGAAGTGCTGGGGCTCGATCCGTTGTACGTCGCGAACGAAGGGAAACTGGTCGCGATCGTCGCGCCCGACGCCGCGGACGTTGTGTTGCACGCGATGCGGCAGCATCCGCGCGGGCGCGGCGCGCAAATGATAGGCACCGTGATTGGCGACGAACCTGGCTTGGTGACGATGCGCACGCCGCTGGGCACCACCCGCATCGTGGACATGATCGCGGGCGATCAACTGCCGCGCATTTGCTGACGCCGTGCACGAACTTTCCATCGCGATGCTGGTGTTGGACGCCGTGAACACCGAAGCGGGCCGCCGGCCGGGCGCGCGCGTGTCGCGAGTCGGAGTTCGGCTGGGCGATCTATCCGGTGTGGATGCGGATGCGCTGACGTGTTGTTTTGAAGCGCTGGTGAAGGACACCGATCTTGCTTCTGCCAGCTTTGAAATCGAGCGGCGTCCGCAGCACAACAAATGTGCGCGCTGCGGCAAGGAATTCGTTGTGGTGAATTACGAATCGGCGTGCCCGGCGTGCGGAGATACTGCGACGGAGTTCGTCAGCGGAGACGAACTGGAGCTGGCTTTTGTGGAAGTGGAGGAGTCATGAATCGCGTGCCTCTGGTGCAAAAGGTGCTGAAGGAAAACGATCGCATCGCGGGAGAACTTCGCGAGCGGTTCGCCGAGCACAAAATATTGTGCCTGAATTTGGTTAGTTCGCCGGGCGCGGGGAAGACGAGTTTGCTGGAGCGCACGCTTGAGGCGTTTGCGCCTTCGATTCGCGTGGCCGTGCTGACCGGCGACATTCAAACCGATAACGACGCGGTGCGCCTGGCGCGCTTCGGATTTCCGGTGAAGCAAATCACGACGGGCGGCACGTGCCATCTGGAAGCGCGCATGATCGAGAATGCAATCGCCGATTGGCGGCTCGAGGATTTCGATCTGCTGCTCGTGGAAAACGTTGGCAATCTGGTTTGCCCGTCGAGCTACGATCTCGGCGAAGCGGCCAAGATCGTGGTGTTGAGCGTCACGGAAGGCGAAGACAAGCCGCTGAAATATCCTTCGATGTTTTTCCGCTCCGAACTGCTGGTGCTGAATAAGATTGATCTGCTGCCGTACGTGCCGTTCAAACTCGAGAAGGCGCGCGAGTTTGCACGCCGCGTGCATCCGGGAATCGAGATCATCGAACTATCCTCGCTCACCGGCGAGGGATTGCCGCAATGGCAGCAATGGATTGAGAGCCGCTTGCGGTCGCATCGAGAAGCGCTCGCGGCGAAATAGCCCGGCACATGGAAGTCCGCAAGCGAATCCACGTTTCGGGGATCGTGCAAGGCGTCGGCTTCCGGCCGTATGTGTATCGCCTTGCGGGCGAGCATCGCCTGAGCGGGCACATCGCCAACAATGCGGCCGGGGTCGTGATCGAAATTCAGGGCCCGGACGCGGCTGTGGCAGAATTTGTGCGCGCGCTGCCTGCTAACGCGCCGCCGCTGGCGCTGATCACGGATCTGCAGGTCGCGGAGATCGCGTGCGGCGGCGGCGCCGGCTTCACGATTCTTCCCAGCGAAAAATCTGAGTCGGTGCGCACGCTGATTTTGCCGGATATCGCCACGTGCGGCGATTGCTTGCGCGAGCTTTTCGATCCCGCCGATCGCCGCTATCTGTATCCGTTCATCAACTGCACCAATTGCGGTCCGCGATTCACGATTATTCGCGGCTTGCCGTACGATCGCCCGCAAACTTCCATGTCCGTTTTTCCGATCTGCGCGCGCTGCCGCGCCGAGTATGAGGATCCGCGCGATCGGCGATTTCACGCGCAGCCGAATGCGTGCCCGGAGTGTGGCCCGCGCGTGGAATTGTCGGATCGCAGCGGGCAGGCGATTGGTTCCAGCGATCCCATCGCCGCGGCGGTCGAACTTCTGCGCGGCGGATCGATCGTTGCGATCAAGGGACTCGGTGGTTTTCATCTTGCCGCGGACGCTGCGAACGCGGCAGCTGTCGAACTGCTGCGCGCGCGCAAGCGCCGCGTCGAAAAGCCGTTTGCCGTGATGGTTGCCGATCTCGCCGCCGCGAGCGAATTGTGCGAACTCACGGATGAGGATCGAGCGCTTCTGTCCGGGCCGCGCCGGCCGATCGTGCTTGCGCCGCGCAAGGCTTCGGCCGGGATCGTGGATTGCGTCGCGCCGTTTCAATCCACGCTTGGGATTTTTCTTCCGTACACGCCGCTGCATCACGTGCTGCTGCGCAAGTCGCTGTTGCGTGCGCTGGTGATGACCAGCGGCAACCTGAGCGAAGAGCCCATCGCCATTGCCAACGACGAAGCGATCGCGCGCCTGGGCCAACTGGCGGACGCTTTCCTCGTTCACAATCGCGAGATTCTGATTCGCTCGGACGATTCGGTCGTGCGGCGCATCGGCGGACGAGTGCGTCAGATTCGGCGCTCGCGCGGATACGTTCCGGCGCCGGTATTTCTGCATCGCGAATTTCCGGAGGTGCGCGCCGTCGGCGGCGAATTAAAAAACACGGTGTGCATTCTGAAGGGCCGGCAAGCCTTTCTGAGCCAACACATCGGCGATCTGGAAAACGCCGAAGCGTTCGGTTTTTTTCGCGAAACCATCGAACACATGCAAAGCATTCTGGAAATCCGGCCGCCGCTGCTGGGGTACGATCTTCATCCCGATTATTTTTCGACGCGCTGGGCGCTCGCGCAGACCGGCGTGCCCGCGATCGGAGTGCAGCACCACCACGCGCACATCGCAAGCTGCATGGCGGAAAATCATCTGGATGGGCGGGTGATCGGAATCGCGCTCGATGGCACGGGCTACGGAACGGATGGCTGCGTGTGGGGCGGGGAAGTGTTAGTTGCTGATTACACTGGCTTTACGCGCGCCGCGCATCTGGCCTATGTGCCAATGCCGGGCGGCGCGGCGGCGATTCGGGAGCCATGGAGGATGACGACGAGCTACCTGGCTTCACATTTCGGCGAGAACTTCGCCGACGCGCCAATCGAGTTTAAGCGATGGCTCGATCGGCGGAAGGCGAACACACTTGTGAAAATGATGAAGGAGAAAATAAATTCGCCGCTGACTTCGAGTTGCGGGCGGCTGTTCGACGCTGTGGCTGCGCTGATCGGTGTGCGCCGCAGCGTGAATTACGAAGGGCAAGCCGCGATTGAGCTTGAAGCGGCGATGGGCGATTGCAGCGACGCACTGGTGTATCCCGTGGAATTTCGGCGCGCCGAACTATCGGGCGACGCCGCTGCGGTTGCGCCGATCGACGCGTGCTGGGAAATCGGAACGCGCCCGATGTTTGAAGCCATCGTGCGCGATCTGGAAGCGAGCGTGCCTGTGCCGGTGATCAGCCGGCGATTTCACAATGGAATTGTAGAGGCGTTCGCGCGCGCTGCGGAGCTTGTTCGAGATCAATCGGCTCTCAACCGCGTGTGCCTGAGCGGCGGAAGCTTTCAGAATGCGTTTCTGCTCGAACAACTGACGCGGCGGCTTGCGGCATCAGGCTTCGACGTTTATTCGCACTCCGAAGTTCCCGCGGGCGATGGCGGCTTAAGCCTGGGCCAAGCTGTCGTGGCGGCCAGCACTCACATGTAATTCTTCCCGCCGCTTATTTCTTCGGGTAGCCCACCGATTGCGCCAGGATGATTTTCTGGTCTGGCTGCAGCTTCAATGTTTTGGCCAGCGTGGGCTTATCGACGCTGCCGCGGACTACCGTGACGAGTCCTTCGGACGCGCAGTACAGATACACATTTTGCGCGATGAACCCCACGTCAGCGTAGTTATACAGTTCGGCGTCCGAGGATGCGGACGCGCCGGATTTGGAGACGTCCGCGACGTACACCAAATTTATAGCCGCGTCCTTCACGTACGCTTGCGTGCCCGTAGCCGCGCGGAAATCGCCAGGCAACACCGGGATCAGCATATTGGCCTTGGCATCGTAGCTGTATACGCCTTCGGGCATGGCGATGTAGATTGTGACTTCCTGCCAATTCATGGCCGAAGGCGCTGTGCGGTGACCATCGGAGCGATTGATGCCATATGCCGCCCACAGCAAGTTTGAGAGCGTCTGCGGCGACAGCGCGGCTGAACCGAATTCACGCGTCGATTTGCGATCGCTCAGCGCCTGCATCAGCGGCCGGCCGCCGCTGGTTTGCGCGGGCGGAAGCTGAATGGTCTTGGAATCTTGCGCCACAGAGACGAGCGAAAAGCAGAGTGTGATCAACACGAGTCGCAACAACGAGGTCGTGCGTTTCATCGAAGACTCCTTGAAAAATCTGATGATTGGCTGGACGAGGGCAGGAGGGGTCGCTTAAATCCAACGACGCGATCGGTGTCCCGTTCTGTCAGTACATTGCAATTGAAATGTACTCCTCGCGCGGGTGCCGCACAATGCGGCGGCGTTTTGCTTCGGTCCGCGCGCCCGCGGAATTGACGCGCACGCGCACGATTCATCGCGGCACCCGCGCAGGCGTGCGAATCTCGGCTAGAATGGAAACTAATGCCGGATGCACCTAAGCGTTTCGCGCGCCTAACCAAGGAAACCTACATCGCGGGTTTCACGCTTCTGGCAATCGCGGTCCATCTGTATTTGCGATACGTCACGGCGGTGCCGCGCCAGGCGGCGCTTGCTCCGCTCTACGCGACTCTGGCGATCGGCGGAGTGCTGCTCGTCGGGGAGCTGGGCAAAAAATTGTACCGGCGAGAATTCGGCTCGGATTTGCTGGCCGGCATTTCGATCGTGACAGCGTGTGTGCTGGGTCAATTCTTGGTTGCCGCCATTGTCGTACTGATGCTGTCCGGTGGAGCGGCGCTGGAATCCAGTGCGACTGCACGGGCGTCGTCGGTGCTCGACGCCATGGCGCGGCGCATGCCGGGCAACGCGCATCTCCGCGCGGGAGCGGCTCTGCGAGATATCGGCCTGAACGAGATTCGCATCGGCGATGTCCTCGTCGTTTTCCCTCATGAGACGTGCCCCGTTGATGGCGTGGTGATCGAAGGTCAAGGCGTGATGGACGAAGCCTACTTGACCGGCGAGCCGTACGAGATCTCGAAGACGCCGGGTTCGCAAGTGATTTCCGGCGCCATTAATGGGCAGAGCGCTATTGTGATCCGGGCCGAAAAACTGGCGGTGGATTCGCGCTATGCCCGCATCATGCAGGTGATGCACGCGACGGGGCAGCAGCGGCCGCGGCTGCGGCGTCTGGGCGATCAGCTTGGCGCATGGTACACGCCGATCGCGCTGACGGTGGCAGCCGTGGCGGGTTTCGCGAGCGGCGATGCGCAGCGGTTTCTTGCGGTCGTGGTGATTGCGACTCCTTGCCCGCTGCTCCTGGCGATCCCGACCGCTGTAATTGGCGCGATTTCGCTCTCAGCAAGGCGAGCCATAATCATCAAAAATCCCGCCGTTTTGGAGCAAATTGGCACCTGCCAGACGCTGATTTTCGATAAGACCGGCACTTTGACGTATGGCCGGCCGACATTGACCGCCGTGAATTGTGCGGAAGGCTTCGAGCGCGCCAATGTCCTGAGCCTCGTAGGCAGTTTGGAGCAATATTCCAAGCATCCGCTGGCAGGCGCGATCGTCGGCGCGGCGGATGCGGAGCATGTGCCGGTGGTATCCGCGGCGCAAATCAGCGAACGCCCCGGAGAGGGCCTGCTGGGAACGATCGAAGGGCATACCGTGCGGATCACGGGCCGAAAGAAGGTGAACGACGCCAATCTTCCATTGCCGCCGATTACGACGGGTCTCGAGTGCCTGGTTTTTGTGGATGACCGGTACGCGGCGGCATTGACGTTTCACGATGAGCCGCGAAAGGAAGGCCGCTCCTTCATCCAACATTTGGCGCCGAAGCACGGCGTGCGCAAGGTGATGCTGGTCTCGGGCGATCGCGATTCCGAAGTGCGGTATCTCGCGGATTCCGTTGGAATCACCGAAGTTCACGCCGGGAAAAGCCCGGAAGAAAAAGTGGCGATAGTCAAAGAGGAAACCGCCAAGGCACGAACGCTGTTTGTGGGCGACGGCATCAACGACGCTCCCGCGCTGCTGGCGGCGACGGTTGGCGTCGCGTTTGGTTCGGCTAGCGACATTGCGGCGGAAGCTGCCGATGCTGTGGTGTTGGAAGCGGCGCTGGGGAAAATCGACGAACTGATGCACATTGGCCGGCGCATGAGGCGCATCGCCCTGCAAAGCGCGCTGGGAGGCATGGCCGCGAGCATAGTGGGAATGGGCATAGCGGCGGCTGGATTTCTTCCGCCGATCGGCGGCGCCATCGCGCAGGAAGTGATCGATGTGATCGCCGTGCTCAACGCAGTGCGCGTCGCGCTGCCAACCAGGGATCTCCAAGACTTTTGATCTGCTGAACGCTGAGTAAGAGGGGTCTTTCTGGCGAGCACGGGCCCCTTTTTCACCGTTACTAAATCGAACTCGCCGCGCAAGTTCAATCCGACGTAAAAGCCTGATTCGGCTACCATTGCACTCAAGGCGGTTCAATAAGTGGGTTCTGCGAGGAAGCAATCCCGGGTGATCGATCAGCGACCGCGATGCGCGTGGTTGCTATGCCTCGCCGTCCTCTGCCTAGCCGCGCCGGCCCATGGCCAAAGTCTGGGCGATATCGCGCGGCAAGAACGCGCGCGCAAGGCAAGCCAGCAGCAAGCGCAGCAGCCTACTCACATCTATGACAACGACGACCTTACGCGGCCGCAAATTTTGGTGCCAGAGGATAAGCAGCGCGTCGAAGCGCCGACGCAACAAGTGACGGCGCCAGCGTCGGCCGCGCCGCCTGCGGCGCCCGTGCCAATCGCGCCAGCTTCGGCGGCGGCGCAGACCACAACTCCCGCGCCGGCGAGCAACGTGAGCTACGTGAGCAATGCGTCGAATACAAATTCGCCGCCGCTCGGCGATATCGCGCGCTACTACCGCGCACAAAAAGCGGCGCGGCAGCAACAGGCGCCGCAGTCTGCGGCGCAACATCCCGCGCCGGCAACTCCGCCCGCCGCACAGGCAACAAACGCCGCAGCGACGAGCAACGAGAGCGACTCGATCAGCGTGACCTTCGTGAGTCCCCCGGCGAACTTGAATTCGATGCCGCTGGGCGATATCGCTCGTTACTACCGCGCGCAAAAGGCGGCGCGGCAGCAGCAGGCGACGCAATCCGCGAAGCAACATCCCGCGCCGGCAAATCTTCCCGCCGCGCCGGCCACAAACGCCGCAGCGGCGAGCAACGAGAGCAACTCGAGCAGTATGACGTTCGTGAGTGCCCCGCCGAACCTGAACTCGATGCCGCTGGGCGATATCGCTCGTTATTACCGCGCGCAAAAGGCGGCGCGGCAGCAAGAGCAGCAGGCGCCGCAGTCCGCGGAGCAATACTCTCTGCCGGCAGCGCCGCCGCTGGCATATCCGACGTTTACGAGTCCTCCGGCGCGGCCTTCGCCGCCGCTCGTGCCAGCGACAGAAGGTCCGCCCCAGGTCCAACCCGCGCCCAACGCGATCAGCCGGGAAGAGGATCGAGCCGCCAAAGGCGGAACTGCGCGCGTAAAGGTTCAGCGTGGAGACACACTGTGGAATCTCGCGCGAAAATACCTCGGCCACGGCAGGAAATGGACGGTGCTGGCCGCAGACAATCCGCAACTGCCTGTCCCCACTCGCCTTCAGATCGGAGCGTGGGTGCGCCTCCCTTTGCCAGACGACGGGCCCGATTCCGGATCGGGCGAACAGGTGCGCGTTCAGGCCGGCGATTCGCTTTGGAAGTTGAGCCAGGCGCATTTCGGCGACGGCGGAGCGTGGGGCTGCATCGCGCGAGCAAATCCGGAGCTTCGGAACGCCAATTTGATCTTGTCCGGCCAGATATTGACGATTCCCGGCAGTTGCGCAGCGGCCGACCCGGGCACGCACGCGACCGCACGGTCTGCTGAGGCTCTGCCGACCTCCACTGTGCAGCTTCCGTCCCCAGTTAATTAACCCCTTCGCGCGCCGGAAAGCATCATCTAAGTTACAGATATTGCGACACTTAAGTTGCAGCAAGTCTCCATCGAATGCGGTACCGGTACTGCGTTCCCGCTTATTGAGTACCTTTGCCCCATAGCGGCGTCCCGTTCTGTTTTCTATGCTTGCTTCATGGGAATGCTCTCAACAGACGGACTGCCAATGGAGCCGGGAGCAACGGTGCCAACTGCGCTGAGGCCAAGCTTCGAGGAGCGCCGACAGATTCGCAGAGCAAGGGTTCGCATGCGGGCCCGCGTTCGGCCCGGGGAGTTCGACGACGGCTATTTTGAGGAAATTGGGACCACTCTGGATGCCTCGCGCAAAGCCTTCTATTTCCACACTACGCTCAGTCGCTACCGGCAGGGAATGCAGTTGCGGGTCATTTTTCCGTACGACCCAGGTCTCGGCAGTGGGCAGGAGGATGATCCAGCCCAAGTAGTTCGGGTGGAGCCGGAGGGTGACGGCTTCGGTATCGCCGTCGTCTTCTGGAGACGAGGCACCCTACGGCCAGCCGAGCTGTTTTCCGAGCCCTCCCAGGTAGAGGTTCGCAGAGACGGCGACCGGCGCGCCCATCCGCGCCACTCGTTGATGGCAGCGGCAGAGGTGGTTGACACACCGACCGGAATGCGGTTGCGGGCGTCCACCTCGGACGTGAGTCTGGGTGGCTGCTACATCAACACGCTGAATCCGTTTCCTCTGGGCACCCCGCTGCTGTTGAAGATCGAGCATGGCAACGCGAGTTTCGAGGCCGAAGCGTTCGTGAGTACGCGACACGAAGGGATGGGAATGGGCCTGGCGTTCAAACACGTCAGCGCCGAGCAAAAATCCCGCCTCGCGAAATGGATCCCCGAATCGGATGCGGCCATGGCAGGTTCAACGAATTAGGCCGTTCGCGCCGGAAATCGCGGCGCCCATCTGCGCGCCGCACACTCTGCTCTAGCTTTGGTTCACACCGTTTCCCCTGCTCAAAATCCGCCAAATCAGACCTCAATGAGCTGTGCTGCTGGTCCGCTTCCTTTGAGAATCTGCGCCATCTAACCGTCAGGGCCCATCGCGGGCTCGGCTTGCTCAGCACAAACGAGTACGGCATCATGAGAGCGGCGGCATTCCAGCAGTTACATCCGCGCGGCGATCGACGGGGGACCATGGCAAATCTCGATTCAGATGCGTTTGTTTTCTTCGGAGCCACGGGTGACCTGGCCTACCAGCAGATTTTTCCCGCGCTTCAGGCGCTGATTCAGCATCGCCAATTCAACATGCCGATTATCGGCGTGGCGTTGCCGCCGTGGACGCTCGATCAGTTCAAGGCGCGCGCCCGAGAGAGCCTGGAGAAGCACGGCGGCGTCGATGAGAAAGCGTTTGCAACACTAGCGGCGCGGCTGCAATACGTCAGCGGCGATTACGCGTCCCCGCAAACCTTTGCGAATCTGAAGACGGCGCTGGGCGGAGCCTGCCGGCCTTTGTTTTATCTTGCGATCCCGCCGGCGTTATTTGCGACGGTCGCAAAGGGCCTTGCGGGCGCGGAATGCGATAAAGGCGGCCGCGTTGTGGTTGAAAAACCGTTCGGCCGCGACCTTGCCTCCGCGCAGCGCCTGAGCCAGACGCTGAGTGAGTATTTTCCCGAACCGGCGATTTTCCGGATTGATCATTACCTCGGCAAAGAGCCGGTTCAGAATCTGCTTTATTTTCGGTTTGCCAATTCGTTTCTCGAGCCGATTTGGAATCGCGACAACATCGATAGCGTGCAAGTGACCATGGCGGAGACCAAGGGAGTGGAAGGCCGCGGCGCGCTCTACGAAGAAGTGGGCGCGATCCGCGACGTCGTGCAAAACCATCTACTGGAAGTGGTCGCGCTACTCACGATGCAGGCTCCTGTGGCGCGCGATCTGGATGCGCAGCGCAATGAAAAGCAGCGGGCGTTTCGCGCGATGCGGCCTCTGGTGCCCGGAGACGTGGTACGCGGACAATTCCGCGGTTACCGCGACGAGGCGAACGTCGCGCCGGATTCCCGGGTCGAAACGTTTGCGGCGCTGAAGCTTTATATCGACACGTGGCGATGGGCGGGCGTCCCATTCTACATTCGCACCGGCAAACGTCTGCCGATCACCGCGACCGAAGTGTACGTGCAATTCAAGCGCCCGCCGCAACGTGTTTTCGACACCATCCCCGAAAGCGAGCGCAATTACGTCCGCTTCCGCCTGAGTCCGAATGTCTCGATCTCGATTGGAGCGCGCTCCAAGCTGCCCGGCGAGGCGATGGTTGGCAAGCAGGTCGAGCTCGTCGTCCATCAAACCTTGGGCGACCAGATGCTGCCGTACGAGCGCTTGCTGGGTGACGCGATTCGCGGCGACCAATCGCTTTTCGTTCGCGAAGACAGCGTGGAATCCGCGTGGACCGTCGTCGAGCCGGTGCTGGGCGACGCCACGCCCGTCCACGAGTATGAGCCAAACACCTGGGGTCCGTCCGAAGCCGACAGTATTCTGGCCGGCGGCGTGTGGCACGATCCCTGCGAAGATCCAGACGACCCCTGTTAGGGACATCACGCGCGCAATCCCGGCAAGCGGTGAAATATAGAACGGGAAAGCACGCGTTGTTGCATTGCTTCGCCGCGCGGCCGCCGTTGACTTGAATCTCTGCGCTGGTAAGATGCACGCCGATGGCTGAAGAACTTTATCCCGCGGGAACTGTCGTTACTCACTACCGCATCCTGGAGCGCCTGGGTGGCGGCGGGATGGGCGTGGTGTACAAGGCGGAAGACACCAAACTACGCCGGCAAGTGGCGCTGAAGTTTCTGCCCGACGACGTGGCGCGCACCGCGCAAACGCTGGAACGTTTCGAGCGCGAAGCGCAGGCGGCTTCGGCGCTGAATCATCCGAACATCTGCACGATCTACGACATCGATAAACAGAACGGGCACCCATTCATCGCCATGGAGCTGTTGCGCGGCCAGACGCTTACGCGCGCCATCTCTCAAGGTCCGATAGCTTTCGAGGATTTATTGGCGCTGGCCGCGCAGATTGCCGACGCTCTGGAGGCCGCGCACCAGCAGGGCATCATCCACCGCGATATCAAGCCGGGGAACATCTTCATCACCGACCGGGGCCAGGCGAAGCTGCTGGATTTCGGATTGGCAAAAGTATTGCCGCACGCGATGGGGCAAACAACCGACGCCGGCGCTGGAGAAACTCAGGATAATTTCAATTTGACCAGCCCCGGCGTCGCGCTGGGCACCGTGGCCTACATGTCTCCCGAGCAGACGCTCGGCAAGGAGCTTGATGCGCGCACGGATCTTTTCTCGTTCGGCGTGGTGCTCTACGAAATGGCTACGGGGTGCCCGGCTTTTTCCGGCAGCACGTCGGCCGCGATCTTCGACGCGATTTTGCATCAGGCGCCGGTCGCCCCGGTGCGGTTGAATCCAGCGATTCCGGCGGAACTCGAGCGCGTGATCGACAAGGCGCTCGAAAAGGATCGCACCCTTCGATATCAGCATGCCGCGGACATGAAGGCCGATCTGCAGCGGCTTCAGCGCGATTCCGATTCCGGGCGTCATTCGATTTCAGCTGCGACCGCGGCACAACCCGCAACGGGCGCCGGCGCCACGCCGCCGGCCGGCACGGTCGCGTCCACCGTCGCCGTGAATTCCGACGCGGGCAGCAGCAGCGTCACCGCCGTGGTGCGCCAGCATAAGCTAGGCAGCACGATTGTGGCGATTGCCGCGCTCGTGCTGCTGGTTGTCGCGGCCTATGGGGTGTATTCGTGGCTGCATCGCGGCGCCGGCCCGGCGCCATTCGGAACTTTTTCCATCTCACAACTCACACAAAATGGGAATGAACAGACCGTAGCGATTTCCCCGGATGGTAAGTACGTCGCGAGCGTCGTGGTGGAAAAAGGCAGCACAAGCCTGAGACTTCGCAATATTCCCACCAACAGCGATGTCGCGGTTGTTGGTCCCATCGACTCTCGCGTGGCCGATCCCACTTTTTCCCCTGACGGAAATTATCTCTATTACCGCCAGTCACAAAATAAAGCCGCCACGTTCTACAATCTTTTCCGTACTCCGGTTCTGGGCGGGACGCCGCAGCGCGTGGCGACCGACGTGGATTTGGGACCAACTTTTTCGAGCGACGGCAAGATAGTCGCGTACGCACGCGACAACGATCCTGAGGTGGGGAAATTCCGTTTGCTGACCGCCAATCTCGATGGATCGAATGAAAACATCGTGCGCATCGCGCCGTTTCCTCCGCCGAACGCCATGGCTTGGCAGCCCGGTACGAAGTCGCTCACGTACGGCATTCTCGGAGGCGCGACGCTCGACGAGATTCACTCGCTGGACATATCAACTGGCATTGACAAAGTCATCTTCTCCTCCGGCGACGAACAATTCAGCGACATGGTTTGGCGACCGGGCGAGGGCGTTCTTTTGGTGACGTATTCGTCGTTAAGCTCGAACTTTACGCACGCGCAGATCGCGGCCATATCGTTTCCGGGTGCGACAGTTCGACCGATCACCAATGACACCAACAACTACGCCGGCCTGAGCGTTTCCGGAGATGGGCAAACGATCGCCGCAGTCCAGTCGCGCAACAACATGCAAGTGAGTGTTCTTTCGGGGCTTGGTGGCGCAATGACCGCCGTCGATACGCCGCTGCAGCAAACGTTTTACAATTCGATTGGATGGCTTGGCAACGATGCGCTGTTCTTGGCCAGCCCGACCGGTTTGATGAAAATGCCGGCTAGCGGCGGCGATCAAACCGCGCTTTTGGATGCTGGCGGCGCTCCGATTATCGACGCGAACGCCTGCCCGGTCCAAAACGCCGTCTTAGTATCCTGGGGTTTCCGCGGCGGCCAGCGTTCGGCTGATCTTTGGCGGGTCAACGAGGACGGGTCGAGTCCGCAACGCATCACCAACGGAGCTCTCGCGAGCTTTCCGGAATGCTCGCCAGACGGAAAATGGGTCTACTATTTCGATTTCCAGCACAGCAGGTCGACGCGCATTGCATTTGACGGCGGTACTCCGGAGGCTGTGCCCGGATTCGCGACGCAGCAGTTTCTGGTGATTTCACCGAAAGTCGCGATTTCGCCGGACGGAAGCCTGATCGCGTCGGTCGTGAGTATCGTGGTGCCGTCACTGCAATCGTCCGTCGAGAAATTCGCGTTGTTGCGAGCGGATGCGCCGTCCGATCCGCCCAAGCTTTTTCCGGCGGATACGCACATCGCCGGACAGATCGCGTTCGCATCCGACGGGAGAAACATCGCATACGTAGCGCGCGACAACGACGTTGGCAACATTTGGCTCCAGCCAATCGACGGATCGGCGCCGCATGCGCTAACTCACTTCACCACCGACGACATATTGGATTTCAATTGGTCGCCCAGCGGAAGCTGCGTCGCCGTGCTTCGTGGTCACACGATTTCGGATATCATCCTGATTCGCGATACCACCGGTTCTTCTGCGGCGCACTGACCCGACGCCGAACTATCTTGCCGCAGCTTGTTGTTTCGCCAGCTCGGCGTGGAACTCTCGTTTTTTCTCGATCACGTATTTATTGGAAACGGCGGAAACGGTTCGGTCCACTCGGGGACGGCTTGCTGCGCGATCGCGCTGGCGGTGAGAGCGAGGGCGAAAGTGAGTACAGCAGCGAAGAGCGTCGATTTGTTCCCCGCGACTTGTCTCCTGAATTTCGATGCGCTCAATCGAGTTGGAAAAGGCCCATTGAAAAAAAGCGCGTGATGATTCCGGCGAACAACATGCCAATGAGGAATACAACCCAGCGATACTTCCGCCACGGTTCGCGGTAAGCGGTCAACTGCGCAAAGATATCGATCAAATATACGGCGCAGTAGGCGACGTTGGCCAGCACCGCCATCATGAAGAACACAAGGGCGTGATTGATCGTCAGCACCGACTTGGAAGCCGGATAAGAAATTGCGAAGTAGGCCAGAACGATCGCCGCGAGCACGGCGTTGTAAACCAACCGGCGGCGTTCCCAATAGCCGATGGCGTTCGTTGCCGATTCGCGAAAGGATGGCGCGTCCATAACTAAACGCAATCCTAGCGTAATTCGCGCGGTGCACAAGTGAAAAAGCCCGGGAAGGTACTGACTGGAACACGGTGGGTAAGTTTTGCGTATCTTAAATTAGGAGGGACTGTCGATGCGTCGCTTGCGCATCGCGTTGATCGTCTTCGGCGTGCTGGCGATGCTTGCGTCTGCTCTTTCGGCCGTGGTCGGATACCAGGAAGGGCCTTGGATATTGCGGCCCGCGCGCCGGCCACTTTCGCCGCAATCGATTTCCGAAGCCGATTACGCATTCCGTAGTGTTGGCGCGACGCGCGAAGATTTTTGGGTGCGTGCGTCCGACGGCGCAGTGCTGCGCGGTTGGATTGGGCGGCCTTCCACGTCAAGCGGCGACTGGGTGCTGCTGTTTCACGGCATCTCCGACAATCGCGGCGGGATGATCAGCTACGCGACTTTCTTGCTTCGCGCGGGTTACGGTGTGACGCTGATGGACTCCCGGGCTCAAGGCGAAAGCGACGGTGGACTTGCGACCTATGGATGGAAAGAACGCTACGATGTCCGTGTAATCCTTGACGCTCTCGAAGTTCGCGAGCATCCGCGCCACATCTTCTTACTGGGTGAATCGATGGGAGCGGCGATCGCGCTGCAAGCCGCTAGCGTCGACGCCCGAATTGACGGCGTTGTGGCGGAGTCTCCATTTAGCAATCTCCGGGAAGTGGCGTACGACTATGCGGGATTGCACTGGAGCCCGTGGTTGGGAGAGACGCTGTTTCGTCCCGCTGTGTTTTTCGCGCTTCGCGCGGTCGAACGCGACGGCGATTTCCGCGCAGAGGAAGTTTCTCCGGAGGCCGCTGTCGCTGTGCGCGCATTCCCAATTCTGCTGATCTGCGGTGAAGCCGATCGGACGGTGCCGTGCCGCCACGCGTGGCGCATTTTTGACGCCGCTGCGGGACCGAAGCAACTCTGGATTGTACCGAATGCTGATCACACGCAGGCCTACGGCGAGGCGCCTGCCGAGTTTGAGCGGCGCGTTTTGGGTTTCTACAGCGCGACGGGAGAGCGTGCAAGCACTGGAAAACAAAAAGCCCCACGTGCACCAGCTACGGCGGACGCACGTGGAGCTAGAGTTGGGCGCGCCGATTAAGGTCAGATCGGCGTGCAGACGGCCTTTACTTCGGTGTAGGCTTCGAGGACTTCGTGGCCCATTTCGCGGCCCCAGCCGGACTGCTTGTAGCCGCCGAAGGGCAACGCAGCGTCGAAAATGTTGTAGCAATTGATCCAAACCGTGCCGGCTCGCAATTGCGAAGCGATGCGGTTGGCTTTTTGGATGTCGCGCGTCCAAATTCCGGCGGCCAGGCCGTATTCGGAATTGTTGGCGTGCTTGATCAAATCGTCGGTGTCGCGGAAGGGAATCGCGGTGACCACGGGTCCGAAGATTTCTTCGCGCACAACTTTCATGTTTTCGTTGGTGTCCACCAGCACAGTCGGCTTCACGAAATAGCCCTTGTCGCCGTAACGCTTGCCGCCGGTGACGGCTTTGGCTCCTTCGGAGAATCCGGATTCAAGGTAACCGCAGACGCGGTTCAGCTGCTCCTCGGAGACGAGCGGGCCCATTTCCGACGACGCTTCCATGCCTGGGCCGATCTTGATTTTCTCCGCGTGCTGCGCAACGCCGTCCACGACTTTGTCGAACGAGTCTTTCTGGACGAAGAGGCGCGAGCCGGCGCAGCAGCACTGGCCGTGGTTGAAGAAAATCGCGCTCGCAGCGCCCGAAATCGCCGCGTCGAGGTCGGCGTCGCCCAGAATCACGTTCGGGGACTTGCCTCCCAATTCCAGCGAGACTTTTTTCAGATTGCCCGCCGCGGCTTGCACGATCAGCTTGCCGACTTCGGTCGAGCCGGTGAAAGCAACCTTATCGACATCCGGATGCGCCGCCAGCGCCGCGCCGGCGGTTTCGCCGTAGCCGGAAACGATGTTCACGACGCCGTCGGGGAAGCCCGCTTCTTGAATCAGCTCACCGAGGCGCAGCGCCGTGAGAGGTGTCTGCTCCGCCGGCTTCAGAACCACGGTGCAGCCGCAGGCCAGCGCGGGGCCGAGTTTCCATGCCGCCATCAGCAGCGGAAAATTCCACGGAATGATTTGGCCCACCACGCCGACTGGTTCGCGCAGTGTGTACGCGAGATATTTCACGCCCGGCGTGTATGGCACGGAGAGGGGAATCGTGTTGCCTTCGATCTTGGTGGCCCAGCCGCCCATGTAGCGGAACAGCTCGACCGCCAGCGGAACGTCCGCGGCGCGCGCGATCGTCAGAGGCTTGCCGTTGTCCAGGCTTTCCAGTTGCGCGAATTCTTCGATGTTTTTCTCCAGCAGATCGGCGAGCTTCCATAGCAGCTTGCTGCGATCGGACGCGGTGAGCTTCTGCGTCCACGGGCCGCTATCGAACGCGGCGCGCGCGGCGCTGACGGCGCGGTTGATATCCTCGCGATCGCCTTCGGCGACTTTGGACAGCACGTCGCCCGTTGCGGGATTGTAAGTGTTGAACGTTTTGCCCGATGCCGCGCTATCCCATTTTCCATTGATGAACATCTTCTGGGTTTGCGCGACGTACCGACTGACGTTGTCGTCCATCCGAACTGCAGACGTGGCAGTTGCCATATGCGTAGCCTCCTCGCTGTTCGATGCTGCGAAAAGCCCCGCGCTGGCCCGCTCGGGCAGACTTGGGGCGCCCCCGCCGATTAGGGCCGGGACAGGCCGCCGACTCTAACCCATTCGCAGCGCGTTTTGCAATTGCGAGATTGCGATCGTGCCACGAGCGTGGCGGCACAAAAGAGAAGCCCACCCTCGTTAAAGGAGGGTGGGCTTGGGGTCGCGCGGAGGACGAAGATCACGCGCGGGACGCGGTTGAATGGGCGTTATTTGCCTGGCGCCGGCGGCGCGTTCGCGTTGTCAACGTGAATATCGACAGTTTGGCCGGGAATTACGTTTACGCGCTCCTGATAGAATGTGTGGCCGCTGGGATCGCGCAGCTCGATGTCGTGGTTGCCGGCCTTGATGCGGAAGTCCTTTAGCTTGCCCGACGTGCCGGCGTAGCCGCCATCGACATACACCAAGGCGTCCTTCGCCTGCATATCGAGTTTAATGTGGCCCGTGCCGCCAGCAGCGCCATCGTTATACGAGCCGTAGTAGCCGTAGCCCCACGGGCCTCCGAAGTAGCCCGGTCCGTAGAAGCCGAAGCCTACATACGGCCCGCCGAAGCCAAATCCGCCACGGAATCCACCGAAGCCGCCTCGGAACCCGCCCCGCTGGGCCGATGCCGTCGGAACCATGCACACTAGCGCCAGCGAAGCAACCACCAATAACTTGAGAATTTTGGACTTCATACTTGACCTCCCTTCCAACTTCCGGGCTGGGCCCCGCTTTCGCTTCGTCCCTGCTCTCCGCTTGCTCTGACCGTGCCCATTACATTTGATGCGGAGAGGCCGAGACGAGTTTCCTGGGTCTGGATCGCTGGGCTGCGTGGTAATTCAGAGTTGCGGATTCCAGTTATCGGCGCCGCGCAGCAATCGGCGAACGGCGAATTTCGCAGCTTGGCCTGGCGTGAGGATTTTTGCGTAGGGATTGCGTTGCGTGCCGTTTGGGCCGGTCGCAGCAGCGTCTTTAGCAGCGGCGATGGGAGCGCCGGGGCCGGTGGAGTGGAATTCGGCGTAGAACGATGTGGTCAGGCTGGGCGCGCCGTTGCGCGGCCACTCGAGCCACCCGGCGGGCTGAATCTGTGCGCCCATTTCGGTGTTGAGGAAGACGACCGTGGAGTAGGGGCGCCACGGCCGGCCGAGAAAGACATTGGTGACGCCGGGATCGGCGGTCAGGCGGCAGTGATCGAAAACATAGGCGCTGCTTTCCGCGGGATAATATTTGCTTTGGGCCGTAAGAGTGCCTTCCTGGTGAGGGCGGCTGCGGATTTCGCAGCGCACGAAGGCGGCGTTGGCGTCGCCGAAAATGAAGTCGACCGTGCCGGCGATTACGGAATCGGTGAAGAGTTGGCGCGCGGCCGTGCACGGGGTTGTTGGCAAGACGAACTGCGAGCCAGAGGTTGTGGCTGGGGCCGGCGTTGCTCCCGCGGAATTGCTGGGGCTGGGGGCGGCGTGGCATTTCTTGCTATCGGCGTAGAGAGAGTCCTGGTAGGCCAGAATGTGAACGTGGCGGAAGACGTCGCGATCGCCGATCACGCGCAGCGCGACGGCTTGCGCATCGACGGTCACGTCAGGATGCTCATCGCTAAACGTGTTTTGGAACGTAAGATTCTCCGCGAGGAAATCGTCGCCGGTGACGGTGGTGCTCGCGGAGCCGAAGGTCGTCTTGACGTCGTGATGGCTCAGATCGAATGTGAGAATTACATCGCTTGGATCTCTCCCCAAGCCGATCAGGCTGACGTGCGGCTTGTCGACGTGAATTTTTTCGCGGTACACGCCGGGACGGATGCGGATCACGCCGCCGGTGGCGGGGAGCGCGTCGACAGCTTGCTGGACGCTCTTATAGTCCGCGGCGCCGTTCGCGTCGACAGTAATCGCGGAGCGCGGTGCCTGTGGTGTGGCGGCGCGGAGGGAAAGCGCGAAGGGTGCGGCAAAGATGGCGGCGCTGGAAATAAATGCAATGCGCAACGATTGTTTTGGGCTCATTGGCTCGCTCCAACTAAGTTGACGGCGAGGAGAATATCAGAAAACCGGCGGCGTCGAGGAAGGCTCCGCGAGGAATTCGCGTTCGCGGGCGAACGGCGCTACTATGCCAGCCGTTCGACGGCAAATTTATAGACGAGAGGAACGCACACGATGCTTCGAGCTATTCGATTAATCGGGCTGATGGGACTTGTTTTCACCGCGTGCGCGGGGTACGCGCAGGATACACGCACGGTCACCGAGCCGAGGGTTCCGCCACCATGCGCGACACTTGCTCCGGTGCTCACATCAGGCGCTGGCAATTTCGCGCCCGCCGATGAATCGAAGCTCGACACGACGCGCATTCAGCAGGCAATGGATCAGTGCGGGCCAGGCCACTCGGTCGTGCTGCAAGCGCACGCCGGCGGACCCGATTCGTTTCTATCGGGGCCGCTCGAGTTGCGCACGGGAGTCGCGCTGGTAATAGGCACTGGAACCACGCTGTACGCGTCGCGCGATCCGCGCTTTTATGACGTGACGCCGGGCAGTTGCGGGATCATCACGAAAGGCGGTCCGCGAGGGTGCCGAGATTTCATCCATGGAAAGAATGTGCCGGGCGCCGGAATCATGGCTCAGACGTATCCTTTTTGGCGAAGCGACGGTTCAACCGCGCCGCCGGCACCGGGAGCAATCGATGGGCGTGGCGGGATGAATTTGCTGGGGCAGGACGTTTCGTGGTGGGCGTTGGCGCGGCAGGCTCAGGTGCAGAATGCGGCGCAGCAGTGCCCGCGGCTAATTCACATCGAGGATTCCGATAATTTTACGCTTTACAACATCACGCTGCGCAACGCCGCCAACTTTCACGTGCTGTATAGCCGTGGCAACGGATTCACGGCGTGGGGCGTGATCATCGATACGCCGGCGACGGCGCGCAATACGGACGGCATCGATCCTTCATCTTCGACGAACGTGACGATCACGCATTGCTTCATTCACGCGGGCGACGACAACGTGGCGATCAAGGCCGGAAGCGACGGGCCGGCAACGCACATGACGATCGCGCACAATCGTTTTTACACCGGCCACGGGATGTCGATCGGCAGCGAAACGAATGGAGGCGCGAGCGCGATTCGCGTGGACGATCTGCTGATCGACGGCGCCGACAATGGGCTGCGCATTAAATCGAATTCCAGCCGCGGCGGATTGGTGCAAGACGTCGTGTACACCGACGTATGCATCCGCGACACGAAAAACCCCATTTACATGGACACGCATTACTCGTTTTTCGGTGCGGATCGCGACAAGATTCCGGTGTTTCAAGGAATCGTGCTGCGCGACGTCTCGATTACGGGCAAAGGCAAGATCACGCTTGACGGTTTCGACGAGACGCACCGATTGGGCATGACGTTTGACGATGTCACACTCGATCCCGCGGCGGCCTTTGAAATCGACGCCGGGCATGCGGAACTTACTTTTGGTCCAGGCCCGGTAAACTTCGAGCCCACGGGCGATGGCGTGTATATCCAAGGAGAACCCACGGGCAGCAGTACGCATTCCTGCGCCGACAAATTTGTTCCTATGCCCGCGCATTGACGCGCACAGATTTTCGCGGCGAGCAGTGCGGTGTGGCGCGCGGTTGCGCGGAGCGCGGCATCTGCTTATGATTTCGGCGCGGGCGATTGTTGACGCCGGACAAAGGAAAGGGCATTCCATTGAATACGAATGTGAAATGGCAAGGGCGTGCATTGGGATTGTTGGTTGCGGCGATGGGCTTGGTGGCGCTGGGCACGGCGGCGCAAATGGGAGGCGGACAGATGGCTCCGCCGATGCAGAAGCCGTCAGTGGTGCAAACGACGCCGGCGCATCTTTCCGTGACGGGAGTGGTGACGCAAGAATTGCAACTGACAGGCGCGGACCTGAAGGCGCTGCCGCGGACGAGCGTGACGGTAGTCGATCCTCACGATAAGAAATCACATGTCTACGCGGGCGTCACCGTCGAGGAATTATTGAAGCGCGCGGGAGTGCCGACCGGCGAAAATCTTCACGGCAAAAGCCTGGCTCTGTGCGTTGTGGCGGGGGCGGCGGATGGATACCATGCCGTATTTTCGATCGGTGAACTGGATCCAGGGATTGGTCCGGGCGAGGTGTTGGTTGCCGATACATCGGATGGCCAGCCGCTGCCGGCAGGGATGGGACCGCTGCGCTTGATCGTGCCGAGCGATAAGCGTCCGGCTCGCAGCGTGCACATGGTGCAGACTCTTACTGTCGTTTCGCTTGCTGACGCAAAATAGTTGGACGCAGCGCCGCTGGCGGTTTGACACCGGGGCTACACGCCGTCTTGCGCGGGTCTAAGGTCTTGACGGCGGCAGCGGCTGGGACGGCGATGCGGGAGGTGGGTTCGTTGGCTGCGGCGGAGTCTTCGCGGAGAGCGATCCTGGCGCCGGCAATTGCGATGCATTCCAACTACCACCCAGCGCCTCGATCAATTGCACGTTGGCATTCATCGCCTGGATACGCAGATCGACAGCCGTCTGCTGATTCGTGAATAGCGTGGTCTGGGCCGTGATGACGTTGAGATAGGGATCGAGGCCGAGCTTAAAGCGGTTGGTGGCGATTTGCAGATCGTTCTGCGCGGCCTTCACGGCGTCGTCCTGCTGCAGAATCTCCTGTGAAAGAATGCGAAGAGAAGCGAGGTTGTCCTCGACCTGCTGAATCGCGGTCAGCACCGTCTGGCGGTAGTTCGCGACGCTCACCTGATACTGCGCCACATATTGTTGCACCGTAGCCCTGCGCAATCCGCCGTCGTAGATCGTCTCGGACAGCGTGGGTCCGACCGACCACGCGCGACTGGGCCAAGCGAGCAAGTTGCCGAGCGAGGCGCTCTGAAAACCCGCCGACGCGGAGATTGTCAGATTCGGGAAGTAGGCCGCGCGCCCGACGCCGATCTGGGCGTCGGCCTGCGCCACCAGGCGCTCGGAAGCGGCGATATCCGGCCGGCGCTCGAGCAGTGTGGAGGGCACACCGACCGGGATCGATGGCGGCGCCACTTCCAGAATTCCAACTGGAATCGAAAACGTGGAGGCCGGTTGGCCGATCAGCGTGGCGATGGCGTGCTCGTATTGAGCCCTGAGGATCGCGAGATTGATGTCCTGGGATTTTGCGGTGTCGAGCTGCGTTTCCGCTTGCGCCACGGCTTCTTCATTCTGGATGCCGGTATTGTAAAGAACCTGATTCAAATGCAGCGAATCCGCGTACGCAGCCACCGTTTTATCGAACAACGCCTTCAGGGCGTCCTGCCCGCGCAGCTCGAAATAATCGACGGCGACCTCCGCATGGGCCGTCAAGCGCAGGTTTTCAAGATCCGCCGCGTCGGATTGTGCTCCGTATTGCGCCGCGCGCACCGTGTTGCGGACACGGCCGAAAAGATCGGGCGTCCAGGTGGCGTCAAAGGGCAGAGAGAATTCCGATTCCGTGGCGTTTGACGATTTCGATGAGCCCGATGAGCCGGAAGAACTCGAACCCGTATTCGCCGACGGCTGGCCGACAGTGATGCCCGGAGCGACGCTGACGGTGGGGAAGTATTGCGAGCGGGCCTCTCTGACAACGGCGCGCGCCGCGAGGAAATTGGCAAACGATGCGGCGATGTTTTGATTCGAGATGTCGACTTTTTCTTCGAGCGAATTGAGCTCGGGATCGTTGTACATCTCCCACCATTTGTCGCGGATCGCCGCGTCGCTCGGCTGCGCTTCCTTCCAGATGCCCGCGGCGGTGGAGTCCTGCGGCGTCAGCTCCTTGTAGGCCGGGGGCGTTTCGACGCTGGGCTTGTGATATGGAGGGGCAACGTTGCAACCGGCCACGAGGGCGGCGATCGCCAACGCCAGCGTCACGCCAAGCGCCCGAGCGCCACGGCGTGCGCCATCTTTGTGAACTTGCCCTACGATCTGCATCTCGATTGATCCTCGAAATTCTCCGTTGTTCCTCATTCGATGCACGCGATTCAGTCCGCGGTTTGCGGCGAAGGCGACGACGATGGCGCCTGATGACGGCGCTGCCGCCAGCTCGCCCACCACAGACGCATGCGATCCATATAAAGATAGACGACCGGCGTCGTGTACAGCGTAAGCAATTGGCTTAAGATCAGTCCGCCGACGATGGTGATGCCCAGCGGCCGGCGCAACTCCGAACCGACGCCGTGATTCAGCACAAGCGGCAGCGCGCCGAACAGCGCTGCCATGGTGGTCATCAAAATCGGACGGAAGCGCAGAAGGCAGGCCTGGTAAATGGCGTCGCGCGAACTTTTGCCTTCGTTGCGTTCGGCGGCCAAAGCGAAATCAATCATCAGTATGGCATTCTTCTTCACGATTCCAATCAGCAGAAGCATCCCGACGATCGCGATCATACTCATATCGGTCTTGAAGATCATCAGCGCCAGCACTGCGCCTACACCGGCCGATGGGATCGTGGAAAGAATCGTGATGGGGTGGATGAAACTTTCGTAGAGGATGCCGAGCACGATGTAGACCGCCGCGAGCGCCGTGACGATCAGCATGGGCAAGGTGGCAAAAGATGCCTGGTAGGCTTGCAACGTCCCCGAAAACATACCCGTAATCGTGCTCGGCATGCCGATGTTCTGTCCCATCTGTACGATCTCGCGTGTCGCGTCGCTGAGCGCGACTCCCGGCCCCAAATTGAAAGAAACGGTGACGGAAGGGAACTGTCCCTGATGGTTCACCGACAAGGGCGCCGTGAAGGGCGCGTAGCTGGTGACGGCGCTCAAGGGAATCTCTCCGCGAGCGGTGTTTGAGTTCAAGTAGACGTCGTTCAGTCCTTGGGGCGTCTGCCAGTATTGCGGCGCGACCTCCATCACGACGTGATACTGATTCAGAGAGGTGTACATCGTTGAGACTTGGGCCTGTCCAAAGGAGTCGTAAAGCGTGCTGTCGATCGTTTGCGGGGTAAGACCGAGTCTCGATGCCGTCGCGCGATCGTAGGATAACTCGGCTTGCAATCCGTTATTTTGCTGGTCGGTATTCACGTCGGTTAGGCCGGGAAGCTTGCGGATATTCTGCAGCAGCACCGGTCCCCATTTCGCCAGGTCCTGAATGTTTTCGCTCTGAATCGTGTACTGGTATCCCGCGCTGCTCATGCGGCCGCCAATCCGGAGGTCCTGGCCGGGATTCATGAAGACGGTTGCGCCGGGAACGGAAGTCATCTTGGGGCGGAGGCGATTGACCACGTCCATGGCGCTGACTTTTCGTTCGCTAAGCGGTTTTAGGCCGATGAACAGGAATCCGCCGTTGACGGCGCCCTGACCGCCGGTGAAGGCCACGACGTTGGCTACGGCCGGGTCGGCTTTGATGGAGTTGACGAAGCCCTGAGTGAGCGTGTTCATTTGCTGAAACGAAATGTCTTGAGCGCCTTGTATGCCGCCTTGAATCGTCCCGTTGTCTTGCAGCGGGAAAAACCCCCTGGGCACGATGAACAGGAGATAGACGTTGACGGTGACCGTGAGCAGCAATACCGCGAGCGTGAGCGGCGCGTGGAGAAGCACCCACTGCAAGGTGCGCTCGTAGAGATTGAGAGTTGCGGCAAAAACGCGCTCACTGGCATTGTAAAGGCGACCATGCTTTTCGGTTCCGTGTTCGCGCAACAGCCGGGAACACATCATGGGCGTGGCGGTGAGCGAAATCCCCAGGGACACCAGAATTGCAACCGAAAGCGTTACTGCGAATTCGCGGAACAATCGCCCGACGATGCCGCCCATCATCAGCAGCGGGATGAAGACGGCAATCAACGAAAGGCTGATCGAAAGCACAGTGAAGCCGATTTCCGCAGCGCCCTTGAGAGCGGCGTCCATCGGAGACATTCCCTGCTCGAGATAGCGCGTGATGTTTTCGATCACCACGATGGCGTCGTCCACGACGAATCCGGTGCAGATCGTAAGCGCCATCAGCGATAAATTATCCAAGCTGTAGCCGCACAGATACATCACGCCGAACGTGCCGATCAGCGAAGCCGGGACAGCCACGCTGGGAATCAGCGTGGCCCGGACGTTGCGCAGGAAAAAGAACACAACCAGGATCACCAGGCCGATGGCGATCATCAGCGTATCTTCAACGTTGGTGACCGAGGCGCGGATCGTGGTGGTGCGATCGATCACGACAGTCAGATCAATCCCTGCGGGAATCGAAGCCTGGAGCGACGGCAGAGCAGCGCGGACGCTATCGACGGTGGAGATGATGTTGGCGCCGGGCTGGCGCGTGATGATGAGCAATACGCCGGGCTTGCCGTTGATATACGCGGCGCTGCGCACATTTTCGACGGACTCTTGAACGTCGGCCACGTCGGAAAGCTTGATGGCGGCGCCGTTGTGGTAGCCGACGATCAACGGTTTGTAGAGATCGGCGGTCAGCAACTGGTCGTTGGCCAGAATGTCTTCGCTCGTGCTGCCATTCTTGATCTGGCCCTTCGGCAGATTCGCGTTTTGTTGCCTGAGCACGGCCGCAACGCTCGAAAGACCCAAACCGTAGCTGTTCAATTGGTTCGGATTCACTTCCACGCGCACGGCGGGCAGCGCGCCTCCGCCCACGTTGACCTGGCCCACGCCCTGCACCTGAGACAATCGCTGAGCCATGATCGTGGATGCCGCGTCGTAGAGCGCTCCGCGATCGTAGACATTCGATTGCAACGCGATAATCATGATCGGCGCATCGGCCGGATTCACTTTGCGATACGTCGGATTGCTCGGCAGGTTGGCGGGCAGATAGCTGCGGGCGGCGTTGATGGCCGCTTGAACGTCACGCGCCGCGCCGTTGATATCGCGGTTCAAATCGAATTGCAGAGTGATGTTGGTCGATCCCAAGCCGCTGGAGGAAGTCATTTCCGTGATGCCGGAGATGCGGCCGAATTGGCGCTCGAGCGGCGTGGCCACGGCGGAGGCCATGATTTCGGGACTGGCGCCGGGCAGGCTGGCTCCCACGGAGATCGTCGGGAAATCCACTTGTGGCAGCGGTGAAACGGGGAGTTCCAAAAACGCCACGCCGCCGGCGAGCACAATGGCCGCGGTCAGCAGCGTTGTGGCCACCGGTCTGCGAATGAATGGAGCGGACAGGCTCATCGTCAATCGGCCGGCACGGCTTCGGGCGGCGCGCCGGGCTCATTGCTGGGCTCCGGGAAGTATTTTTTCGCGAGCTTGTCGAAGAAGATGTAAATCACCGGCGTGGTGTACAGCGTAAGAATCTGGCTGAGGAGCAGGCCGCCGACCATGGAAATGCCGAGCGGTTTACGCAACTCAGAACCGATGCCCGTGCCCAAAGCGAGCGGCAGGCCGGCGAGCAGGGCGGCCATCGTCGTCATCATGATGGGCCGAAATCGCAGCAAACAAGCTTGATAGATGGAGTCTTCCGCTGTCTTGCCTTCGGTTCTTTCCGCTTCGAGAGCGAAGTCCACCATCATGATCCCGTTCTTCTTCACGATGCCGATCAACAAGATGATGCCGATCAGCGAAACGACGTTCAGCGATTGTCCGCAGATGAGCAGCGCCAGGATCGCGCCGACTCCGGCCGAGGGCAACGTGGAGAGAATCGTGATCGGATGGATGTAGCTTTCGTACAGAACGCCGAGAACGATGTACACCGTCACGAGCGCCGCCAGAATCAGCAACGGCTCATTGGTCAGCGACGCCTGGAACGACGCGGCCGAGCCCTGAAATGCCGTCTGGATGCTCAGCGGCATATTCATGCTCTTCTGGACTTTGTCGATGGCGTCGGTGGCGTCACCCAGGGATGCGTTGGACGCGAGATTGAACGACACCGTGACCACAGGGAATTGCCCCTGATGCGTAATCAGCAGCGGCGTACTGGTGGGCTCGAAATGGGCAATCGCACTCAGTGGCACAGCGCCGCCGTTCACGGTTGTGACCACGGGAAGCGTGAGCGAGGACGAGATCGAGGTAGGGCTCAACCCCGATGGGCCGGGAGCTGGCGTACTCGATCCAGTGCTGACAAGGCTTGGCACCGCAACCGCGGTGTTGGGATTGCTGGAGCCGCCGGCGTTGGCCGGTGTGGTAGAGGTGCCGGCCGAAGTCACATTTCCCGAACGTACGTAGATATTGTTGAGGTTGCTGGGATTCGCCTGGAAACTCGGCAGCGTTTCCAGAATCACGTGATATTGGTTCAACTGCGTGTAGAGCGTTGAGATTTGGCGCTGCCCGAACGCGTCGTAAAGGGTTTCGTCGATCATTTGCGGCGAAATTCCCATGCGCGAGGCTGTGACGCGGTCGATGACCAGAGTTTCCGCCAAGCCGCCGGTCTGCTGATCGGTGGCGACGTCCTGAAGTTCGGGAAGTTGCTTCAGTTTCGCGACGAATCGCCTTGTCCATCGATCGAGTTCCGATGCGTCGGGGTCTTCCAGTGTGTACTGGTATTGCGTGCGGCTGGTGCGATCCTCGACGGTGAGGTCCTGCACGGGCTGCATGTAGAGCGTTATGCCGTCCACCTTCGCCAGCTGCGGTTGCAATCGGCGGATGACGTCCGAAGCGCTGATCTTGCGGGTCTCGATCGGCTTGAGATTGATCAGGATGCGCCCGCTGTTCAGCGTAGTGTTCGTGCCGTCAACGCCGATGAAGGAAGAAAGGCTATCGACGGCGGGATCCTTCAGAATTACCGCCGTCACGTCTTGCTGGCGGCTGGCCATTTCGTCAAACGATGCGGTCTGGGCGGCTTCGGAGATTCCCTGGATCAGACCGGTGTCCTGCACGGGGAAAAATCCCTTGGGCACGAAGATGTAAAGGAGGATGGTCAAGACCAAAGTGGCAGCCGCAACGAAAAGCGTGGCCGTCTGAAATTGCAGAACCCAGCGCAGCGTTCTGGAGTAAAAGTCGATGATTTTCTCCCAGACGCGCTCCGACCAGCGGTAGAAGCGCCCCTGTTGCGACACGGGCGTGTGGTGCAAGAGGCGCGAGCACATCATGGGCGTGAGCGTGAGCGAGACGACCGCGGAGACCAGAATCGTGACGCTCAGCGTAACAGCGAATTCGCGGAAGAGCCGGCCGACGATATCACCCATGAAAAGCAGGGGAATCAAAACGGCGATCAATGAAATCGTCAGCGAAACGATGGTGAAGCCGATTTGCTTGGAGCCCTTCATCGCGGCTTCGAGCGGCGGGTCGCCTTCTTCAATGAAGCGCACGATATTCTCGATCATCACGATGGCGTCGTCCACGACGAAACCTGTGGAGATCGTCAGCGCCATCAGCGATAAATTGTCGAGACTGTAGCCCGCCAGATACATCACGCCGAAGGTTCCGACGATTGAAACCGGCACGGCGATGCTCGGGATCACCGTCGCGGAAAGATTCCGCAGGAACAGAAAGATCACCATCACGACCAAGGCCACCGTCAGCATCAGCTCGAATTCGACGTCCTCGACCGACGCGCGAATCGTCGTCGTGCGGTCGGTGACGATCGACATGTGCACCGCGGCGGGCAAGTTGGTTCCAAGCAACGGAAGCAACTGCTCGATGCGATCCACCACCTGGATGATGTTCGCGCCGGGTTGCCGCTGGATATTCAGAATCACGGCCGGAGTCTGGTTTACCCAAGCGGCTTGGGTTTGGTTCTCCACGCCATTCACAACCGTAGCTACGTCCGACACCAAAACCGGCGCGCCATTGCGATACGCGATCACGATTTTCTTGTAATCGTCGCTCGTCACCAATTGATCGTTGGCGTCGATCTGGTAGTCCTGATGCGGTCCGTCGAACGTGCCTTTGGCTTGGTCCAGGCTTTGTTGCTGCAGAGCCGAGCGGACATCCTCCAGATTGATGCCGTACGAGGAAAGCGCCGCCGGATTCACTTGTACGCGAACGGCGGGTTTTTGTCCGCCGCCGATGCTGACCAAGCCGACGCCCGGCAATTGCGCAATCTTCTGGGCTAGGCGCGTGTCCGCCAGATCCTCGATCTGCGAAAGCGGCATCGTGTCGGAAGTCAGCGCGAGCGTGAGGATGGGCGCGTCAGCGGGGTTGGTTTTGCTGTAGATCGGCGGAGTGGGCAGATCGGGTGGAAGGTAGCTCTGGGATCCGTTGATCGCAGCTTGGACTTCTTGCTCCGCGACGTCGATATTGAGATCGAGCGCGAACTCCAGGACGATGATCGAGCTTCCTTCCGAACTCGTCGACGTCATCTGATTGAGGCCTGGCACCTGCCCGAATTGGCGCTCGAGCGGGGCGGTTACGGACGAGGCCATCACGTCAGGACTCGCGCCCGGATAAAACGTGACGACTTGAATGATCGGGTAATCGACTTCCGGCAGGGCGGAGATCGGGAGTTGCGTGAACGCGACGAAGCCTGCCAGCAGAATCGCCGCCATCAGCAACGACGTAGCGACCGGCCGGAGGATGAACGGTGCAGACGGGTTCACGGACTGCTGCTCCCGCTCTGCTGCGAGTGGCCGCCGGAGCTTGATCCGCTCGTACCGGCGCCGGCGCCATGGCCGTGGCCGCCGCTCGGGGCATTGCCTTGCCCGCTGCCTTGGCCTCCGGAGGATGAACCCGAGCCGGATTGCGGGTTTCGCGTGGTGACCTTCGCGCCGTCCTGGAGCTTGTCAAAGCCATTGATGACGACAACTTCGCCGGGATTCACGCCCTGCACCACGGTGTTCGTGCCGTCGGTCGTGCCGGCTGTGACGGTGCGCACGGAAGCGGTCTGGTCGGACTTAACGACGTAAACGAAAGCGCCTTGCGCGTTGCGCTGAATCGCCGCGGCGGAAACCAAGGTGACGTTGTTTTCCGTATCGAGCAGAAGCTTGGCGTTCACGAATTGGTTCGGGAAAAGCGCTTCATCGGTGTTGGCGAAGGTCGCGCGCAATTTTACGGTTCCGGTGGTCGTATCCACTTCGTTGTCCAGCGTCGATACCACGCCGGAAGCGATCTTCTGCTCCTGCGTGCGATCCAGAGCGTCCACGCTCAGTTTGGTCCCTTGCTTCATCTGCTTCTGAATCTTCGGCAGATAATCTTCGGCCACGTTGAAAATCACGGTGATCGGCTGTATTTGCGTCACGACGACCAGCGGGTTGGTGCTGCCGCCTTGAACGATGTTTCCCGGGTCGACGAGGCGCAGGCCAATGCGCCCATCGATCGGCGAAGTGATGTGGCAATAGACCAGGTTGACCGTAGCGTTTGCGACTGTGCCCTGATCGTTCTGCACGGTCCCTTCGTCCTGCTTGACCATCTGTTGCTGATCATCGACCTGCTGACCGGCGATGGCGTTCTGATTGAAGGCTTGCTGGTAACGATCTAGATCGATTTTCGCTTCGGCCAGCACGGCCGAATCGTGCGCCAGCTGTCCTTGTGCCTGAGTGAGCGCCGCCTGATAGGGGCGAGGGTCGATGTCGATCAGGGGATCTCCCTTGTGAACTGTCTGGCCCTCTTTGTAGTGAACCTCCATGATTTGCCCCTGCACGCGCGCCGTTATCGAAACCGTGTAGACCGGCGTGACGGTGCCCAGTGCTTCCACGTAATCGCCGATGCTTCCGTTGCTCGCTGTCGTCGTGACCACCGCCACCGCGCGCGGCGCTTGAGCGGCCTTAGCTGCTGCGGCTGCTGCGGCGGCGGACTTTTCCCTGTAATAGATGAATACGCCGATCAACACCACTGCGATCAGAACCGCCCAGATCCACCAGTGGCTTTTCTTTCGCTCCCCGAAGTCCGGAGGCTCCGCAGGATCGCGCGGAGGCTGAGTAACCACCCGAGTGCTGGAGGCGTCTGGGGGTAGAGGCGAACTTTTGTAGTCACTCATTGTGTGTAGTCGTTTTCTTCACCTACAGGGGCGCAACAGAACGCCTCGGCGTCATGACGCAGACGCAATGCTCAGGCCGCATGTCCCTCGTGTAGTCCGCATGATCTGCGGTGCGGTGTCGCTGGCGATTATCGCTGCCCGCTGCTAAGTTTCAACTCCTTCTGTCCCGATGGCATATAAATCTATTGGACGGATTTAGCGCCGGAAACGTTACGTCGGCTAAGTATTTCAGTATCTTAAATCACATTGCAGGGCGAACGTCGCTGCACGTGTCTGGATATGGCATACGTAGTTACATCCGGCCCGCAGCCGCCACCGCCGGCAGCAGCATCATCACGATTGGCGACTGATTCTGCCGCGCCACGTACCAGCACGGGCTATAGCCGCTGTGCGGGAATAGTGAGCGCACGCACGTTTGGGTTTGCGCCTGACCCAGAACGATTTCAGCGCGGCCATCCTTGTGCGGTATCTCGATAATGGGTTGGGTTGTCAGCGTGGTCAGCGGGTCGTTGGCGATGTGCTTCGACATCCTGTGCCATACGGAGAGCGTGTCGCCCACATAAACAAGCGCAACCGCCGCAACAGCGGCGATCGCAGCACGTTTTAAGATGGATCGACCCCGCATCAACATTCTATAACGCCGTCATCAGGCCCTTCACCGGGCCGGTCTTGAACCGGCTATTATACGGGAGTTGCGGCGGAGCGCTGAACGCGCTCGCGTAATTTAATTGTTTCATTGCGGCGCGCGTTGGCGGACCGGCAGGGGGCGAGGTGGCTCCTGCAACTCGGTAACTTTCACTGGAAGGGGCGATTGAAAACTTGTTGAACCGGATTTTCGCTGGAAAACATCTATAATCATTAGTCCTGCCGTTTGAAGGGGGTCGGAAGTTCCCGCATGTGGATCGTTAGGCTCGCACTCCGCAGACCATACACCTTCGTTGTCGCCGCGCTGGTGGTCCTGATTCTGGGGCCGCTGGTGATTCTGCGGACGCCTGTCGACATTTTTCCGAACATCAACATTCCGGTGATCAGCGTGCTGTGGGGGTATCAAGGCCTTTCAGCCGAACAGATGGCCGACCGCATCGTCACGCTGCACGAACGCACGCTGACGACGACGGTGGACAACATCGAGCACATTGAATCGCAGTCGCTCAACGGCATTGCCATCGAAAAGATTTTCTTCCACCAGGGCGCCAACGTAGATACCGCTCTCGCCCAGGTGACCAGCGTTTCGCAGACCGTCCTGCGATTTCTCCCGCCCGGCGCCACGCCTCCGCTGATCATCAACTACACGGCCTCGAGCGTGCCCATCTTGCAATTGGATCTTTCGGGGCAGGGCCTTTCCGAACAGCAGTTGTTCGATCTTGGCGCGAATTTCATCCGCAACCAGTTGGCCACCGTGCAAGGCGCGGCGATCCCGTATCCGTACGGTGGGAAGCAGCGTCAGGTGATGGTGGATTTGAATACGCAGGCGTTGCAGTCCAAGGGGCTTTCGCCACTGGACGTCGTCAATGCGATTAGCGCGCAGAACCTGATTCTGCCCTCGGGCACATCGAAGATCGGGTCGTTCGAGTACGACGTGGAACTGAACGGCAGCCCGCGAACTGTGAATGAGCTAAACGACCTGCCGATCAGAACCGTCAACGGCACGACGACTTACATACACGACGTTGCGCAGGTGCGCGACGGCTTTCCGCCACAAACGAATGTGGTGCGTGTGAACGGGCAGCGCTCCATCTTGATGACGATTCTAAAGACCGGCGACGTTTCGACGTTGGACATTATTTCGCAGATCAAGGCGGACCTGCCGGCAATTCTTGCCACTTTGCCGCCGGGTGTAAAGGTTCGTCCGCTGGTGGACCAATCCATATTCGTGCGCGCGGCGATTTCAGGCGTGGTCCGCGAAGCGACCATCGCCGCGTGCCTGACCGGTTTGATGATCTTGTTGTTCCTGGGCAGTTGGCGGAGCACGGTGATTATCGCGGTTTCGATTCCGCTTTCGATCCTGATATCGATCATCTGCATGAGCGCCTTGGGCGAAACGATCAACATCATGACGCTCGGCGGCTTGGCGCTGGCGGTTGGAATTCTGGTGGACGACGCCACGGTCGCCATCGAAAACATCCATCGCCAGTTCGCAATGGGTAAGGAACTCGAACACGGCATTCTGGACGGCGCGCAGCAGATTGCCGTGCCCGCGCTCGTATCCACGCTCGCGATCTGTATCGTCTTTGTGCCCATGTTTTTCCTGACGGGTGTGGCGCGCTATTTGTTCGTGCCGCTGGCCGAAGCGGTGGTTTTCGCCATGCTCGCGTCCTACGTGCTCTCCCGGTCGCTCGTGCCGACGATGGCTAAATACCTGCTTCGTGGCCACACGTATGTGGAAGGCAACGCGCCGCCGCCTTCGACCAGTTTCTTCGGGAGGCTGCAACTCAATTTCGAGCGACGATTCGAGCATTTTCGCGCGTGGTATCACTCGTGGCTTGAGGCGGCGATGGCGCGTAAGCGAATATTCGGGATCTGCTTCCTCGGCTTCTGCTTGCTTTCTTTCGCACTGCTGCCGTGGCTCGGGCAGGATTTCTTTCCGGCCGTGGACAGCGGGCAATTTAAGCTGCACATGCGCGCTCGCACCGGGACGCGCATCGAGGAAACCGCGCGCATTTGCGATCAGGTGGAAGGGTCGATCCGCCAGACGATTCCGGCGACGGAACTCGACAGCATTGTGGACAACATCGGCCTGCCGTACAGCGGCATCAATCTTTCGTATTCCAATTCGGCGCCAATCGGTCCTGGCGACGCCGATATTCAAGTGGTGCTGGGCGAAAAACATCGGCCCACTGCCGCATACGTGCACGATTTGCGTCTGCGCCTCGCGCGGGATTATCCGGGCGTGCAGTTTTATTTTCTTCCGGCCGATATGGTCAGCCAAATCCTGAATTTCGGGTTGCCTGCGCCGATCGATATCCAGGTTGTGGGTCCAAATCTGGACGCGAATCGTGTTTTCGCCGGCCGTCTGCTGAATGAGGTTCGCCAGGTGCCCGGCACGGTGGATTTGCGCATACACCAAAAATTTGACGAGCCGCTCCTGAACGTGACCGTCGACCGCACCATGACAAATGAAGTGGGCTTCACGCAGCGCGACGTCGCCAACAATCTTCTGGTGTCGCTCAGCGGCAGCTTCCAGACCAACCCGGCGTTCTGGCTCGATCCGAAAAACGGCGTGACCTATACGATCGCTTCGCAGACGCCCCAATATCGCAACGATACGCTGCAAGACATTGAGAACACTCCGGTGACGGGGCCGAGCGGAAGGACGCCGCAGATTTTGAGCAACATCAGCGCGATCACCCTCGGCGAGGAACAGGGAACCGTTTCGCACTACAACGTTCAGCCGGTGCTCGACATTTTCGGCGCCGTGCAAGGACGCGATCTCGGCGGCGTCGGCGGCGACGTGATGAAGCTGGTGGACTCGGCGCGGCAATATCTTCCGCGCGGATCGCAGATTATCGTGCGCGGGCAGCTTGAAACGATGCGTTCGTCGTATTTGGGATTGCTCGGCGGGCTGGTCTTCTCGATCCTGCTCGTCTATTTGTTGATCGTGGTGAACTTCCAATCGTGGATGGATCCGCTCATTATTATCTCTGCGTTGCCGGCGGCGCTCGCGGGGATCATCTGGATGCTGTTTGTCACCGGCACCACGCTCAGCGTTCCAGCGCTGACCGGAGCGATCATGTGCATGGGCGTGGCCACGGCGAATAGCATCCTCGTGGTGAGCTTTGCCAAGGAGCAGTTGAGCGAAGGACAATCGCCGAGCGAGGCCGCTTCGCAAGCGGGCTTTACGCGATTTCGCCCCGTGCTGATGACGGCGCTGGCGATGATCATCGGAATGTTTCCAATGGCGCTCGGGCTCGGCGAAGGCGGAGAGCAGAATGCTCCGCTTGGGCGTGCCGTGATCGGTGGGTTGCTGTTCGCCACGATTTCGACGTTGCTGTTCGTGCCGATCGTATTCAGCAGCGTCCACGAATGGCTGGAAGGCCGTAAGGCCAACGCGTGACACGCCGCAAAACGCGGCGACGGTAAGCTGGAAGAAGATTGGGTAGGGGAGTCTACCTTATTCCATGGACGAAGATCAGAATCTGGGCGGTAAGCAACCCGAAACACACGGACCGGGGCAGCGGCGCAGGCTAAGCCCGCTCGCGATAATTATTTTCTTGGTGATTGTTGCCGTGGTTGTGGTGGCGGGCATCATTCCGCGACTGCGCACCCGAGCGGAGGTGCGCAAGGAAACTGACGAAATGTCGGTTCCTTATGTCGCCGTCGTTCATCCCACGCGGCAGAACGCTTCCGACGAAATTGTTCTGCCCGCGGATATCCAGGCATTCATAGACTCCCCGATCTACGCGCGCACGAATGGGTATTTGAAAAAGTGGTACGTGGACATCGGAGCGCACGTGACGGAGGGACAGCTTCTGGCGGAGATTGAGACGCCGGAAGTCGACCAGCAACTTTCGCAGGCGCGCGCCGATGAAGCCACCGCGCAAGCCAATGTGAACCTGGCGAAAATAACGGCGGATCGCTACGAAGGTTTGTTGAAAACCGATTCGGTGTCGAAGCAAGATACCGATAACGCCGAAGGCGATTTCGAGGCCAAACGTGCCGCGCTGGTTTCGGCCGCGGCCAACGTCAAGCGCCTGGAAGACCTGCAATCCTTTGAGAAGATTTACGCGCCGTTCGACGGTGTGATTACCGCGCGCAATATAGACATCGGAGCGTTGGTCGACGCGGGCGCCACCGGCGGCACGGCGCGGGAATTGTTTCACATCGCGTTCACTCAGCGATTGCGCGTTTATGTGAGCATTCCGCAGGCGGATTCCGCCGGTGCCAAGCCCGGCCTGAAGGCGGACCTCGAATTACCTGAATTTCCCGGCCGACAATTCCCGGCGACTCTATTCAGCACGGCGAAATCCGTCGATACAAGTTCACGAACGCTGCGGGCGGAATTTTACGTCGACAATCCCACGGGCGAGTTGCTGCCCGGCGCGTATGCGGAAATGCGCCTCCAGATGCCCTCGGCGGGCCCATCGTTCGTCGTGCCGGTCAGCGCGCTGCTGTTTCGCGCCGATGGCTTGCACGTGGTCACGGTCCAAAATGGCAATCGCGCCGTGCTGACGAGCGTCACGATCGGCCGCGATTACGGCAATGAGACCCAAATCGTCGCCGGATTGACCGGCGATGAGTGGATTGTCACCAACCCGCCGGATTCCATCGTCGATGGAACGCCGGTGCATATCGCCGCGACCAACTCGACGCAGGGCGCGGGCCAATGAAGGCGTGGCATGCGGCGTGGGCGCGCAACGCAAATTCGCGGCGCGCGCTGCTGGCAGCGTTGCCCGTGACGCTGGCAATCGTCGCGTGCGGTTGCGTCGTCGGGCCGAATTACCATCGGCCAGCATTCGATCTCCCGCAAAACTATAAAGAAGATCCGAATTGGCAGCTTGCGCAGCCGGCCGACGCGAAGTTGGGCGGAAATTGGTGGGAGCTTTTCGGCGATCCGCAACTAAGCAGCCTCGAAGCGCAGGTGACCGTTTCAAATCAATCGCTGAAAGCCGCGCAGGCGCAATTCAATCAGGCGCGCGCGCTGGTTCGCTACTACCGCGCCGGATACTATCCGACGCTCTCCGTCGCGCCGTACGCCAGCGGCAATCATATCTCGAACAACAAACCTGAGGCGGGCACTTCGGCCGGCGCGACCTACGCCGATTTGGCGGTGCCATTCGATGTGAGCTGGGAGCCCGATATCTGGGGGCTCGTGCGCCGGACCGTGCAAGAAGCGCGCGCGAACGCGCAGGCCAGCGCCGCCGAACTCGCCGCCGTGCAGCTAAGCCTGCAATCCGAACTCGCCGTCGACTACTTCCAATTGCGCACGCTGGACGCAGACGCGCAGTTGCTCGATTCCACCGTCGGCGATTACACCAAGGCGCTGGACCTGACGAAGAATCGGCACGAGGGCGGCGTGGCCTCCGAAGTGGACGTTGCGCAGGCGGAAACGCAGTTGGAAACCACACGCGCCGAAGCGCAGGACGTGCACGTCGCACGCGCGCAATACGAGCACGCCATTGCGGTTCTGATCGGCAAGCCGCCGGAGGAATTCAGCATCGCTTCCGCGCCGCTGGAGGCCGGGCCGCCCGCGATTCCCGCCGCGGTGCCGTCGCAAATTCTGGAGCGCCGGCCGGACGTCGCTGAGGCCGAGCGCAATGTTGCCGCGGCCAATGCGGGCATCGGCGTCGCCAAGGCCGCTTACTATCCGGCGATCACGCTCAGTGCGGATGGGGGCTTTGAGAGCGGCAAGATCACGAATTTGATCAGCGGACCATCGACGCTGTGGTCAGTCGGCGCGAGCGCGCTCGAAACAATTTTCGATGCGGGTCGCCGTCACGCCGCGAACCAGCAAGCGTGGGCCGTCTACGATCAGGCCGTCGCCAATTATCGGCAATCGGTGCTGACGGCGTTTCAGGAGGTCGAGGACAATCTCGCTGCGCTGCGCATCCTCGAGCAAGAAGCTGCGACGCAAGACGCGGCGGTTGCGGCGGCGCAGCATTCGCTTTCGCTATCGGTCACGCGATACCGAGGCGGCGTGACGGGTTATCTTGAGGTCACGACTGCGCAGAGCAGCGCGCTCGCGGATGAGCGCGTCGCGGTGGATCTTCGCGCGCGGCGCATGACCGCCGCGGTGCTGCTGATCAAGGCGCTGGGCGGCGGTTGGGATGCGGCGTCGTTGCAGAACATCACGTATCCTTCCTCGCCAGCCACTTCTGTGCCACCCTCGCCCGCGCCGGCGGCTTCATCCACCCAAGGCAACCCGCAATAGACCGGCGATCTCTCCGATTAATTCGCACGGTTCAAATTTTCCGCCGCGGGCAGGAAACGCCGGAAAATCCAGTGCGCCGGCAGAAACGCCACCAGCGCTCCCGCCATGATCACCGCGAAATGCAGCGGCACCGGTCCCCACGCTCGATGGAAAATCGGATCGAGGTAGGCGAAATTGTAGTTATCCGCCGCGGGCAGAAATCGCGACACCGCAAGCAATACCGCGAAGATCCCCATCTGCAGCCACAATCCGCGCCGATCGTAACCCGTGCGCACCAGCGCCCAAATCAGCACGATCGGCAACGCGACGTGAAAAAGCGAGAGCAGGCGCGGCAGAAGAGGGAATTGCGCGTCCCACATATATTCCGTGCCGCCGATTAGATTGTGTCCGAGGAGCAATCGCCAGCCCGCATCCAGGCACCACGCGAGGCTGGGCAGCAGGACGCCGACGGCTTGGCTCGAAAGCAGCAGCGAGTTGGAATACCAGAGTCCGATGGCGGTCAGAAACACGGCAACATCACACATGCGCAGAAAGTTTTCCCAACCGTAAGTCCGTGCCATGACGGGAATCCACACCGCGAGCCAGATCAGGCCCACCCAGCGCAGCACCGGGAATTGCGTTCGGCGATTGTTCGTGGCCGCCATACTTTCACGACTGCCGCACAGATTATCGCGATCCGCTTCGGCTGGGAAGCGAGACGCAACCTGACTCGTGGGTCTAGAGCGCCCGGCCGTGCGTCGCGCCCGGCTTCGTGGAAGGCTGATTTTGAGCTTGTAGGTAGCGATAGCGGCGGCTGGTGTGGAACGCGGGTTTCGCAGGCGCGGATGCGGGTGCGGGCCCGCGCGCGGGCGTCAGTGCGCGCTTGTGGCATGACGCAGCCCACCAGCGATCCGCGTATTGCGACAGGTCGCACATCATCATGCAGCGCGTGTAGTCCACCATCTCGTCGCATCCGCAGTAGCAGATGCCCTGCGGCGCGCGCGGCATGGGCCGGCTTGGCGTGTCGGGAATCGCGACCAAGCGCACCGCGCTGGCGGATGTCAGGAAGCCTACGGCCAGCGTGACGAAAAGGCACCGCTTGAACATGCATATATCGTCGGCGCGGGAAAGGGCGCAGGGGATAGCGCGAGGGTTGGATTTGCGCCGGTATCCGCGGGCTAGTACCTCGCCTGTCGCGTATCCAATATATCGCTTGAATTCAGATAGTTAGCGGACGAAAGGCGGCAGAGCGGCTTCCTACTTCCGGGGAGCTAACCCGGCCTAATTCTGTTTCAGGACGGCTTCAATGGATTCGACCATTGCGGGGTTTTGCCAATCTTGCGGGCCGACGATCTTGCGGGCGATGCGGCCATCGCGGTTAATCACGTAAGTTTCCGGATACATCGACGTTCCGTAAATCCCGGGCGTTTTACCGGATTGATCGTCGAAGGTCGGGAATGTGACGTGCTGGTCTTGCAGAAATTTTTCGTACGCGGCTGGGTCTTCATCGATGCTGATTCCCAACACCGTGCCGCCTTGCGGAGCGATGGCCGCTTGCAACTCGTTCAGCGACGGTGTTTCTTCGACGCACGGCGGGCACCACGAAGCCCAGAAATTCAGCACCACCACGTGGCCGCGCAGATCGGAGAGATGCTTGGTTTGCCCGTCGAGCGTAAAAGCGAAATCTTGCGCGCGCCGGCCCGCCAGGCTCGCTTCGCCTTGGCGATAACTCGGCGCAGCAAAAACCCACAGCACCGCCGCGGCCAGCACCAGCCCCACTCCGCCCAGGATCTTGCGCTTCATCGCGCCTCCGCATCGCATATGATACGCTTCGCGTCGAAACGGGGCGAGCCGCTTCTTCGCGCCCGCGCTCATGCACGCTTCCGAATCAGTCTCCGCAATCGTTCCCGCGCGCAATGAAGAAGAGACCATCGCGCGCGCCGTGCTCTCGCTCGCAAGCCAACCGGAAATCGCGGAGATCATCGTCGTCAACGATCAATCGTCCGATGGCACCGCGGCTGAACTCGATCGGCTGCGCGCCGAAGTTCCGCATTTGCGCGTTCTCGAAACGCACGATCTGCCCGCGGGCTGGGTGGGGAAGAACCACGCGGCGTCGCTCGGCGCAGCGCAGGCCAGCTCTGCGTGGCTGCTTTTCACCGACGCCGACGCTGAGCATTTGCCCGGCTCGACCGCCGCGGCCCTGGCCGACGCCGCAGCGACCGGCGCGAGAGTCGTCTCCTACTCGCCGGAGCAACAGACGCCCACGTGGTGGGAGCGCGCGCTCATCCCGTTCGTCTATGTGCGCCTGGCCTTGCGCTATTCCTTCGCGGCCGTCAGCGATCCGGATTCGCCGCAGGCCGCGGCCAACGGGCAGTATCTGCTGATTCGCCGCGAGATTTACGACACGATCGGCGGCCACGAAGCCGTCGCCGATGAAGTGCTCGAAGACGTAGCGCTCGCCAAGCTCGCCAAGGCCGCCGGCATCCGCATCTTTTTCGTTTCGGGCGCCGGCCGCGTGCGCGTGCGGATGTACCGCAGCTTCCGAGCCATGTGGCAGGGATGGGCGAAAAATCTCTATCCGCTGATGGGAGGCACGGCGAAAGATGCTGCGCACGAATTGTTGGTCACGGTGCCGTGGGTTCCGCTGATCCTTCTGTTGCTCACTCCTCTGCGCGTGTGGCTTGGAGTGCTCGGTGCGGTTTTGCTGGCCGGCCGGCACGCCGCCTACGCTGCGGGGCTGCGTCGAAATCGTTTTCCCGCCCGCTATGCCCTATACTATGTGCCAGGATTTCTGCTCTACGCCGCGGCTTTGCTCTGGTCTGAACTGCAATACCTTCGCGGCACGGTTGCCTGGAAAGGGCGGGAGGTTCGCGTAAGCGGGCCGGGCGGCGCGCCGAAGCCCTGAGCGCCGCATCCGCAGCGATTCGCCGCGCATCGAATTGAGAGTACGAATGGGGAAGCGCAAAACGCCCAAGCTTTTATCGTAGTCGCACCAACATTCGCCATGGTTTACATCACGCGCAAAATCGAGTTTTCGGCTTCGCATCTCTACAACAACCCGGCGCTTTCGCCGGAGGAAAATCGCCGCGTCTTCGGCAAGTGCAACAATCCTCACGGTCATGGCCACAATTACGTGCTGGAAGTCACCGTGGCCGGCGAACCCGATCCGGTTACCGGGATGGTGCTCGACCTGAAGGAACTGAAGCGCGTGCTGCAAGACGAAATCATGGAGCGCATGGACCACCGCTTTCTGAATTACGACGTGCCTGAGCTCGCCGGCAAAATCCCGACGTGCGAAAACATCGCCGCGACGATTTGGAGCTTGCTCGAATCAAAGATCGCCGTCGGGCGATTGCATCGCGTGCGTTTGTACGAAACGCCCGACTTGTTTGTGGATTGCTACGGCGAAACGAACGGGAGCGCGCGATCATGAATGCGGTGGCGCAGAGGACGATGAAGCTGCACCTCACCCGCCGATATTCGTTTGCGGCTTCGCATCGGCTGCACAGCGCGCAATTGAGTGACGATGAAAACTGGAGCGCCTACGGCAAATGCAACAATCCGTACGGCCACGGCCACAATTACGTGGTGGAAGTGGCGGTCTCTGGCCGCGTAAATCCTGAGACCGGAATGATCGCCAATTTGGCCGACCTGGACGCGTTCGTCGCCAGGGAAGTGCTCGAACCGTTCGACCACACATATTTGAACGAGCAGGTGGACGTGTTTCGCGAAACCGTGCCCACGACTGAAAATCTCTGCATCGAGATTTTTCGACGCTTACGCGCATTTCCGCACGCCAAGCTCGAACGCGTGCTCGTGGAAGAAACCGGCCTGAACACTTTTGAATTCACCGGAGAGACCCAAGGGAGCCCACAATGGGGCGTAAAAATCTAAATGCCTTATTGTCCGTTGCTTGCGGGTTTTTGAGGTTCTTAAATCCTGTCTCAGTTGGGCTACTTGGGCTACAAAACTTGTCCAAAATCAGTGGCGCGATTGGCGGCGTGAATCCTTGCGGCGCTTCTTTGGAGGCGCTAGCGGCTCCCGATACGTCACACGCAAGAACGGAAGTCCGGCGTATTCCGGCGTGTCTTTTACCCGCGCAAAATACTTATCGGCTTCTTCTTTAGTGCCAAAGCCACGCCCGATGTAGTGGATCCTGTCGCCGCCAGCTTCGGCCTTGCGATACGCTAGACACCAACGCCGTTGATTGTCTCTTGGAATCACAGCCACATTTTACCACGCGGCCACGGCTCAGGGCTTGGGACAGGGGATTTCTAGGGCAACGTCTCACTGCGAGATTACATTCCAGTGTCCCGCTCCATGCTCGGGACTCGCTTTTAAATCATTAACGGTCAAAGTGCGATCCGTTGCTCCTAGCCGAATATGGATGATCGCCCCGCCTTGTGTGATGGCGGTGATCGTGCCAACCGCATTGCCGGTTAGGAAATGCACCTTATCGTGCAGTTTGGGAACATCCGGCGTCGCACTTTCGGTCGCTCGCGGCGCAACCGGCGTAAGCGAGATGTCGATACCGAAAAGTTTCCCCATTTCGACCACCCTCTTAGCCAGCACCAAATCAGTGTGATTTTTCTCCCACGATTCCCGCGCTAGCAAGATAAAATAATCGAAAGTGGGTTTGTCTTTTTCTGACATTGCTCCTCCGTTTTCCGAACGGATGTGCGTCTTTCCGTGTTCGTTTTGGGCGGTGAACATTAGATATAAAATTCGATTTGACTCGTTATCTTGTCGCTTTCCCAGCCACTCGGCATAGCCGTGGGGATATATCCCAGTTTTCTGTTGCAGCGCGTAGTACTGCGCTTTCAAATCCTTGTAAAAACCCTCCAATAGATAGTCTGCCCCAAATAAACCCGTGGCCTCTAGGGC
>JBEKDK010000007.1:0-65190 GCA_050014395.1 Candidatus Acidiferrales bacterium | reverse complement strand
ACGTGGTGGGCGCCGTCTATGCGGCACGCTCGGGACCGGATGGCAAAGGACACCTGATTTATCCCAAGGTGATGGTAGTGGGGCATTCACTGGGCACCGTGATTTCGTACGATGTTCTGAACCAGCTTGTGCTGGAGGATGAATTGGCGATGACGGAAGGGCGAACGCACGACGTTCTGGAAGTGACGGAGCGGACGAAGCTGATGCTGACGTTCGGATCTCCGCTGGACAAGACTGCATTTCTATTTCGCACAAAGGGAAGCACGGATGAATTGAGCCAGGCGGCCGCGGCGGCGTGGCAACCGATGATTCGCGCGTACGGGTTTCGTCCGGCGAAGTGGATCAACATCTGGTCGTGGTTCGATATCGTTAGCGCACCGCTGCACTATTACGACGTTCCGGGCAACGCGGGAGGGGCGCAGCGGATTATGAACATCACGGATGCGGAGGCGTTCGTGCCGCTGGTGGCGCACACGGAATACTGGAACGACGATCTGCTTGGGGACACGATGTATCGCGAGCTGTGACGCGCCGCGCGCAAAATGAAACGGGGCGCGCGAACCGAGATCAGTTCGCGCGCCCCGCTTGACCACTCCGGAAAGGGCCCGTTACGGCCCAAAGAGCGAAGGTTAGTACATCCCGCCCATGCCGCCGCCACCGCCAGGACCGCCGGCGCCGGCCGACTTCTTGTCGTCTTCCTTGATGTCTGCGATCAAGGCTTCGGTTGTGAGCATCAGAGCCGCGATAGAAGCGGCGTTTTGCAGGGCCAAGCGCGTGACCTTCGCGGGGTCAATCACGCCAGCCTTGATCAGGTCGGTGTATTCGCCGGTCTCGGCGTCGAATCCGAAGTTATCGTCCTTCGATTCGCGCACGCGTCCGACGATGATGGCGCCTTCGGAACCTGCGTTGAGTGCGATCTGCCGCATCGGTTCTTCGAGCGAGCGCTTTACGATGTTGACGCCGATGGCTTCGTCGCCTTCGAGCTTCAACTTGTCGAGAGCGGCTATGCAGCGCACCAGCGTGACTCCGCCGCCGGCCACTATGCCTTCTTCGACCGCCGCACGTGTGGCGTGCATGGCGTCTTCAACGCGGGCCTTCTTTTCCTTTAGCTCGACTTCGGTCGCCGCACCCACCTTGATTACCGCGACGCCGCCGACGAGTTTCGCCAGCCGCTCTTGCAGTTTCTCGCGATCGTAGTCGGAGGTGGTGTCCTCGACTTGCGTTCGGATCTGCTTGACGCGGCCTTCGATCTCGGAGGTCTTGCCGCGGCCTTCGATGATCGTGGTGTTGTCTTTGTCGATTGTCACTTTTTTGGCGCGACCCAGGTCCTCGGGCTTCACGTTTTCGAGCTTGATGCCCAGGTCCTCGGTGATGGCCTTGCCGCCGGTCAGCACGGCGATGTCCTCGAGCATGGCCTTGCGGCGATCCCCAAAGCCAGGAGCCTTCACGGCCGCGACTTGCAGCGTGCCGCGCAGCTTGTTGACGACGAGTGTGGCCAGCGCTTCGCCTTCCACTTCTTCGGCGATGATCATCAGGGGCTTGCCCATCTTGGCGATCTGCTCGAGCAGAGGCAGCAAGTCCTTCATCGAGCTGATTTTCTTTTCGTGGATAAGGATGTAGACGTCTTCCAGCACGCATTCCATGCGTTCGGGGTCTGTGATGAAATAGGGCGAAAGGTAGCCGCGGTCGAACTGCATGCCTTCGACCACTTCCAGCGTCGTTTCCATCGTCTTCGATTCTTCGACGGTGATGACGCCGTCCTTGCCCACTTTCTTCATGGCTTCGGCGATGATGTTGCCGATTTGCCGGTCGTTGTTGGCGCTGATCGTGCCCACTTGCGCGATCATATCGCCCTTGACGTCGCGATGAAGCTTCTTGATCTCTTCCACCGCGACTTCCACCGCTCGCGTGATGCCGCGCTTGAGGGCGGTCGGGCTGGCTCCTGCCGCGACGGTCTTGACGCCCTCGCGGAAGATTGCCTGCGCCAGTACGGTCGCGGTCGTCGTGCCGTCACCGGCCACGTCCGACGTCTTCGACGCCACTTCGCGAACCATCTGTGCGCCCATGTTTTCGAGCGGATCTTGCAGCTCGATTTCCTTCGCCACCGTCACGCCGTCTTTCGTGATAATCGGGGCGCCGAACTTCTTTTCGATCACGGCGTTCCGGCCCTTGGGACCGAGCGTGATCTTCACGGCGTCCGCCAAAACGTTGACGCCGCGCAGAATGGACTGGCGTGAATTTTCACCAGTCACAATTTGCTTCGCCATAAGAATCCTTCCTCCTGATCATTTAGGTTTCTAGCTTCTAGATTTCAAATCTCGTCTCAACATCCGCACTGCGCACTGCAGCCCGCCGTAGTTCGGCCCCGCGCCGGTTGCCCGGGCGGGGGAAGGTTACTTGCGTCCGGACGCCGCTTTCGCGGATCCGCCAAGTTTCGCGAGGATTTCTTCCTCACGCAGAATCAGATACTCTTCATCGTCCACGCGGATTTCACTGCCGCTGTACTTGCCGAACAGAACGCGATCGCCGGCCTTGACGTCGAGCGGAATTCGCTCGCCCTTTTCGATCTTGCCTGCGCCCACTGCGATCACTTCGCCCTCTTGCGGCTTTTCCTTGGCAGAATCCGGGATGATGATGCCGCCCTTGATGGATTCTTTCTCCTCGATGCGCTTGACCAGAACGCGGTCATGCAGAGGGGTGACGTTGACAGCCATCTTTGCAAGTCCTCCGTTTCGTTTATGCGTCTCTCGTGTTGGGATTCTTGCCGGCAGAAGCGCTGAGTGACTTAGCACTCCTGTAAGGCGAGTGCTAATATAGTCGGGAAGCTGGGTGTTGTCAAGCGGGATTTGAGTAGAAAATTTCATCGAGTTTGGAAAATCCCACGCATCATACTGATTCTACGTGCCTTACAATAAAGTTCGTAGCGACCAGAATTGAGTGCGTCGTTATCAACATTTGAGCCGCCCGATCACCGCGCAGATTTGTGCCTCCGCGCCGAGATTGACGCCGATTCAGTCCGTTCCGTCCGTGCGAGAACATCTCTGAGCGCGAGTTCGCAACGCGCCGCCACAAGAGAGAATATGGATTGATTCTGACCTCCCTCTTGGGAACAATGGAGCGCCGGACGCGAGGAAAGTTTCGCGCGCTGCGCGGCGAGAACAAATGAGCGAGCCCTACATCGAGTTTCGCGGAGTCTCGAAATCGTTCGACGAAGGTCTCGTGCTGGACGACGTCAGCTTCCAAGTGGAGCGCGGGGAAACCTGCGTGATTATGGGACGCAGCGGCGTGGGCAAATCGGTCACGCTCAAACACATTTTGGGTTTTCTGAAGCCGGATGCAGGCCGCGTGCTGGTGGCGGGGCAAGACATCACGGATTGGAACGAAGAGCAGTTGAACGCGATTCGCCGGCGCGTGACGATGGTGTTTCAATCGGGCGCGCTGTTCGATTCGCTGACGATCGGAGAAAACATCGCCTTCCCGCTCGAGGGCCGCGAAGATTTGACGTTGGAGCAAATGCAGACGCGCGTAGCGGAGCTGGCGGACATGCTCGAAGTCACGGAGTTCCTCGATAAGCTGCCGTCGGAAATCAGCACCGGCACGAAGCGGGCCGTCGCCATCGCGCGGGCGCTGGCTCTGGATCCCGAGGCCGTGCTGTACGACGAGCCGACGACGATGGTGGACCCGATCATGGCGGCGCACACTAGCGCGCTGATCCTGAAATTGAAACAAGCGATGCACAAGACTTCGATCGTCGTCACGCACGATACGCACTTGGCGAAAAAATTGGCCGATCGCATCGTGTTTCTGCAAGAAGGCCGCGTAACATTGTTCGGTCCGTGGTCCGAGTTTGAAGCTTCGTCCGATCCGTTCCTGCGCGATTTCCGGCTGCAAGATCAATTGATTCCCGCCTTGGACGTCACTCTGTGAGCGAACCGCCCGCCGTCGCAGATCCAAAAAGCCAACTTCGGCACGTGATGGGTTTCTGGGACGTGCTGCTTTTCAATATCGCCTCGGTCCTTGGGCCCAGGTGGATTGCGGCGGCCGCGCATAACGGCGCGCCGTCCCTCAGCTTGTGGGTGATTTCTGGGGCGATATTCTTCGTGCCCAGCTCGCTCGTGATCATGGAGCTATCCACGCGGTTCCCCTACGAGGGAGGACTCTACGCCTGGACGAAAGAGGCGTTTGGTGAATTTCATGGATTCGTCGCGGGCTGGACTTACTGGGTCTACACTTTTTTTTATTTTCCAGGGCTGCTAATTTCGGCCGCGGCGATGGCTGCTTACATCGGCGGCAGCGGCGCCGCGCATTATGCGCAGGACCGGACATTCCTGATGGTGGGATCGCTCGCGATCCTATTCATCGCGATGTATTTGAACCTGATCGGCCTGAACGTCGGGAAGTGGCTGCAGAATGCGGGCGGCGTAGCCACGTATGCGCCGCTAGTGATGTTGGTGGGGATGGGCGCGTACGTTTGGCATGTGCACGGCTCGGCCACGCAGTTCACCTGGGCCACGATGCGTCCCGCATGGAACTGGAACACGGTGAACTTCTGGCCGCAAATCGCGTTTGCGTACACTGGCCTCGAGTTGTGCTCTTTCATGAGCGAAGAAGTGCGCGATCCGCGCAAGACGTTTCCGCCCGCGATCGTCGGCTCCGGCATATTGATTGCGCTGATGTACGCCGCCGGTACGGTGGCGCTGCTCGCGATGCTGCCCGCCGCGGCGGTGGATCCGAAGAGCGGCGTGTTTCAGGCGCTCACGCTGGCCTCAACGTTGCTCCGCTTCAGCGCTTTCGGCATAGTGGCGGCGGTGCTGGTGACGGTCGGCAACGCCGGCGGCGTGGGCACCACTGTGGCCGGAGTCGCGCGCATCCCGTTTGTGGTCGGCATCGACCGCTACATGCCCGCAGCGTTCAGCAAGATTCATCCCAAGTGGAAAACGCCGTGGGTTTCGATCCTGGTGCAGGCCGGAATTTCTGCCGTCATCCTGTTGCTGATTCAGTTGAACGAGTCGGTGAACAGCGCGTATCAAATCCTGATCGATGCGGCCGTCATACTCTATTTCATTCCGTTCCTCTACATGTTTCCGGCGATCATTAAGCTCGCCTATCGCCCGGATCGCAGCACGGGCGGCGGCGTGTTGGTTCCCGGAGGAAAATTCGGCGCGTGGGTGTGCGGAATACTTGGATTTCTGGTGGTGCTGACAGGAATCGTGCTTTCGATGATTCCGCCGGGAGAAGCCCGAAGCGTCTGGATCTTTGAATTGAAGCTGATCGGCGGCACGAGTATATCCGTGCTGATTGGTTTGGTTCTTTACGCGCGTGGAGCGTTACAAAAGAAGCGCGAAGCGCGGAGCCAGTTGCGACCAGCCGTTTAGCGCCAAACTCAACTAGAAACTCAAAATCCTTCTGCTTTAAGCCTATCGATCGTCAGCCGGCTCTGCGGAGTTTGTTCGCGGGCTTCCAGCAGGCGTTCGATGTATTTCGCCAGAACGTCGCATTCCAGATTGACGGCGTTTCCGACGACTGCTTTGCCCAAATTCGTTTGCGCGTAGGTGAACGGAATGATGGCGATTTCGACGATGCCGTCGTGCCAGCCCGCCACGGTTAGGCTGATGCCATCGATCGCGATCGAGCCCTTCATCGCGACGTAGCGCGCAATTTCATCGGGCACGCGCACGCCCAGCCACCAATTTTCGCCTTCGGGATCCAATCGCGTGATGCGCCCGACGCCATCCACGTGGCCCTGCACGAAATGTCCGCCCAATTCCGCGCCGGCGCTCAGCGGCCGTTCGAGATTCAACAGCGCGCCACGTTCCATTTCGCCGAACGACGTGCGATGCAGCGTTTCGAGCGAAAGATCGGCGGTAAACGTCGCGTCGTCAAGCGCCACGACCGTGAGACAGCAGCCGTTGACGGCCACGCTGTTGGCGATGGCGCGCGATCCGGCCAATGCTCCAGCGTGCACGCGCAAGCGTCCGCCAGTGGCGGATAGATCGAGGGCCTCGAGCCGGCCGACGGTTTCAATGATCCCGGTAAACATCGTGTAGGTATCCTTCGATCGAAGCATCCGGTCCGATTTGGTGGACCGCAATATCCGTGAGCGGCTGCGCTGCGCTCCATTTGCCGAACGCCGGCAAGCGCGGCGCGCGCCCGGCGAAGCGCGGCGCAACGAACAGGCGCATTTTATCCACTATTCCGGCTTCGAGCGCGGATTGATTCAAAGTCGGCCCCGCTTCGAGCATCGCGCTCAGAATTTTGCGGCGTCCGAGTTCGTCGAGCACGGCGCGAAGATTCAGGCGTCCGCGGCGCGCCGCCACGCGCACGATTTCGACGCCTGCGGCGCGTAGGCGTTTCGCTCGCGCCGATGGCTCGGGCGCCGCGGTGAACACCAGCACGTCGCCTTCGGCCGATTGCACCAGCTTGGATCGGGGTGGCAATCGCAATTCGGCATCGAGCACGACGCGCAAAAGTTTTCTGCGCCGCGCGAGGCCCGTGCGATCCGTGAGCAGCGGATCGTCTGCGAGAACTGTGCCGATTCCCGTCAGCAGCGCGTCCGACGCGTGGCGCATGCGTTGCACTTCGGCGCGCGATTCGGCCGAGCTGATCCATCTGTCCGGGTGTTCGGCGCGATCGCCGGGCTGGCCGCGTTTGCCAGTTTTCTTGTCGCGAGCGCTCAGGCCCGCTTGCCCATCGAGGGTGATCGCACTTTTCAGCGTGACGAACGGCCGCTTCGTGCGAATCCACGCGGCGAATGCTTCGTTCAGGCGCCGCGCATCGGCACCGGCTTCGCCGACCGCGACCTCCAAGCCTTGCCCTCGCAATTCATCGAAGCCGCGGCCCGCCACGGCGAAATTCGGATCGGCCATCGCCGCGACAACGCGCCGAATCCCGGCCGCGAGAATGGCCTTCGTGCACGGACCGGTGCGTCCCGTGGTGCAGCACGGCTCAAGATTGACGTAGAGCGTCGCGCCGCGCGCTCCGTCGCCTGCGGCATCGAGTGCGACGATTTCAGCATGGCGCGGATCGGAATAATTGTGAAAGCCCTCGCCCGCGGCCAGCCCCGCGCGCACAACCACGGCGCCCACCATCGGATTCGGGCTGGCGTGCGCCGCGCCTTGCCGCGCAAGCTCCAGCGCGCGCGCCATCCACAGCGCGTCATCAGGTGCGGGCGGAGTTGTGCGAGGAAACATACGCATCATTCAAACAGGGAAGTGACAAATGTTTCCGCATCGAACGGCACGAGATCCTCCGCCGATTCGCCGGTCCCCACGAAGCGCACCGGCAATCCGAGCTCGCGCGTGATCGCCACGACGATGCCGCCCTTGGCGGTGCCGTCAAGCTTGGTGAGCACGATGCCGGTGACGCCGGCCTTTGCGGTGAATTCGCGCGCTTGCGTCAAACCGTTTTGGCCGGTGGTGGCGTCCATCACCAGCAACACGTCGTGCGGCGCGCCGGGCACCAATTTTGAAGCCGTGCGCCGCATTTTTTCGAGTTCGGCCATCAGATTCGATTTCGTGTGCAGCCGGCCCGCGGTATCCACGATCAATACATCTACGGAGCGCGCGAGTGCGGCCGTCAGCGCGTCATGCAGAACGGCGGAAGGATCGGCGCCGGACTTCGAGTGAATCAGCTCCGCCCCCGTGCGCTGGGCCCACACGGCCAGTTGCTCGATCGCGGCGGCGCGAAATGTATCGCCCGCGCAGAGCAGCACGCTTCGGCCGTCGTGACGGAGGCGGTAAGCCAGCTTGCCGATCGTCGTCGTTTTCCCGGTTCCATTCACGCCGACGATGAAAACCACTTCGGGGTGAGCCGCGGCGCCAACAGCCGAATACGGCGCTGCCGCCTGCCCGGCGGCGCCCTGCGGCGCGGCGTTCGCCGCCGGCGCGGCTTGCAGGATCGCCATCAGCTGCGCTTTCAGCACGCGCTTGATCGCATCGGCGCTGCGCAGTGGCGCGCGTTCGGATTCCAGGCGAACGGCTTCGACAAGGTCCCGAGTCGTGCGCACGCCGAGATCGGCAGCGAGCAACGAGTTTTCCAACTGCTTTAGCGCGCCGGCGTCAACTCGTTTTTCGCCGGTGACCAACTCTTCGACGCGCGCGGCGATTTGCGAGCGCGTGCGCTCGACCGAACGCTTCAGCCGGTCGAGCAGCGACGGTTCGCTCTTAGTCTTATCCTTATCTTTTCCGAACAGGGAGAACATGAGATGGCACGGGCCGCGGCCCTGACAACAATTCTAACAGACGCGCGTGTCTGGTTTGATGAATGAAAGCTGAAGCACGTGGCGGATCCGATTGCGGCCCGCACGGTTTGCCATTGGACACGAGGGCTTCTGTGGGCATAACGCAGCGCTGGGGCGTGCTAGGCTCAAGCGGGGTTCCGATCATCGAAACCGCGCCAAATAAGCAGAGAAAGTATCCACGGCACAGAGCGCCCAAGTGGATGTTTGTCGCCTGGGAATCCGCTGGCCGCCGGACCGTTTCTCACGCCGAAACGGTTGGAATGGGCGGTTTGTTTTTCCACACTCCCAACCCGCCGGCCATAGGATCCATCATCAAACTGCTTTTTGACTTGAAGGCTGGAGAAATCCGCGCCCGCGCGGTCGTGCGCGATTCGAGACCTGAGAAGGGGATGGGCGTGCAATTTGTGCAAATGGCGACGACCGACCGCCAGCGGCTGAACCAATTCTTGTCCCATTACTCATCGACGCCAGCGCCGGGAGTCCCCGCCGCGAAGGGCGGTGCCGCACCCGCTACGGAAGCGCCCCCAAGTAAGCCCGAAAAAGGAGCGAGGGTAACTTCCGAAGTGCATCGATGGGAGCGAGAGTTAAGTGAAAAGCTGGAGTTGGCCCGCGCTGGAACCTACTATCAACTGTTCGGAATTACCTCTGACAGCACGAACGAGCAGATCAAACACGGTTTCTACGCACTCGCGCGGACATTTCACCCCGACCACCACATGGAAAAAAGCGCGTGGGCGGAGCGGCTCAAGGAACTGATGGGGACGGCCACGAAGGCCTATAAAACCCTGTCGGACCCGGACAAACGAGCCGCCTATGACGCGCGGCTTGCAAGCTCGAACGTTTACGATCTGCGCCGATCTAAGGCAGCGCCGCAAAAGAGCATCGACGACTGTTTCCTGCACGCCACGCAGTGTTTGCGCGCGGGCAATTTCGTCGGTTCAGTGGTGTGGTTGCGCAAATGCGCAGAGATGGCGCCGCAGGATGCCAAATATTGCGCGCTCTTGGCCCGCAGCCTCGCGACAATTCCACAATATCGCAACGAGGCCATTGCGGAGTTCGAGCGCGCGATCGAGCTTGATCCGTGGAATGTCCCAGTTCTGCTTCAATTCGCGGAGCTATATGAAGTAATGCAGCTTCCGTCGAAAGCCCAACCATTGTATTCAACGATCCTGACGCTTGACCCCCTGAACGCGAAAGCGCGCCAGCACTCGACTCAGCACGTCAAGAAATACGATCAAATCTGAGCGACCGGATAATCCGAAACCATCCCTTCGGGCCTTGTACGGAAATCCAAGAGGGTTTCGTGCCTCAGCCGCCAGCATACGGGGTCTGCAAGGGCTATTCGGCCGGCAGTGCGAGGGCCGATCGTGCGCCCTTGACCGCCATCACAGTGGCCGCCAGAAACACAATGCAACTCGCGAACCAGGAAGCAAAATTCGTACTGCTGAACAATCCACCATCGCGAACATGAAAGTCCGATGCCGCGTACTGCTGCGCGAACCAACCCCACGCCAACATTCCGATCGCCATCGCCGCGATGGCGCTGGCCAGTAGCATCGAAGATGTCTTGAACCACAGGAGTCGATGCTTGGTTAAATCGCTGCGGCGAATGGCTTCTCGCAGACTGATCGCGCTCACGATGATTCCCGCGGTCATCAAAATGAATGTGACGGAGCTTAGAGCCCAGCGCGTGGCGGGCGGTGGCCAGGCATGCGGCGCTACCCAATCCCCGGTCACGTCCCACGGCGTAGGAACCCAGTGCCCGCCGCTGAATCTTGTTGCCGCAAACATCCACGCCAACGTTACCAATCCCGCGCAGGGCGCCACGGCCAGCCGGCGGACGACGTCCCATCGCCGAGCAGCCCACGCAGTTTTCAGGATCGAGAGAAACACGGGAGCGCCAATCGCGGCGAAGGCGACAAGCGCAAGCAGGGAACCGGCCCTGACCAAATTCCAGCTGGTGAAGAGCGCCGAATAGTTGCTCATCGCCGCCGCGAGCCGCGTGTCGTCGACGGTCCAATAGAAATTGATGCCGGCCGCGATCGCGGCTAGGCAAGCGTAGAGCATCAATGCCAAAGAGTTTTGGCGCCGGTCCATTTTGAATCTCCTTATCGAAAGAATGCGCTCGCGCGCCGCCGCTCCGATTACGTCGACGATCGTTCGGGGGTTCGAGGGATACGTTTCCAGCAAACCTTGAAATTCCTCGCCATAGCGCAATCGCCATTCCGGCGGATAGAAGCGGATGAGTTGCCGTATCAGCCGCGCGTTCATCGCGCCTCCAGCTTTCGCAGCCCCACGCGGGCGAAGCCGTAGATCGTTCTGAGTTTTGCGCGCAGCACCCGGCGACCGTTTGCAGTCAATCGATACGGTTGTCGCCGTTCCTCGGCCGGCAGCGGCTCAATCAGCTTTTCGCGCTCAAGTCGGGCAATTGCTCCGTAGAGCGTGCCAGGGCCCAGACGCGTGCCGGACATGCGGGCGATGTCCTGGATCATCGCGTGGCCGTGTTTCGGACCGTCCGCCAGGCTCGCCAGCACCAGCAGCGGGGGATCGGAATATCGCCCGACATCGGGATCGTTATCTACGTTGTGCGTACTTCGCATAACGTAGTAAGACTAACAGGAGTTTTAGCAAGATGCAAGCAACATTTTAAGCTGCGCGGGGTCAGGCGGACGGAGTCGCCATTTCGACGGGGGTAACGCTCGGGCTGATCTTGAATTTGCCGGAGCGCATGGCGGATTCCAGCGCGTCGACGACTTCGACGGCGTATCTTTTTCCGGCGAGGTTGCGGATTTCTTTCAGCGCGTACTCCAGATCGTGGCCGGAGTGGTAGGGCCGGTCGGTGGTGATGGCGTCGACGGCGTCGCCGACGGCGATGATGCGCGCCATCATCGGAATTTCGTCGCCGCTCAGGCCGTGCGGATAGCCTTGTCCATCGATGCGCTCATGGTGCAGCTCGATTCCCGGCAGCATATCTTGCAACTGCACGACCGGCCGCATGATGTTAGCGCCTTTTGTGGGATGCTCCTTCATCTGATCGAACTCCTCTTCGGTCAGCTTGCCCGGTTTTTTCAGGATGCGATCGTCCACGCCGATTTTGCCGACGTCGTGCAGCAGCGCGGAGATGCGCAGCTTGTCCATCTCTTGCTCGCTCAATCCCAGCTCGTGCGCGATGATCAGCGAGTATTTAGCCACGCGGCCGGAATGGCCGCGCGTGTATGGATCTTTTTCGTCGATCGCAGCGGCGACCATGCGAATACTGTTCAGGAAAAGCTCGCGGTTTTCGTGCGCGGCCGCCTTCAACTGCACGACGTACTGCTCGATGTCGCCGGCCATGTTGTTGAAGGTCTCGGCCAATTCGCTGATTTCGGCGGCACCGCTGAGGGAAGCGCGCTCGTGAAATTCGCCGCGGCTGATGGCTTGCGTGGAGGCCGCGAGCGCGCGGATCGGCGTGCTGATGCCCACAGCGAAAAGGTAGCCGAGAATCAACGCGGCGAATCCGACGACCATCACAAATTTCAGGGCTTGCGCGTTCAGCTCGTTCACGCCGGCATCTTGGCGCGCGACTTCCAGGCTGCGCTCCGCCACCACGGCCCAATTCAGATCGGGGATCGTGCTGTACGTTCCGATCATCGGGACAGAGCGGCCATTTTCCTGCTGGAAGAATTGTTGCACCGTTTCTGTGGCGCTCAATTCCTGGGGCAACGCCGTCACTTGCGCCACAACGTCGGAGTTGGCGCGCGCGTCGGTTCCGGGGACGAATTGGCGCGTGTCCGGATGCGCCACGATGTGCCCCGCGCGATCGACCACAAATACCACGCGCCCGCGCACGCTGGTTTCTTGCAGCCGCCGAAGAATAGGATCGAGTGAAACCACGGCGGCCAGCATCCCCGCGAACTTGTCGTTCACTTGGAGCGGAATCGCCATCACGATCGCCGGACGATTGTCCACGCCGATGGCCAGTGGATCGCTGCGGAACACCACGGACTGCACGCACGCGGTATAGGCGCGCTGCAAAGCGTTGGTGACGAACGGATCGTCGCCAGGAGCGAGCACGCCGGCGTCTGCGCCCTTGGCGTCCGGGCCCACGGCTGTCATGTAAAGAATGTTGGGATCGCTGGCGACGAAATTCTCGAGCAGGCGCGTCAACTGCGGCGCTTTCACCGGATCGTTTACAGAGGCGATCAGGTCCGTCAGCGCAAGGATTTGCCGGTCGCTGATGAGCTGCTGGTAAAGATTGGCGTCAAACAGCTGAATTTCTTCGGCCACCGAACGCGTCACTTCGGTTTGCTGCAAACTTTCAGTGTCGGTCAATTTTTCCTGGCTGAGTTGAAGCACCTGGCGGTGGTAAAGCCCGAGTGGCAAAACGCTGACGAGCAGCATCGCGCCCAGCACCATCCAAAGGATGCGCGGGCGTTGCACGGCGGATTTGATGGTGTCGATAAGCACGGTGGCGCTGCCTACTGGCTTCATTTTAGGGGTTTCGGCGCGGCGCGAGGCTGGCCCGTGCGGTTGCGATAGCGGACTTGCTAACAGGCCAAGCTATCGTGTCGCGATCAACTGCTCGGCCTGCAAACGCGGTCACTCTTTCGCCGTGAAATCGAAGGAATCCAGGCGCGCGTATTCCGCGCCCGAGGGTTTTAGCTCGCTGCGAAACAGATGGAAATCCGCAACGCGCGCGGAGCCGAACTCCGGCGATGCGCTGCTGGCGAGCGCGTCGCGAAGTTTCGCGAGGCCGGTGCGATCCGCAGATTCCGGGAACCGCGCCACAGTCAAGTGCGGGCGAAAATCCCGAGTTTCGCGTGGAATTCCGACCGGCGCGAGCGCGAGATCAATCGCTTCGGCAAGGCGCGCAAATTCCGGGCCGGCCTCGATGCCAGCCCACAAGACGCGCGGCCGGCGCTCATTCGGGAAAAATCCGGCGCCGCGGAAATCTATCGCGATTGGCGCCTGTTGCCGAACCGCGCGCAACGCGACGCGCACCGCGTCCAACAATTCTTCCGGGCGCTCGCCGATAAATTTTAGCGTGACGTGCAGACTGTTTGCTCGCGCCCAGCGCGACCGCGGGTATGCGCTTTGAAGCGACGCGATCCATGCGCTCAGCGCCTGGCGCACAGCGTCGGGAATATCCACGGCAACGAACAGGCGGATCACTTCAAGCCTTGCGGCGCGATTTTCCAGGCGCGCCGCCGGGCCGCCCGGGCGCGCGGCCGGGTCGGGGCGGTTCGCCACCGCCGATGAAATAGCGCCGCACCATATCGAGCGCTGTCTGCGCCGCTTGCCAGCGAATTCGCTCGCGATCGCCGGGAGCGAAGTGCAGTCCGCGCTCGCGCGTGCCACCGGGCGCAGCCAAAGCGATGTGCACTGTGCCCACCGGCTTTTCCGGCGTTCCGCCACTCGGTCCGGCAATGCCCGTAACGCTCAAGCCGAGCGTCGCGCCGGTGCGCCGCCTGATTCCTTCAGCGAGGCCGGTTGCCACTTCCGCGCTGACGGCGCCGTGGGTTTCGATGATTTCAGCCGGCACATCCGCGAACGCCGTTTTCAATTCGTTGCTGTAGCAGACCACGCCGCCCAGAAAATACGCGGAGCTTCCGGCGACGCGCGTCAATCGCTCGGCCACCAATCCCGCCGTGCAGCTTTCCGCCGTTGCGATTGTCGCGTGATGTGTGGCGAGAAGGCGGCCGACGACTTGTTCGAGCGATTCGCCGTCACTCGAAACAATGTGTTCCCCGAGCGCGAGCGCAACGTGGCGTTCCAGTTCTTCGAGGCGCCGATCGGCCGCCGCGGGGTCGGCCGACCAAATGCGAAAATGAACTTCGATTTCGCCGGGCGAAGCGAGCAGCGTTGTCTCCACATCCGGATACGTTTTGTAAATCGGCGCGATGCGCAGATCGAGATCGGATTCCGGCAATCCGGCGATGCGAAGCTGCAAATGATGCAATCGCGTGGCCGGCGCGCGGCGCTCCAGGCGTGGCTCGACTTCGCTCTCGAACATCGCTTTCAGTTCGCGCGGCGGTCCAGGAAGCAAAATGATTATTTGTTGACCCGATTCCAGCCAAAGCCCTGGCGCTGTGCCGTTTTTATTTTCCAAAATCGTCGCGCCTTCCGGAACCATCGCCTGGCGCACATTGTTTTCCGCCATCACGCGGCCAAAACTGCGGAAGCGCTCCTGAATTTCGCGCACAACGCCCTCATTGCGTTCCAGTCGCCGGCCGAGCAATTCGGCCACGGCATCGCGCGTTAAATCGTCTTCGGTGGGGCCGAGGCCTCCGGATGAAACGACGAGATCCACGCGTTCGAGCGCCGCGCGAAATGTTTCTTGAATACGCGCGCGATCGTCGCCGACGATCGATTTGCGCGTGACATCAAAGCCGAGGCGATTCAGGCGAGCCGTGAGGTAAAGGGAATTTGTGTCGCTGCGATCCGGCGTGAGAAGTTCCGAGCCAACCGCGATGATTTCCGCTTTCATACGCGCGCTAAATGGGAAGCGGCGCTCCTTCGACTTCCCAATCCAGGCTGTAGAGCGCGCCGGTTGCCGCGAGCAGCGCGCGGCGGCCCGGCGGCAGCGCGATTCCGACAAGACCCGCGCCGCTGATCACACGCTCGGCGTTGCCATCCGCGGCGATGCGCACCACGCCTCGATAGCCGCCGATCGACGCGACGACATACAGATTGCCGCGGCTATCGAATGCCAAACCTTGCGGCCGGCCCAATCCGCGATAGTAGGTGCTGGCTTCGCCCTGCTGGTCTATGCGATAGACGCGGTCGAAGCTGGAAGTTGTCGGTCCGGTGACGAACAATTCGCCCGCGGGATTGAAGGCCAAGTGGTAGGCCGATATTGAAGGCTCGAGCGTGGCGAAAACAAAAATTTCTTTTTCGGGGCTGATTTTGAAAATTGTTCCGCTGCGATCGCCGACAAATAGATTTCCGCCGCGATCGAAGGCGATGCCGGTGGCGACGCCCATGCCCTCGATCCATTTTTCGGCGCGGCCTTCCGGCGAGACGCGATAAATCGTGCCGTCATTCCTGCAAGAAACGAAAAGCGCGCCGCTGCGGTCGATTGCCAGGCCGCTGGGATTCATCATCTCTGTGACGAACGGCTTCACGGTGTAATTCGACGTGATTTTGTAAAGCGAGACGGGAACTTTTTGGCCGCGCTGGCCGCTGAACGTCACGTAGATATTTCCGGCGGAGTCCACGGCGGGATTGGCGACGGGATGAAGATTGTCGGCGATCTGCACGGCGACGTGCATCGCGAAGGGTTGGCTTGCGGCGCGCGAAGTTTCGACGCGCACCAGGCCGTCGCTCGAGCCTTCGGGAACGCGCGCGATCAAATATTCGTCGGCGGCGACCAGTACGCTCGCGCTCAATTCGCCGAAGCGCACGCGCGGGCGCACCGGCGATGCGGAATGAAAACTGCCGTGAATCGTGATTTCGCCGCCCGGCACGGCGGCTGCCGGAGTGATGCGGTCGATGCGAGGTATGCCGTTTTTGTCCAACGCAGCCTATTGGTGCGAAAAATAGTCAGAGACCCAGCGCGCGCAAAATCCAAATTCCGAACGCCGCGTACAGACCGGCGATCCAATCGTCCGCCATGATTCCCCAGCCGCGTGGCAGAGATTCGGCTTGGCGCGCCGGGAACGGCTTCCAAATATCGAAGACGCGGAAAAGTATAAAGCCCGCCAGCAGACATTTCCAGTTGAGGGCGAATACAAGGTGCGTTATGTCACGACGTGGAACGTCGAGATAGCTCGTTACAGAAGCGCCAAAGCCCCAATAGCCGCCGATGACAAGCGCCAAGTATTGCCCAGCGACTTCATCAATCACAATCTTCTGCGGGTCTTTCGAGCCGAAATAAGCGGCGGCGCGCGACGCGGTCCAGACCCCCACAAACGAGATGACGGTGAACAGCACGAGGGAGAAACCGACCTCGGAAAGAATGGCGATAGTCACGTCACGCTGCGAGAAGAACTCGACCCTCCAAAAGCGGGGGTAATTCGTTAGACGGGATGCGAAAACGAATAGAGAGGGTGACACGGAAGCCAGCGCGACGCCGGCAAGGGAGCCAAATGTACCCGGAGCCTTTGGGATGTAGCCGAGGCCGAAGGCTGTCGCGATGGCGAGCGAGATGCGCGGTTTGCGCTTTGGCGGCGCGGCGGGTGATGGCGGGTTATTGGACGTGGTTGTTGTCGTTGTCGTCGCCGTCTTTTCTGGATTCGTGCGCGTCGATGTTTTCGGAATCCGCGATGTCTTCGGCTTCGGATTCGTCCATCAGCGGGGCGGCGATCCGATATTTTTCGGTGGCCCAATTGCCGAGATCGATCAGGCGGCAGCGCTCACTGCAGAAAGGGAAGTCGGCGTTCTTTTCGGAATCGGTGGGCGTCTTGCAGATGGGGCAGCGGTGCCGCATGGGATTGCCTCAGGCAAGGACGCGCAAGGCCGCGCCGGTGCCGATGCGCATCGCGGGCGCCGCGGCGGGCAGTGTATCGTCCCGCACATCGATACGCTCGCGCGCGATTTCGACGACGCGACCGGCGAGATCGTAATCGTGCGCGGCTTCGATTTCTGCGATCACCACGTCGCCGGTGCGCGCGGCGCCGGTGCGCGTCTCGATGTCGGTGAGCAGCAACGTGCCGTCGATTTCCGGCGCCATGGTTTCAAGGCGCGCGTCCCACACCAAATCATTATTTTTCGAGGGGCCTTCGACCAGCGCGGTCATGCGGCGGCCGACGAATTTCCGCAAATTGCGCGCCGAAATCGTTTTTTGAATTTCCATCAGGCGCTCGCGGCGATCCGCGATCACTTCGGGATCAACTTTGTCGCCCAGAGCGTGGCTGGCCGCGGTCTCGACGTCGGAATACGCGAACACGCCCATCCAATCGAAGCGCGCGGCGCGCACGAAGTCGCAGAGATTGCGGAAATCGGCCTCGGTTTCGCCGGGATAGCCGACGACGAACGACGTGCGCAGCGCGACGCCGTCGATGGTGCGGCGAATGCGCTCGAGCAATTTCAAGAATGCGTCGCCGGAACTGCCGCGTTTCATGCGCTTCAAAACGCTGCGGCTGGAATGTTGTAACGGCATATCGAGATATTTCGCGAGGCGCGGGCGCGCGGCGATGGTGTCCAGCAATCGCTGCGTGATGCGATTTGGATAGACGTAAAGCACGCGCACCCACTGCAGCGCTTCGATTTCTGAAAGGCGATCGAGCAGCAGCGGCAGGCCGTCCTTCAATCCCAAATCTTCGCCGTAAGAAGTTGTGTCCTGGCCGATCAGCGTGACCTCTCGGACGCCAGCGCCGGCCATGCGCTCGGCTTCGCGCGCGATAGATTCCAGGCGACGGCTGCGAAATTTGCCGCGCAGTTGCGGGATGATGCAGAACGCGCAGGGGTGATCGCAGCCTTCGGCGATTTTCAAATAGGCCGCGTGGCGCGGCGTCGTCAACATGCGCGGCGTCAGGTCGTGGTAGAGATAATCGGGCGCGCCGCCAGCGCCTGCGTCGGATGCAAATTTTTCCCCGCGTACGGCTTCGAGCACGCGCTCCACTTCGCCGGTGCCGATCACCGCATCCACTTCCGGGATTTGGCGCCGGATTTCGTCGCGATAGCGCTCCACCAGGCAGCCGGCGACGATCAATTTGCGCGCGACGCCGAATTTTTTGTACTCGGCCATTTCGAGAATGGCTTCGACGGATTCGCGCTGCGCCGGCTCGATGAAGCTACATGTATTGACCACCAGCACTTCAGCCTCTTCGGCGCGCGGCGTGAATTCGTATCCATTGCGCGCCAAAATGCCCATCATCACCTCGCTATCGACGAGGTTTTTGGGGCAACCCAGGCTGATGAATCCGCATTTCGGCATGATGAGGTCCGCGTTTTGAAGCGCGCGAGAGAGCTAGTTTAACATACCGGCCTACGCCGACTCCGATCGCTGCAACCACGCAATCGCGGTGGCCGAAGCGGTGAAGCCGATGGCCCATCCGCCCAACACATCCGTCGGCCAGTGCACGCCGAGATACAAGCGCGCGAAGCCTACGATCAGAGAAGCCAGCACGGCGAGGCTCATCCACAACCATTTCCGCCGCGACGCGGCCGGAACGAGTGTGAACGCCAGCAGCGGATAGAATGCCGCCGTGCCGAGCGCGTGACCGCTGGGAAATGAGTAGCTCTTTTCGACGACGAGAGGAAGCCAGAGGTCTGGGCGCGCGCGAGCCACGGCGGGCTTGACGAAGTGTGAGACACACAAAATGAAAATGCCGATCAGCGCCCACGCGCGCGCCTCACGGCGCTGCTTGTGCAGCACATGCCAGATCACCAGCGCGACCACCATTGTCGTGAAGACCCAGATTTTGCCGAGCGGCTCGGTGAGGACGAAGAAGCGGTCTAGGAATGGTGTGCCGTGCGCGTGGATCCAAAGCAGAAGGTGTTGCTCCCAGAGCATTTCAGTCCCTCGCTCTCATTCCAGTATCGCATTTTGAATACTTTCGATAAACAGCCCACGGAGTGATTTCAGTACTACAATCTTAACTACAGGTCCACTCAACGTCCGCTGAACTTCGGGGTGAAAGCCGTGGACTTTCAATCGAGCCTGTCTCCGGGGATCCGAAGACGAACAAGAGAAAGAGGGATCGCGATGAGCTTTCCGCGAAATGTTTTGTTTCCCGCGGTGCTTGTACTGTGTCTTGGCGGGCTGTCTGCACCGCCCGCCGGTGCGGACAACCAGTCAGGTGCGGTGAAGAAGGTAGTGGAGAAGTGCACGCTAGACCAAGATGGGACCAAACCCTTCCACCTGAAAGCGAATTTCGCGCCGGCGTACGATCGGGATGCGGCTTCGCACCACGAGGGAGAAGTTGAGATTTGGTGGGAGTCGCCCACGCGCTGGCGCCGAGAGGTGCGTTCGCCGGACTTTCACCAAGTTGAGATTGTGGATGGCGATCGTACCTGGCAGAAGAACGACGGGGATTTCTTTCCGGAGTGGCTGCGCGAGCTTGCCGTAGCGCTCGTCCGCCCTGTGCCGCTGCCGATGGACCTGCTTCTCCGGAATGTGAAGGCGGCGGAAGTGCATCACGAATTCCGCCAAACGCAGATCGAATGGGGACCGGTGAGCGATCAAGGCGACGCTGAAACGAATGGAGGAGGCTCGATCACGCTGGACGATCAAAGCGGCATGTTGGCGTACGCATTTGGGAGTGGATGGAGCGGTGAGTATCACGATTTCAAGGATTTTCACGGCCGGACGGTCGCGCGCACGATCACCACGGGCGAGATCCAGGTGACTGCGAAGATTGTCACTCTTGAAGATCTAGGCTCCGTACCAGATGGATTCTTTGACGCCAACGCGCCAGGCAGCGATGCGCAGCCGATCGAGACAATCGTGCTCAGCGAGCGAGAGCTGCGCGCAAACCTGCAGCCGGGGAGCCAGTCGTTCGCGTGGCCGCCCGCAGAAAATGGGCCGTTCGAAGGGACTGTATGGATGGAAGTGGTGATCGACCGGACGGGCAAGGTTCGGGAGGAGACGATGTCGCCCATCGCAAACAATCCGGCGATGAGCGGCGCGGCGAGAAAGGGTTTTTGGGCCATGCAATTCAAACCGTTCATGAGCAATGGCGTGCCGGTGCAGGCGACCGGGAGATTGACGGTCGCTTTCAAGACGGCACGCCCGGTGGCCATGGAGGCCTTCGATAGCGCACTCAATTATTTCGAGCATGGCCGCAAGTCGAGCTTCCTGGCAGCGGGGGCGAGCGCGCCGTACGAACTTCACGCGGAATTTCAGGTTGGCATACACGGTTCAATCCAAAGTGGGCGGTACGAGGATACGTGGATAAGCGACATGCAGTGGAAACGCGAAGCTTGGATCGGTTCGAGCCACGTGGTGCGGTCGCAAAGCGGCGACAAATACTATCGTCTCTCGGAAGGCGCCGATAGCCATGTGCTGGACCTCGTCATGCTTTTCATGGAGCCGATTCCCGCCGGAGACACCATGACTGAATCCGACTGGAGTATTAGTCGTGACGCGGCGTATGGAGTGACCGCAGTTCGCGTCTCGCGCGGCACGGAAGATCAAAAAGGCGAACTGCACGCGGATAAATCACAGGCCTACTGGTTCGACGAATCCGGCCATTTGCTGAAGTCCTACGTTAGCGGCCTAGAGGTTCGTCCGATGGATGTGGAGCCCTTCGATGGATTGCGGATTGCTCGGCGGATCGACGTCCTGAACAACGGCCAAATGCCGATGGAGATCTCGATCAAGGATATCGGCCCACCAGCGACCGTAGATCCAAAACAATTCAAATTGAAGGGCCACGAATGGCAGAGAGCGTTCACGGCCGAAGTGCGCTAGTCGTATTTGTACGGCGAACTTGTCGTGGCTCCGCCACGCGCCATTGGCGCTACACAGGCGCGGAGCGTGATGTGCGGCGGACGCGGTCGAGGAGAGCTTTTAACTCTTCGCGATTCGTGGGGGCGTCGCCGAAGCGGGCGGCTTGGTAGAGGCTGGTGAGCGCGGCGACGGGGGCGGCAGCTTCGCCGAGGCCGAGCGACGCGGCGAACTCGAGAGGGGTTTGGCCGGCGGGCTTTGTGATGCCGCGGCGCTTCAGGAGATGGAGCATTTCCTCGTAGTGCAGCGTGGCGAGATGCGCGGTGGCGGCGCCGTGCGCGGCGAAGCGGAGCTGCCAATATTTTGCGATGCGCGGCGCGAATTTCCAGGCAACGAGCGCCACGATCGATGCCGCGGCCAGCAGGATCAGCCAAAAATAGTCGCGGCGCGGCCAGCGCAGGGCGCGAATTTGCAAGGCCATCATCCAGTCGGTGGCGCCGGAGCGGGCGGACTGGACGCGCTCGATCCAGCGCTCGGTCCACGCGCGCGAGGCGCGCTGCACGCCTTGCGCTAGCTGGAACTGGCGCGAGAAATCGTAGTTGATCACCCATTCGCTCCAACTGAGCTGGAACCAATCCCAATACTCCCCGAGGCGAGCCACGAAACCGGCGGGCTCGGCTGCCGACGGCGGCGTGGGGTCGAAGGTGATCCAGCCGTAATCCGGGAAATAAACTTCGACCCAACTGTGCGCGTCGCTGGCGCGGATGATGTAATCGCCGGCAACGCTGTTGTATTCGCCGGGAAGAAATCCATTGATGTAGCGCGCGGGAATGCCCAGGCTGCGGACCATCACCGTCATGGCCGAGGCGAAATATTCGCAGTGGCCGGCGCGCTTCTGGAAAAGAAAATAGGCCAGCGGATCCGGCGGCGGCGTGCCGGAAAGATCGAGCGTGTAACCGTAGTGCGTGCGCAGGTAAGCGGCGATGGCTGCCGCTTTATCGTACGGGTTCGCGCTGTGCGCGGTGATCTGCTGTGCGAGCGCGGGAATGCGCGGATCGAGCGTGGGCAATTGCAGGTACGTCGCGCGGATATCGCGGGGATAAATCGTCGCGGCGCTGCGAAGATCGTCCTGGGGATTTTCCGCCCTCGACGAAACAGCTTCGTAGCGGACGCGGTCGAAGGAGTGGAACGGATCGAAGACCGAGCCGGTTTGGTCTCGCATCAGATAATTGCGGCCCGCAGCCGCGGCGGAAGCGCCAGCGCCGAAGGAGCCGCGCGCGCTTTCGGGCTCAGCGGCGAAAAAAAGCGAGGTCGTGGCGAGCGGTTCGAGCAGAACCGTGTAGCGCAGCGGCGCGGAGCGGCGCAACGCGGGCGCAGGCCCGGGCGCCAGCATGTACCAGCCGCCGGAGCCGAGCAGGATCGCGCTGGGTTCGCGCTCGTCGGTGGACCAGCGGCGGCCGTCGAAAGTGGTGAGCACGATGCCGCGCCAGTGAACATCTTGCGCGGCGGACGCGTCGCCCTGAATTTCGATGCGCATGACCACAGCGCTGCTTTTTTTGATCACGCCGATTTCGCCGAGTTCAACGTCGTCGGAGAAACCGGAGATGAGCGTGGGCTGCAGGTTGTAGCCGGAAAGATAGCCGGCGGAAACGCGCGGGATCATGAAGAAAATCGCCGTGCCGACCACCAGCGTTCCGAGCGCCAGCACAGCGGATGTGCCGCCGAGCGCGCGTTGCAGGCGGCGGCCGGCGGATGTGCCGGATTCGAGCGGCGTCGCGGCGGCGGCTTCGGCGCCGCGGCGCATTTCCAGGCCGACGAAAGTGGAAATGGCCAGCACGAGGAACGCGAAGAAGAACATCAGGTACGCCGTGCCAACCGTGAGGATCGCGGCGCAAAGCATGGTGGCAAACGCCAGCATCGCAAGGAAGAGGTGGTCGCGCGTGGTCCGCGCGCTGAACAGGCGAATCATCATCACGAAGAGCATCAGATGAATCGCGGCCAGCAGCGCCGCGAACAACCCGGGATTTTGCGAGCCGGCGGTGAGCAAACGCGAGACCCACCACAGATCCACGGGGAAAAATAGCAGATAGGCCACCACGATCCATGTGGCCGCGCGCGGAGAAAGTTCGGGCTTCAGTCCGCGCAGCCAGCGAATGCCTTTCACCACGAGCGCCGCGGGGGCGCCGAGCATGGCGACAAGATCGAGTTTGCCGGTGGAGACCAGCGCGAGGACGCTTGTGAGCAGGAGGAGGTAGAGCGAGATTTCGAAATAGCGGTCGAGCGCGGAGAGATGCGCGGGGCGGGATGCTGTCGCTGGCGGCATGGAGCGCGTTGCCTCGCGTGCGGAGAAGAAAATTCAAGAACCGCACCCTCAAGAGCGGAGGGTGCGGCACCCAAATTCTAACAGCCGGGGCGAGAGGGTGCGGCGCGGGGGGAGCGCGGGGGCTCCAAGTGATTACGATGCCGACGTGCGGCGATTCCGTGCGGGAGCGGCGGCGATGGCGCGCAGGGCCGCGGTGGCGATTTTTTTTGTGGCGCTGGAAACGGCGAGGTGCGTTACGCGCGCGAGGAGTGGGGTGCGCGAGTGCGGAACGCGTGGCAATTTTTTGACGCGCAGCAGGAACGTGGCGAGGCGAATGCGGCGGAAAGTTACGGTGTGGCGCGAATCGTCGGCGGGTTCGAGGTGCGCGAATTTGACTGCGTTCATACCGAACGAACGGCGGAGATGTTTCGCTAGCGCGGCATTTTCGCTCGCGTGCGTTGTGGCGGAAGCGGCAGCGACCGCGTTCACGGTGACGGCGGGGAATTGCCACATGCGCGAAAAGAGCGCGGAGTCGGCCGCGACGGGGCGAACGAGCAACGTCCGGCCGCGCGCATCGAGCAGGACGGCTGCAGCCAGAGTGACGCTTTCGGGCGCGCGCTTGCGCCGCGCGGCGGGCAGCGAATTTTCAAGGCCGAGGGCGTGCGCGCGGCAGAAGCGCTGCACGGGGCATTCATCGCATCGCGGCGCTGCGGGCAGACAGATGACGGCGCCGAGTTCCATCATGGCTTGATTCCAATCGCCGGGCGCGGTGGGATCGGCGAGTCGCTGCGAGCGCGCGGCGAGGGCGTTCCATCGGCTCGGGGCGCGCGGATCGCCGCGCACAGCGTCGAGGCGCGCCAATACACGCGCGACGTTTCCATCGAGCACGGCGTGCGGCGCGTCGTAGGCGATGCTCAGAATTGCGGCCGCGGTGTATTTGCCAACGCCGGGCAGCGCGATCGCGGCGTCCCATGTGCGCGGAAATTCGGCGCCGTGGCGCGCAACGATTTCTTGCGCGGCGCGATGTAGATTGCGCGCGCGGCTGTAATAGCCGAGGCCGGCCCAGAGTCGCAGAACTTCATCGAGGCGCGCCGCGGCCAGCGCCTCGACTGTCGGGAAGCGCGCGAGGAAGCGATTGTAGTATTCGATCACGGCGGCGACGCGCGTTTGCTGCAACATTATTTCGGAAAGCCAGATGCGGTACGGATCGCGCGTGCGGCGCCAGGGAAGATCGCGCTTCGCGGCGCGATACCACGCGAGCAGGTCGCGACGGAAACGCGCGATCGAGGAATTGCTCGCCAATAATTTGTTCGGCGATGCCATCGCACGGCATTCTGACACAACCCGCAACCTACATCTTACGCGTAGAGGCGAAAGTGATGGCCAAGGTCCCCACCTTTGTCTGCCGCGGCGGACAAAGATGGGGCACCCACTTCTCGCTAAGTCGTCAGCTCTAGTCGTCAGGATTGGAATAACAAATAGGAGGAGGTCCAGAGGCGCGTGGGGACGCCGCCGCGGGGCTCGAACGTTACGATGATTTTGAAAATGTCGGGCTGCTCGGTGAGTTGATCGAGGAAACGCGGGGCGGCGCTGCGCGGGCGCGGCTCGGCCAGGGCAAGGCTGCGCAGTGCGTCGTAGATGATTTCCGCGGCGGGGGCGGCGGGAATCGTGGTGCCGGCGGTGCGGAATTCGAGGACGGAATCGAGTTCGTAGAAATGCCAGGCGAGGCTGGCGCAGAGATCGACGGCGCGATCAAAGCGCGCGTTCATATCCTGGACATTCTTGAACGCGGCGGGATCGATTTCGGGATCGAGAGCGAGGAGCACGCGGCGTTCATCCTCGCGCGCAAATTCGCGAACCTGAAGCGACGCTTTCTTCGCCGTGGCTTTCCAATCGACGTGGCGCGCGCTGTCGGTGGAGCGGTAATCGCGAATCGCGTAAAGATCGTGGCCGCGGCCGCGCACGTAACTTTCAAGCTCGCCGGTGACGAGCGGCAGCACATCGTAAAATTCATCGCTGGGCTTCACGGCTGGATACGCGACGATCTCCAGATTCGCGTCCATGCGCCGCGTCTTCTGCAAAAAGCCGAATGGAAATTTGGTGCGCAGGCCGAGCGCGTCTTGCCGGTACATGCCGCGGCGCGGGAAGGTCAGCTCAACGCTTTGGCGCACGGATCCGCGGCGCGGCAGGTAAGGGAAGTAGACGGGCCGCGTGAGGATCGCGGCGGCCGCACGCGCGTGCTGGCGTTTCGATTCCGGCGCTTCGCCGACGACGGACAGCGAAAACGACGGCAGCCAGAATTTTTCATTGCGCAGCTCCGCCAGAGCCACGGCGGGCTGCTTGGCGAAAATGTGCTCCGGCAATTCGAGATGCAAATCGACGCCGGAAAGCACCACGCGCGAAAGCACGCCGGAAATCAAAATGCCGGAGAGCAAGCACGCCAGAACCATGAACAGAAGATTGTTGCCGGTGTTGAGCGCGGCCAGCGTGACCACGCCGACGCCGCCCAGGTAAACGATGCCTTCGCGCGTCAGCTTGTAATCGATTTGATAGGCCAGCCAGCGCAGCGGCGTGCGCCGCGCGAGTTTCGGCACGATCGTGAGGCCGACCCAGCCGGCCAGCGCGAGCGCGGTGAGCGCCGAACCGGCCGCGACCGCCAAGTGGCCCGTCTGCGCCGCGGCGCCTGAATAAAGCGCCAAGGCAAGCGCGAGGCCCAGCGCGCCCATTGCGACGAAAAAATTGCGCCACGACGCGCGTTCCGATTTTTTGTTCGCGGCGCGATCCGGGTCGCTACTGGACGCGCGGTCAGACGCGATGCCGGCGGTGGAAGCCATCAGAGGGGGACGCGCGTGGATTCGACGATCTCGGTGAGGATGGATTCGGCCTGCGCGGATTTTTTCTGCGTGGAGGCGTAACGCGTGTTGACGACGACGCGATGCGCGAACACCGGCAGAATCAGGCGCTTGAAATCGTCAGGCAAACAATAATCGCGGCCATCAAGATACGCCCGGGCTTGCGCAGCGCGCTGCAACATCAGCAGTCCGCGCGGGCTGACGCCCAGCAAGAGCTGCTCGGCGCGGCGCGTGCGTTCGACGATTTCGATGGCGTAATCGGCGAGCGAATCGTCCACGCGAGTTTGTTCGACACCGCGCTGCATCGCGGCCACGTCGGCAGCTTCCATCACCGGCTCGACGGTCAGCATCGGGTCGCCGCCGCGGTGCTGGCGCATAATGTCGCGCTCGCTATCGCGCGCGGGATAACCCATGCGGATTCGCAACAGGAATCGATCGAGCTGCGATTCGGGCAGCGGATACGTGCCGTGATGCTCGATCGGATTTTGCGTGGCGAGCACCAGGAATGGCTGCGGCAGAACGTAGGTGTGATTTTCAACCGTCACTTGCGCTTCGTTCATGGCTTCCAGCAGCGCCGATTGCGTCTTCGGCGTGGTGCGATTGATTTCGTCGGCCAGCACGACGTTGGCGAAAAGCGGCCCGCGCTTGAAATCGAATTGCTGCGTCGTCGAGTTGAACACGCTGACGCCGATCACGTCGGAGGGAAGCAGATCGGAAGTGAACTGGATGCGCTGGAACGTGCAGTGGAACGAGCGAGCCAGGGCCTGCGCGAGCGTCGTTTTGCCGACGCCGGGGACGTCCTCAATCAGCAGGTGGCCGCGCGCGAGCAGCGCCACGATGGCCAGATCGATCACGTCGTCTTTGCCGCGAATCGCACGACCGATCGCGCCGCGCAATTCACTCAGTTGATCCCGCACCACCGTTGTCATTGTTTGCCAGTCCCCATCGTGTTGATAATCCGCGATGCTTCTGTTAGAAACGGAAGCGCGGGCGATTAGCTCAGTGGTTAGAGCGCTCCCCTCACACGGGAGAGGTCCAAGGTTCAAGTCCTTGATCGCCCACCATTTTTCCGAGTGCGGTTCCGGCCCAACATCTATTCTAAAGGATTTCAGAATGCGCTCGATGCTTCGATTGTTGCAGTTCTTCGCGTTAGGCACCTGGGTCGGCGCGATCCTTTATTTCAGCCTGGTCGTCGCCCCGGGCGCGTTTCACACGATGCCGAATCCCGATCAAGCAGTCGCCATGATCGGCTATTCGATCGGACACCTGCACACGGCAGGAATCGTGCTTGGCCTCATTTATCTGGTGGCGACGATGCTTGCCGCCAAGTCCGCCGGCGCGCTGGGTTCGCCCGCGTCCATTTGCGTGATGCTTATGGTGATCTTGACGGCCATTTCGCAGTATTTGGTCGTCGCGCGGATGGAGACGTTGCGCCTGGAGATGGGCTCGGTATGGGCGACGCCGCCGGAACATCCGATGCGCGTGGCTTTCGAGCGCTTTCACGGCGTTTCGCTTTGGTTGGAAGTGATCGTGCTGCTCGCGGGGATTACGGCGCTGTACCTTAGGGCGCGCGAGACGCCGGCTGACGCGTAGAGCCGGCCGGCTGCGCGTTTACCGGCGCGATTTCTTCTTCGGTGCGGATTTTTTGTTCGCGCTCGCCGTCGCCCGCGTTGCGGGCTTGGCCTTTTTACGCGACAAATGGTCCGAGGCGCGCCACAAATACCAGCTCGCCACCGTTCGATACGGATGCCAGCGCTCGCCGTACGCCGCCAACTCTTTCGGAGTAGGCATTTTCTTTTTTCCGAATGCGAGCTGAAATCCTTTGCGCACGCCGAAGTCCGAAACCGGCAGGACGTTCGGACGCCCCAGTTGGGATATCAGCAGCATCTCGACCGTCCATACGCCCACGCCGCGCACCGCCGTCAGCCGCTCGATAATCTCTTCGTTCGATAGCAGCTCGATTTCCGCTTGCGGGGGAACTGTGCCGTCCAGCGTTTTGCGCGCCAGGTCGCGGATCGCGGCGATCTTTTGGCGCGAGAGTCCCACGGAGCGAAGCTGGCGCGTCGATGCGGCCAGGATTTGCGCGGGCGCGGGGAAATCGCCATTGCCGAATTTAGCTTTGAAGCGGCCCAGGATTGTGGCGGCGGCTTTACCGTGCAACTGCTGATAAAAAATCGCGCGCAGCAGAGCTTCGTACGGGCCCGGGTGGCCGGCCACCTTCATATTGAACGGGCCAATGATTTTGTCGATGCGATCGATCGCGCGCGCGAAGCGCGGATCAGCGCGCTTCAGATGGCGTATCGCCGCGCGATGCGTGTGCAGAACGTGGGGTTCAGAATTCACGGCGAAGAAGCGTATGCTAAGATCACTCGCTCATGCAAACAGGAATCATTGGGTTACCACAGGTTGGCAAGACCACGCTGTTTCGGATTCTGACGCGCGTGCGTATCGATGAGAAAGCTGCGCACGCCGCCACGCACGTCGGTGTCGCGCGCGTTCCGGAGCCGCGTCTTGAAAAACTCGCGGCGCTATTCCAGCCAAAGAAGACGACGTACGCCACGGTGGAATACGTTGACGTTGGCGGAATGCAAAAAGATCGCGCGCGCGATTCGGCCGTGCTGGCGCCCTTGCGCGAAGTGGACGCGCTGGCGCACGTGCTGCGCGCGTTTGACGATCCGAGCGTAGCGCACTCGGCCGGCTCCGTCGATCCGCTGCGCGATGCTGTGAGTCTCGATCTTGAATTGATGCTTGCCGACCTGGATCAGATCGAGCGGCGCATCGACCGCGTCGAAAAAGATCTGAAGAAGAAAAAGGAAACCGTACTGGAGCACGAACTCGCGCTGCTGATTCGATGCCGCGCGGCGATACAGGCGGAGCAGCCGTTGCGCGAACTGGAATTTTCCGCCGAAGAGCGAAAGCTGGTGAGCGGCTTCATGTTTCTTTCGCAGCGGCCAATGCTTTACGTTTTGAATTTGGGTGACGACGAGGTGGCCGATCTGGATGCGGCCGTTGCGCGCCACGGAGGCGAAAAATTGATGGGCCGCCCCGGCACGGTGCTGGTGCCGATCTGCGGGCGAATCGAAGCCGAGTTGTCGGAACTCGAAGGCGCGGAAGCCGTGGAATTGCTGGCCGCGTACGGATTGAAGCAATCGGGATTGGATCGGCTGATCGAAGCGACGTATCGGCTGCTCGGGCTGATATCTTTTTTCACCGCGGGCGAGCCGGAAGTCCGAGCGTGGACGATTCGCCGCGGCACCACGGCGCAGAAAGCCGCCGGCGTGATCCACACGGATATCGAGCACGGTTTCATTCGCGCCGAAGTCGTGCGCTGGGATGAGTTGATTTCCGCCGGAGGCTGGGCGCAGGCGCGCGAGCACGGCAAGATGCGCCTGGAAGGGAAAGAGTACGTCATGCAGGAAGGCGATACCGTGCTGTTCCGTCACAGCGGATAGGGCGGCGTTTAAGCGGACACCTTGAGCGGGCGGACTTGAATCTTGACCTCCGCCTCTTTCTTGTTGCGCACAACCCGTAAATCGTACTCCGATTGCAGATTGAGCCAAAAGTCAGGCGTCGTCCCAAAGACATATCCAAGTCGAAGCGCCATTTCAGGTGAGATACCGCGCTCTTCGTGCACGATGTCATAGACGCTCGGCGCGGGAATTCCCAAAGCCAGAGCCAACTTGTTGGCGTTCAGATGAAGCGGCGCCATGAATTCTTCGCGAAGAATTTCGCCTGGATGAATTGGTTTCAGTTTAGCCACGTGAATCCGTATCCTCAATCATAGTCGACAACCACCTCATTCACCCGAACGATTTTCGGGGATTCACTTAAAATACTGTGCGGACTAGGGTTAGCTTTGGTCTTGCTGAGAGGGCTGACCGGTGCGGAATCAATTGCGCAGATATCGCCCCTCCGGCCGGCCGCCCGGATCTCGCGACTGCGATGCTCCCCTTGGAACGGGCCAATCACCCGCAACTTTTTGAGCCGACACGGGTTCGATAGAATGTGGAGGCCATGGCGAGGTCGGACGTCCAACTGATGCTGGACGTAAAGGCCGGGGACGAAGTGTCCTTCGAGCTTTTGCTCCGTAAGTACCGGAGCCCGCTTGTCAATTTTCTGGCGCGCATGGTGCGCGACCGCGGAGCGGCCGAAGATCTGGCGCAGGAAGTTTTCCTGCGCGTCTATCGAGCGCGAAAGGCGTATTCGCCGAGCGCGAAGTTCACCACCTGGATGTTTCGCATCGCCTCGAACTTGGCGCTGAACGCCCTCCGCGACGGCCGCAACCGGCAGATGGAAATTTCCATGGACCATTCGATGGATATCGGGGACGAAGAGGCGCCGGGTTGGGAAGTGGCGGATAGGCGGCCAGGGGTCGAGCAGGAATTGATCGCGCGCGATCGAGCCGGCGTGATTCGGCGCGCCATAGAGAAATTGCCGGATAAGCAGCGCGCCGCAGTTCTTTTGCACAAATATCAGGAGCTCGATTACGATGAGATCGCTGGAATTTTGGAGTGCTCGGAGGCAGCCCTGAAATCGCTGTTGTTTCGAGCGTATGAGACGCTGCGCGTGGAGTTGGCGCCGCTGGTGGGACAGCCCAGGGCGTGAGGTTGCATTCTAAGGAATCGGATTGAGGGAAGCGGGGAGCGGGGGAGCGTGGCGACAGAATTGGGTTGGGGAAAAGAGGTTGCGATGAATTGCCAGCAGATTGAAAAGAAATGGATCGCTTATTTCGACGGGAAGGCCAGCGCCGCCGTGCGCCGCGATGTCGAATCGCATTTGGCGGAATGCGCTGCGTGCCGGCAGCGCGCCGAAGAGTATCGCGTGATGTGGGGCGTGCTTGACGAACTGCCGCAGATTACGCCGTCCGAATCGTTTGACGCCGCCGTGCGCGCCCGCGTAGCCGCCGAGCCTGCCGTTCCCGCGTGGAGATGGTTTGTGCCATCGCCACGGCTGGCATTCGCAGTGGCCTGCTTGCTGGTGCTTTCGGTTTGGTTCGCCTCGAAGCCGACGCAAGTTGCGCCAGTGAGTGACGCACAGACCGCCGCGGCGACGCAGGGTTCAAGCGAAGCGGATTTTCGGATGATCAACGATTTGCCCGAGCTTGAGAATTACGACGTGCTATCGAACTTTGAGGCGCTGAGCGATCTTCCGGCCACGCCGGCGGCTCAGGCGACCTCGCACATGTAAGGAGCGGTCAGTTAAGCAAGGATCGGCAAGCTAAATAAGGATTGGAACGCGTCGGAAGGAAAATGTAGCAACATGAATCGGCATCGCCCCATCCCAGCGCTCCTGGCCCTGCTGCTCGCCGGCGGACTCGCGTTTGCGGCCGACGTGAAAGCGCAGGCGCCGGCCGGAGCCGCCGCGAATCGCCAGCCACAGCGCCGCGCAGAAATGGTGAACCAGCCGCACGCACAGAATCAGCAGCAGGGGCAGGCGACTCCAGGCGAGCGGCGCATGATGGGCTTGCCGCCCAAATGGGTGGAGCGCCTGCAAGACATGACTCCGCAGCAGCAAGAGCGCTTCATGCGCAACAACGAGCGATTCAATTCGCTTCCGCCGCAGCAACAAGCGCAGATTCGCAACCGTCTTCAAGTGTGGAACAACATGACGCCGGAGCAGCGCGAAGAAATTCGCGAGCGCCAGCGGGTTTGGGAGCAGATGACTCCCGAGCAGCAGAGCTACGTTCAGAACGTGCTTTTGCCGCGCTGGCAGCAGCTTCCGCAACAGCGAAAGATCGTGATATTGAATCACCTCCGCGCGCTGCGTCTGCTCGGCGATACCGACCGCGAAGCGCTCTTGAACGATCCCACGTTCACGCAGGGAATGAGCCCCGACGAGCGGCATATGCTACGCGATCTGGCGCATTTGCGCGTCGGCGGGATGATCGAACCGCCGCCGCAGTAATTTCCCGTCGCCTTACCACCCGCTCCCACTGTTTCGTTGCGGCACGACGCCCCGCGCCTCAGGAATCGCGACTCTACCACTTGATCTCTCGCGACGCGCGAACACCATCTGTTGGGGTGTCTAGCGACAGTGCCTTATCGCCCAAAAGGATTTCCACAAAGTTATAAATAATCGCGGATTCCGCTTGACAAGTTCGAGGACATGCTTAGAATCGGGGACCAAAGTGGGTTGAAGTGGGAGCTAGTGAGACTTAGTGGCAGCTAGGGACCAAATTCTCGGTCGTTTTGTGGGGTTCTATGCTTCGGGGCAACTATCCAGCGAAAGTGGACGAAAAGGGCAGGCTGAAGATTCCGTCCGCTTTTCTGGAAACCCTGAAGGAGCACGGCGAGCGGTACTTCGTCACCAGTGAAAATGGAGACTACGTGCGCGTTTATCCGATGAAGGTTTGGAGCGAGATCGAAGCCAAGCTCGCCGGACTTTCCACGCACAACCGGACCAAGATTCGATTCCTGACGCGAGCCAACTACTACGGTCAGGTGGTCGAGCTGGACCGGCAGGGCCGAGTGCTGATTCCGGCCTTGCTAAGAGAAACCGCGCAGATGAAGGGCGAAGTGGACGTGCTGGGCAACTTGAACTACCTGGAAGTTTGGAACCACGCGCGGTTCCTCGAGAGCATGAGCAAGAACCCGATCACGGACGAAGACGAGAAGACCCTGGATCAACTGGGAATTTAGAGCTGGATATTTGACTTCGAGTGCGCTGCACACGCCGGTGCTGGCCGAAGAGGCCGTCCACTGGCTGGCAATTCGGCCCGGCGGAACGTACATCGACGCGACGGTGGGGCTGGGTGGGCACGCGCTGGAGATTTTGCGGCGGGTCGGTAGCGGGGGCCGGGTGGTGGGCCTGGACCGGGACGCCCAGGCGCTCGAAATTGCTCGTGAGCGCCTGAGGGATTACGAAGGGCAGGTGACGCTGGTGCACGCAGAATTCTCAAGGATTGGGGAAGTAGCCGCGAACCTGGGATTGCCGCCGGCGGATGGCGTGCTGGCGGACCTGGGCGTTTCCAGCATGCAGTTGGATGAGGCCGGCCGCGGATTTTCATTCCGCGCCAGCGGACCGCTCGACATGCGCATGGATCAGAGCGTCGAAGCGTTGACCGCAGACGAAATTGTGAACCGCTCGCACGAACGCGAGCTGGCAGACCTGCTCTATCAGTTTGGCGAAGAGCGGGATTCACGAAGAATCGCCAGGGCGATTGTCCGCGCGCGTCCCATCAGGGATACCGCGCACCTGGCAACGGTTGTGGCAGGGGCCCGAAAGCAAGGGGGAAGGCAGAGACTGCATCCCGCGACAAAAACGTTTCTGGCGCTGCGGATTGCGGTGAATCGGGAGATGGAGGAACTCGAGCAGTTTCTAATTCGGACCCCTGCCACGCTTTCTTTGGGAGGCCGCTGGGTCGTGCTGGCGTATCACTCGCTGGAGGACCGGCAAGTGAAACAACGCTATCAGCAATTGGCGCGCGAAGCGGCATTCCGCATCTTGACCAAGAAACCCATCGTCGCCGCGGAGGCGGAAGTGCAAGCGAACCCGCGGGCGCGCAGCGCGAAAATGCGCGTGGCGGAAAAAATCGGCGCGGAAAAAAGTCAACTGGAGCGCGCGTCATGACCGAATTTTTCACCGTAAAACGAATCGATAATTCGCGGCTGGTCCGGCCGAAGGCGCCCGACCGCTTGCGAGAGTGCGTGAAGCTTGTGGCCATGGGCGGCTTGCTCGCGCTGGTGGCATTGTTCTACGCGTGGCAGCACTTCGAGTGCATTCAAATGCGCTCGCAACTGGAATCGCTGAAGGCCGACCGCGCGCAAGCGATCGAACTGAATCAGGAATTGAAGCTGGAAGTGGCCAGCTTGCGCGATCCGGGCCGCATCGACGTGATCGCCCGCAATCAGCTCGGCTTGACGGCGCCGGCTTCCTCGCAAGTGGCGCCTGAGCAGGCGCAGGCGGGCGCGGTTGTGGCGCAGGTTAGCCTCACAAACTCTGCGGCCTCGCAGTAGCCGGAGTTCCAGGCATAGAAATCGGTCCGCGCGGAGCGCGGTGCTCAAATGGATTTTCGACATCCCCGCGGACGGATTCTGCTGATTGCCGTCCTGGCGGCGCTCTGGATGGGAGCGGCCCTGGGGCGTCTCGCATATCTCCAACTCGCCTGCTATAGCGATTACCTTTCCCGCGCCGAACATCAGCAACGTTTGATCGTCGAAGTCAGCCCAAGCCGCGGCGATATTTTGGATCGCAATTTGCGCCCGCTGGCGATGAGCGTGCCTGCGGACACGTGTTTCGCTGTGCCGTCGGAGATCACCGATCCTGCGATGGTCGCGCAACTGCTTTCGGGGCCGTTGAATTTGCCGGAGGATGAAATCGAATCGCGCCTGGCGGCTTCGCGCACATACGCGCGCCTGGCGAGAAAACTTTCGCCGGACATCGTCTCGCGCATCGAAGCGCTGAACCTGAAGGGAATTTACTTCGAGAAGGAAGACCAACGCTTTTATCCCAAGCGCGAATTGGCCGCGAGCGTCCTGGGCTACGTGGACGTCGATCAAAAGGGATTGGGCGGAATCGAATACTCGCTGGACGATCGCATCAGCAGCCAAGGGAGCCGCATGGCGGTGCTGGCTGATGCGCATCGACACGCGCTGGATAGCAGCGATAAAGCGCCGGCAACCGCGGGCAGCGTCGTCTTGACGCTGGATCAAAACATTCAATACATCGCGGAGCGCGAACTGAACGTCGCGATCGAGCAAACCCACGCGATTTCCGGCACGGTGATTGTGGAGAATCCATCGACCGGCGAACTGCTGGCCGTCGCAAATTATCCCACGTTCAATCCGAATGCCGCGGGGGCCAGTCCCGTCGAATCGCGCATGGATCGCGGCATTAGCGCGTTGTACGAGCCCGGCTCGGTGTTCAAGGTCGTCACGGTGTCCGCGGTGATCGATCAAGGTCTAACGCGGCCGGATGAAGTTATCGATTGCCAGAATGGCGCCATTTATATCGCGGGGCATCGCATTCGCGATCACAAGGCCTATGGCGATCTGACGGTCGCGCAGATTCTTGCCTATTCGAGCGATGTCGGCGCGATCAAGCTTGGTCTGCGTTTGGGCGCGCCGAAATTCTATCAATACATCACCGCTTACGGTTTCGGGCAGGCCACCGGCGTCGATCTGCCGGGCGAAAGCAAAGGCATGCTGCGGCGGATTGAGAATTGGACGCCGGTGTCCGTCGGCTCGATTTCGATGGGGCAAGAGATCGGCGTCACACCGCTGCAGATTCTCACCGCGATGTCGGCCATCGCGAATGGCGGAATGATCGTGCAGCCGCACGTGGTCGATGGCTTGCGCAACGGAAATGGTCCGCTGGTGCCGGAGACGCAGCCGGAACCGCGCCGCGTAATTCAGGCGACCACAGCCGCGACGATGCGGCAGATGCTCGAAGGCGTGATCCTCAAAGGTGGAACCGGCCCGCTCGCGCGCCTGGATGGCTATACGGCCGGCGGAAAAACCGGTACGGCGCAGAAATTCGATCCGGCCACGGGACGATATTCCACGTCGCAATACATCGCCTCATTCGTGGGCTTCGCGCCGCTGAACAATCCAGCGATCGCTGTCCTTGTGCAGCTCGATTCGCCCGTGGGGCCGCACGAAGGCGGCGAGGTGGCGGCGCCGGTGTTTCATCGTGTGGCCCAGCAAGTGCTGGAGTATCTCAACGTTCCGCATGACGTTCCGATGGACACAAGAAACCAAGTCGAATTGGCGCAAAACCGCGGCGTGCAGCAGGATTCGCTGGCGGACGGCGCCGATTTCGATCCAGCGAACGCCGCGATCGACGATTCCGCCGCTCCCGAGGCTAAAGCTTCCGATCAGCCGGCCACAATAAATGCGCCGAGCGCATCGACAACGAGCGTGCGAGTTTCACCGAGCGCGCCGCAGCATGCGGAATCGCCGACCATCGCCGCGCCGCAAACCGTCGAGATCGACGAGGAATCCGGCGTCCAAGTGCCGAACATGGTGGGGGAGACGGTGCGCGACGTCACCGAGCAGTGCCAGCATCTTGGTTTGGTGCCGGTGCTGGCTGGCGGCGGCGTGGCCGTGGCGCAATCGCCGCCGGCAGGATCGAGCGTGCGCCGCGGAAGCCGCGTGAACATTCAATTCGGCCGCGCAGCCGGGCCCGGGCCCGTGGCTGCTCACGGCTCCGCGCATTCTCCGGGTGGGGACCGCTGATGTCTCGCGCGGCTCGCGTCGCGGATCGGCCGACCGCGCCGAGCCCAGCGCCGCGTTTGGCCGGCGCGTCGCGCGGAACTATACTGATTTCCAAGGGCATGAAACTCAGCGAGCTTCTGGAAGGCGTCGAGCTTAAGCGTCCCCTTGCGGACGCGGAGCGCGAGATTTCCGCACTGTGTTACGACAGCCGCCGCGCGGCGCCCGGCGCGGCGTTTTTCGCCATTCGCGGGGAAGTGACCGACGGAAATCGCTTCGCCGCAGCGGCGGTTGCGCTCGGCGCAGCGGCGATTGTGAGCGAGATGCCGCGTCCCGCGGACCTCGCGCCGCAAGTGGCGTGGGCCGAAGTCGCCGATGCAAGAAAAGCCCTGGCGATATCGGCGGCAAATTTCTTCGGGCATCCCGCCGAGGCGCTACAGCTTGTCGGCGTAACCGGCACGAACGGCAAGACCACCACCAGCTACCTGATCGATTCGATCCTGCGCGCGGCAGGATACAGTGCCGGCTTGTTCGGCACAATCGCGTATCGCACGCCGCTGGGCAGCGTGCACGCAACAACCACCACGCCCGAATCGCTCGATCTGCAACATTTTCTTTCCGAGATCGTGAGCGCCGGCGGCACCCACGCCGTGCTCGAAGCAAGTTCGCACGCGCTGGCGATGGACCGGCTGTGGGGCTGCCCATTCGACGCGGCTGTGTTCACGAATTTGACGCGCGATCATCTGGATTATCACAAAACCTTTGAGGCTTACTTCGCCGCGAAACGCCGCTTGTTTGCAGGCACCGGCAAAGGCCCGGCGCGCGTCGGCGTGATCAATGCCGATGATCCGTACGGCGAGCGCTTGGACGGCGTGGCGGCGCGTAGTTTGCGCTACGGCCTGCGCTCCGGCGATATCACCACGCGCAAAGTCACGCTCACCGGCACGGGTTTGGATTTTGAGGCGGAAACGCCGACCGCCGCAATCGCGATTCGCTCGCATCTGGTGGGACGCACCAACGTGTATAACATCCTAGCGGCGATCGGCGCGGCCATCGCGCTGGAAATCGCTCCTGCGGCGATCGCATCCGGAATCGCGCAGCTTGAGGCAGTGCCCGGGCGCTTCGAGCGCGTCAATGCCGGTCAACCGTTCCTAGTGGTCGTTGATTACGCGCACACGGACGACGCGCTGGGCAATCTGCTGGCGACGGCGCGCGAACTGCTGCCCGCCGGCGGACGTATCCTGACGCTTTTCGGCTGCGGCGGCGACCGCGATCGCACCAAGCGCCCGCTGATGGGCGAAGCCGCAGGCCAAGCGAGCAATTTCGTTGTGCTCACCAGCGACAATCCCCGCAGTGAGGATCCGCTGCGCGTGATCAACGACGCGCTGGTCGGACTGCAACGCACCGGCGTCGAGTATCGCGTGGAGCCCGATCGCGAGCGCGCAATTTCGCTGGTGCTCGAGCACGCGCGCGCCGGCGATATCGTGTTGCTCGCCGGTAAGGGCCACGAAAACTATCAAGTGTTGGGCGATCGCACGATCGAATTCGACGATCGCGAAATGGCGCGCCGTTGGCTGGCCCGCAGCGGCTACGCCGGCTGACGATTTCATAAGGCACGCGCCGTGCTCTTCGTCCCTTGAAGCGCCCGGCCGGGGAATGAATCTCGACCGGGGGTGAATAAACACCGGGTGAGACTAGGCGCGCTGAGGAAACTATGCGGTGGACGGTTGGAGAGGTGGCTCAGGCATTGGCACTTGCGCCGCCCGCCGGGCTCGACGCCCTGGGCCGGCTGGCCGGTGTCTCGATTGATTCTCGGACCGTGGGTCGCGGCGAACTGTTCGTCGCGATACACGGACCGCGTCACGATGGACACGCTTTCGTGGCCGCCGCTTTCGATGCCGGAGCCTTGGCTGCGATCGTGGCGCGCGACCGCGTGGCCGAATATCCGGAGGGGATCCGCGGCCGGCTGCTGGGAGTGGCCGATACGACGGCGTCGCTCCAGGAATTGGCACGTGCAGTGCGTCGGCGCTGGGGCGGATGCCTGGCCGCGGTCACGGGCTCAGTTGGAAAGACGACCACAAAAGAAATTCTGGCGGCACTGCTGTCGGCGCGCCTCGACGTGTTGAAGTCCGAAGGAAATTTGAACAACGAATTCGGATTGCCGCTCACGCTGCTGCGTCTGGAACATCGTCACGAGGCGGCGGTGGTCGAGCTGGGGATGTCGCACGCGGGCGAACTGCGCCGCTTGACGGAAATTGCGCAGCCTGACGTCGGCGTGGTGACGCGCGTGGCGACCGTGCACCTGGAGTTTTTCGATTCGGTAGATCAGATCGCTTTGGCCAAGCGCGAATTAATCGAAGGCTTGCCGCCGAAGACCAGCTGGGCGGTCCTGAACGCCGACGATTCGCGCGTGGCGGAATTTGCGCGCGTGGCGCCGGGGCGCGTGATCACGTTTGGCCTGGGCTCCGCGCTGGCGCAATTTCGCGCCGAGGCCATCGAGGATCGAGGATTGGCCGGCTCCGCATTCGATTTCGTCGCGCCGGAGGGCCGCGCGCGGCTGGAATTGCCGCTGACTGGGCGGCACAACATCTCGAATGCGCTCGCCGCGCTCGCCGCAGCCAGCGTGTGGGGCGTAGGCGCGGCGGAAGCGGCGCGCGTCTTTCCGACTCTTGCGCCGACGGGAATGCGCGGGCGCCTGCTGCAGTTCGCGCCGGGCTTCACGGTGATGAACGATGCGTACAACTCGAATCCCGCGGCGCTCGAAGCCATGATCGAATGGCTCGAAGCCGCGCCGGATGCGCGCCGGCGAATTCTCGTCGCCGGGGAAATGCTCGAGCTCGGCCCGCGCTCACCGGAGTTGCATCGCGCATCGGGGCGCCGCGCCGCGCAGTCTGGGCGCGTCGATTGGATCATCGGAGTGCAAGGTGACGCGCTCGATCTTGTTCGCGGTGCGCTCGAAGCGGGCCAGCCGGATGCACGCGCTGAGTTTTTCGCAAGCTCGGCGGATGCGGCGCGCGCTGTTGTGGACCTCGCGGCGCCGGGAGATTTGATTTTGGTGAAGGGTTCGCGCGGCGTGCGCATGGAACGCGTGGTGGAAGCGCTCGAAGCGCGTTACGGGGCGCACTCACCGGCTCCCGCGCGGAAATCGGCCGGAGGGCGCGGCTAATATGTTGTACTTCCTTTTCCACGCACTCGAACGATCATTCCACCCGCTGAACGTTTTCCGCTACATCACCGTGCGCACGGCGCTCGCCAGTTTGACGGCGCTGCTGCTGACGCTCGTACTCGGCCCGTGGGTGATTCGGCGGCTGCGCGACATGCAGATCGGCCAATTCATTCGCGAAGAAGGTCCGCGCAGCCATCAGGCCAAGGCCGGCACTCCAACGATGGGCGGCGTGCTGATCGTGATGGCCACGGCGGTGCCCACCTTGCTGTGGGCCGATTTGAGCAACGGCTACGTGTTGCTCGCGTTGTTCGCACTCGTGGGCTTCGGCGCGATCGGTTTCATCGACGACTACCGCAAAGTTGCGCGCCGCCACAATATGGGACTTACCGGGCGCATCAAATTTTCCCTGCAAGTAGTTGTGTGCATGGTTGTGGCGACAACGCTGCTGTGGCTCACCGGCGATGGCGCGTACTCGACGCAGCTCAGCGTGCCATTCTTCAAAAAATTTCATCCCGATCTCGTGATTCACTCGCTGGCCCACCACGGCGTGATCTCAATGCTGGCATTTCTGCCGTTTTTGGTGTTCGTCACGATTGTGATTGTCGGCTCATCGAACGCCGTGAATCTCACCGATGGGCTCGATGGCCTGGCGATCGGTTGCGTGGTCGTCGCCGCCAGCGCGCTGACGGTGCTCACCTACATCACCAGCCACGCCGGATTTTCGGCGTATCTCGATATTCAGCATTTGCCGCAAGTGGGCGAGCTGACGGTTTTTTGCGGCGCGCTGGTGGGCGCCTCTCTCGGATTTCTGTGGTACAACGCGCATCCCGCGGAAATTTTCATGGGAGACGTTGGGTCGCTCGCGCTGGGCGGGACAATCGGCGTCGTCGCCGTATGCATCAAGCAGGAAATCTTGCTGCTTTCGATCGGTGGAGTTTTCGTGCTCGAAGCGCTCTCCGTGATTTTTCAAGTGGCGTCTTTCCGTCTGACAGGGAAGCGCATTTTCCGCATGGCGCCCATCCATCATCATTTTGAAATGCTCGGCTGGAGCGAATCGAAAATTATCGTGCGTTTCTGGATCGCGGCGCTGGTGTTTGCGTTGTTTTCGCTGACCACGCTGAAGTTGAGGTAACGTTGTGAAACCGGCGATCGACCTGACGGGCAAGCGCGTCCTGGTAGTGGGCCTGGCGCGCACGGGCATTGCCACGGCGCTTTTTTGCGCCGCGCGCGGCGCCCACGTCACCGCGTCCGAAGAGCGGCCCGAAAGCGAAGTGGCCGAAGCGGCGGAGAAATTGCGAGCCGCTGGCTGCGCGCTCGAACTCGGCGGACACACGCAGGAAACTTTCATCGAGCAGGATTTAATCGTGCCGAGCCCCGGCGTCCCGCAGGGTTTGCCGCAACTTGTGGCCGCGCGCGCGCAAGAAATTCCGATTTGGAGCGAGATCGAACTGGCGTGGCGCTTCTTGCACGGACGGATGGTCGCGATCACCGGCTCGAACGGGAAAACCACGACGACGTCGCTGGTCGGGCACATCCTCGAAACAGCCGGCACGCCGGTAATCGTCGCCGGCAATATTGGCACGCCGCTGATTTCGCGCGTCGGCGAAAGCAGCGATTCCACCGTCACCGTGGCCGAAGTCAGCAGCTTCCAGCTTGAAGGCATCCGCGATTTGCGGCCCGACGTCGGCGTGCTGCTGAACCTCACGCCCGATCATTTGGATCGCCATGCGTCGTTTGAGGCTTACAGCCGCGCGAAAGCGCGCATGTTTGAAAACCAGACCGAGCAAGATGCCGCCGTCTTGAACGCCGACGACGCCAATGCCGCGCAGTACGCGCCGTCGCGGCCGCAACTCTATTGGTTCAGCCGCACGAAGCATGTTTCAGCCGGCGCTTGCCTTCGCGGCGATCAAGCCATCTTCCGCCGCGACGGTACGGAGACCGTGTTGCTGCGCCGCGATGAAATTGGCCTGCGCGGCGAGCACAACGTCGAAAATGTTTTGGCCGCTGCGTGCGCCGCGATGCTTGTCGGAGCCACGCCTTCGGCTGTCGCCACAGGAGTCGCCACGTTTGCCGGCGTCGAGCATCGCCTGGAATTTGTGGCGGAGATCAACGGAGTCAGCTACTTCAACGATTCCAAAGCCACCAATGTGGATGCCACGCTGAAAGCGCTGGACGCATTTCCTGCCGGCCTTTTGGTGATCCTCGGCGGCAAAGACAAAGGCAGCGATTACGGCATTTTGCGCAAACCCTTGCGCGATCGCGCGCGGATGGTTCTGCTGATCGGCGCCGCGGCGGAAAAAATCGAATCGCAATTGCGCGGCGCGGTTCCGGTTGTGCGCGCGGGCACGCTCGAGCGCGCCGTCGAACTGGCTTCCGAAAGCGCGCACCCGGGCGAGACGGTTCTGCTCGCGCCGGCCTGCGCGAGTTTCGATCAATTCAAAAGTTACGAGCATCGCGGACGCGTGTTCAAGCAGCTCGTGCGTCACCTCGCGGAAAAGGCGGCGGCCGATCAGGCCGCTCGCAAAGCCTGATCATGCCGCGCCGCCTTGAAACCGATCGCTGGCTGTTTCTCGCAACCGTGGCGCTGTGCCTGATCGGCGCCGTGATGGTGTTCAGCGCATCGGCGATGACGGCGCGCGAGCAATTCGGCAGCAGCTATCACTTTCTTTTGCGCCAAGTGATCTGGCTCGTCGCCGGCCTCGTCGGCATGCTGCTGCTGATGAACGTGGACTACCGGAAATTTCGCAATCCGCCGGCCATTTTCATCGCGCTGTTTGGAGTGTTGCTGTTGCTCGTCGGCGTGTTCTTTCTGGATCGCTCGCACGCCACGCATCGCTGGATTCGCATCGGCCCCGCGAGTTTGCAGCCTTCGGAATTTGCGAAGCTCGTGGTGATTTTCTATCTCGCTTGGTTTCTCGAGTTGCGGGTTCAGGGCAGCGGTCCGAATGTGAACGATTTGAAGCATTCGATCTTGCCGGCGATCGGGCCGGTTGTGGCGCTGGCTTGCTTGGTCGTCTTCGAGCCCGATCTCGGCACAGCAGTGCAAATTTTCATCGTGGCCTTCGCGCTGCTGTTCGCCGCCGGGCTCTCGTGGATCTACGTGGGCGGCGCGGGCGCGTTCGCGGCGATCGCAGTGGCCGTTTTGATCTGGGACACACCGTATCGTTTCCAGCGCGTCGTCGCGTTCCTGAATCCCAATGCCGATCCGCAAGGCCGCGGATTTCAGCTGATGCAGTCGCTGATCGCCGTGGGCTCGGGTGGCCTGACCGGCGTCGGCCTGATGGAGAGCAAGCAAAAACTTTTCTACCTGCCCGAGGCCAGCACGGATTTCATCTTCGCAGTGCTGTGCGAAGAGCTGGGTTTCATTGGCGCTGCGATCGTGCTCGCACTGTTTGCCGTTTACGGCTGGCGCGGCATCCGAGCTGCGCTGAGTGCGCCGGACATGTTCGGCCGCCTGCTCGCGCTGGGGATCACGGTGATGGTGCTAAGCCAGGCGTTGATCAATCTGGGCGTCGTGCTGGGCATGATGCCGACCAAGGGAATTCCGCTGCCGTTTATCAGCTATGGCGGATCGAGCTTGCTCGTAGTGTTGTTGGCCACCGGCGTGCTCCTGAACATCAGCCAGCACGCGGATTAACCGGGCTGCGCGGAGCGCACGGGTCAGATGATCGGCGCGCAAGGAACACGAAGAGATTGTGTGGCGCGGAGGCGACGAACGTGAATTTGCTCGTCGCGGGCGGAGGCACAGGAGGCCATGTGTTCCCGGCGCTGGCCATTGCGCGGGAATGGATGGCGCGCGGCGCGGATCGCGGAATTGTGTTCGCCGGCACTGCGCGCGGCCTTGAAAACACTCTCGTTCCGGCAGCCGGACTGCCGCTGGAGCTGATTCGCTCGGCTGGATGGAAAGGGCTCGGGGGCATGACCCTTGCGCGAAATCTTTCGCTGCTGCCGCTCGGGCTGTGGGATTCGGCCGCGATTCTGCGCCGGCACAAATTTGTCGCGGCGTTCGGCGTGGGCGGCTACGCCGCCGGCCCGGTAATGTTGGCGGCCATTTGGAAGGATTTACCGACCGTGATATTGGAACCGAATGCGGAGCCCGGCTTCACGAATCGCGTGCTGGCCGCGATGGTTACGCGCGTTGCCACGGCTTACGCGGAGCCTGCCGAGCGCCTAGGGCGCAAGGCCGTGCTCACCGGCTGCCCCGTGCGCGCGGAATTCTTTCGCGCGCAGCCTGTGCAGCCTGCCGCGCCGTTCCGCTTGCTGATCACCGGAGGCAGCCAAGGCGCGCGTGCCGTGAATCGCGCTGTTGTCGGCGCGCTCGATCTGCTCGCCGCGCGGCGCACGCAACTTTCCATCGTTCACCAGACCGGCCCGCGCGACTATAATGATGTGCGCGCGGCCTATGCCGGCCGCGAACTTGACGCGGAGGTTGTGCCGTTCATCGGCGAAATGGCTGAGCGATTCGCCCAAGCCCACCTGATCGTCTCCCGTTCCGGCGCCATCACTTCTTCTGAAATCGCCGCGGCCGGCCGCGCCGCCATCTTCATTCCGTTCGGAGCCGCCACCGATAGCCATCAAATGCGCAATGCGAGCGAGTTTGAGCGCGCGGGCGCGGCGCGCGTGATCGCGGAACCCGACCTTTCTCCCGAGCGACTGGCTCAAACCATTTTCTCGTTGCTCGATCAGCCGTCGCGCCTGGTGGAAATGGGGGCGCGCGCGCGAAGCATGGCGCGTCCGTTCGCCGCACGCGACATTGTCGACGTGATCGAGCAGGCGGTGCGGCGATGAACGGCGCATTCCAAAAATTCCGCCGCATTCATTTTGTCGGCATCGGCGGCATTGGCATGAGCGGTATCGCCGAGGTTCTGCTTACGCTCGGCTACACAGTTTCCGGCTCCGATGTGAAAGCATCGCCAATCACCGAGCGCTTGCAGAAGCTCGGCGCGCAAATTAATGAAGGCCACAGCGCCGAATGGGTGCGAGGCGCGAATGTTGTGGTCGCATCCGCCGCGATCCGCCGCGATAATCCCGAGCTGATCGAGGCCGCGCGCCTGAAAATTCCGGTGATCCCGCGCGCGGAAATGTTGGCCGAGCTGATGCGCTTGAAATACGGCGTGGCTGTGGCGGGCGCGCACGGCAAGACGACCACTACTTCGATGATCGCTGCAGTGATGGCCGCCGGAGATCTCGATCCCACTTTCGTTGTCGGCGGGCGCGTGAATCACGCCGGCACCACCGCGCGCCTGGGCCGCGGCGATTACATGGTGGTCGAAGCCGATGAGAGCGATCGATCCTTCTTGTTGCTTTCGCCCGTCATCGCCGTGGTCACGAACATCGATCGCGAACATCTCGATCACTACGCGTCGCTCGAAGAAATTCAGCAGGTCTTCGCGCAATTCGTCAATCGCGTGCCTTTCTACGGCGCGGCGGTGCTCTGCATTGACGATCCGAATCTTCGCGCGATTCTTCCGCAGGTTCATCGCACGGTGATTACGTATGGCCTTTCTCCCGAGGCCGATTTGGTGATCAGCGAAGTCGAACTTGAAGGGCTCGGCAGCCGTTTCCGCCTCACGCATCGCGGCAAGGATCTGGGCCGCTTCGCGCTGGCCGGCCCGCCCGGCTTGCACAATGTGCGCAACGCCGCCGCGGCCACCGCCGTGGGAATGTACCTCGACGTTCCGCCCGGTCGCATTCGCGAAGGCTTGGCGGGATTCACCGGCGTCGGCCGGCGCTTTGAAGTGAAAGCCGTTGTCGGCGGCATCACCGTGATCGACGATTACGGCCACCATCCCGCCGAAATTCGCGCCACTCTCGAAGCGGCCCGCGGCTATAAGCGCCTGCTCGTGCTGTTCCAGCCGCATCGCTACACGCGCACAAAATATTTGTGGGACGATTTCTGCCACGCGTTCGATCGCGCCGATCTTTTGATTCTCGCCGATATTTACCCGGCAAGCGAGAATTCCATCCCCGGCGTCACCAGCGAAGCCCTCGCCGAAGCGATACGTGCCGCGGGCCACACGCAAGTGCTGTATCGCAGCACGCTGCAAGAGGGAATTGACGTGCTGCTCGCCGCCGCTCGTCCCGGCGATGCCATTTTGACGATTGGCGCGGGCAACGTTGGGCGCGCTGCGGACGAATTGGCTCTGCTGGTCGGCGTGCCCGGCTCAAGCGGGCCCGCGGCGCGCCGCCCAGCCAAAGTTGCGGACCATGCGGATCACTGATCCCAAATTATTGGCCGCGCTCGGCGAGCTGGACATTCAGAACATCGCCGGCGCGTCACTCGCCGAGCGCACCTCGCTGGGCATCGGCGGCACAACGGACGTGCTGCTCGTTCGTCGCCACGCGTCGCTCCCGGAATTGGTCGCGCTGCTCGACGCCGCCGGGATTGCGCATCGCTTCCTCGGCGGCGGCAGCAACGTGCTGATTGACGACGGCGAATTGCCCTGGGTGATCTTGCAACTGGCGCGCCAAGAGCCCGACATTCGCTTTGAAGGCAACACCGTTTCGATCGACGCCGCCGCGGATCTTGGCCGCACCGTCACCACGTGCGCGAAGCAGAATCTCGGCGGCATGGAGGGCTTGATCGGCGTGCCGGGCAGCGTGGGCGGCGCGCTGCGGATGAACGCGGGAGCCTACGGCACGCAAATCGGCTCGTACGTGCGCGAGGTTGAGGTCTTCCAGTCCGCGCAGCGCCGCATCCACACCCTGCGCGGATCGGAGATTTCGTTCGAATACCGCCACACTTCCTTTGCGCCGGATGATATTATGCTCTCGGTGAAACTCGAGCTTCCCTCCAAGCCGTACCCTGAAATCCTCGAAGGGATTCGCATCTGCAATCAGAAGCGCCGCGCCAGCCAGCCGCTGAATCAGAAGAGCGCTGGCTGCATTTTTAAGAATCCGCCGGGATTTTCCGCGGGAAGAAAGATCGATGAACTCGGCCTGAAGGGTTTCTCGGTCGGCGACGCGCGCGTTAGCGATCGCCATGCGAATTTTTTTGTGAACGCCGGCCGCGCTACCGCCACGGATATGCTGAAATTGATTTCCGAGGTGCGCGAACGTGTGCGCCGCGCCTCGGGCGTTTCGCTGGAAGAAGAAGTGATCGTGTGGAAGGCCTGAGCGAGATGGAAAAAGAGCACGAAGCCTTTCTGCCGGAAGCGCTCGCCGAAGAAGAGCCGAAGTATCTGCGCCGGCAGAAGCCCGTCGAAGTGCGCCGCCGTAAATTCGGCCCGAACTTTGGACGCAAGAGCTGGCCGCTGTATCGGCGCGTTTTCGTCGCCTTGGTGATCACCTTGGCCGGCGGGACCGTGATCGCAGTTGCGGCGCACTTTCTGCTTTTTTCGCCGCGCGTTCTGCTCGCCAGCCTCGATCAAGTCGAAATCACCGGCAATCGCTTCGTTCCCGCGGCCACCGTGGCTGCCGTGTTCGCGCCCGATCTTGGCCGCAGCATTCTGCGCGTGCCGCTCGAAGCGCGGCGCCGTGAATTGGACGCGATGCCCTGGGTGGAATCGGCTGTGCTGCAGCGAGTGTTGCCGAATCGCATTCGCGTTGACGTGGTCGAGCGCGCGCCCATCGCGTTCTTGCGCTTGCCGAACGATCTCGCATTGGTCGATGCGCACGGCGTGATTCTCGAGCGGCCGCTCGAAGGCGATTTCCATTTTCCGGTGGTCGGCGGAATTTCCGACGCCACGGCGGCGCAGGACCGTGAGCAGCGCATGCAGAATTTCGCCGAATTTCTGAAGGCCATCGAGCTGGTTCGCCCGAACGCCGACGATCAAGTGAGTGAAGCCGATCTCTCGGACGCGCAGGATATCCGCGCCTCGATGGTCGGCCTCGGCTCGGATGCTGGTCCTGTGCTGGTGCATTTCGGCGATTCCGATTTCGCGAATCGCTATCGACTGCTCGTGGAAAATATCGATCAGTGGCGCTCGACGGCGGGGCGCGTGGATTCCGTGGACCTGCGCTTTGCGCGGCAAGTGGTGGTGAACCCGGAAAGCGGGACGGCCGCGCGCGCGATGACGACGCCTTAGCGGCGGGAATTTTGCGGTAGAAATATTCCGGGGAGCGGCGGAGTGGCAAAGAAAGATCGGCATCTGGTCGCGCTGGACGTTGGCAGCACGAAAACGTGCGCGCTGATTTGCGAATGGGACGATTTCGGTGGCTTGCGCTTTCTTTCGATGGGCGCGGCGGAATCGAAAGGCATTCGCAAGGGTCTCATCGTGAATTTGGAAGCGGTGGCCGGCTCGATCCGCCACGCGCTGGAGGTGGCGGAAGGCGTCGCGGGCGTGCCTGTCGAGCGCGCGATCGTCGGCGTCGCAGGCGGACACATTCACGGCGTCACCAGCCGCGGCGGCATCACCGTTGGCAATCGGCCGCGCGATATCGATCGCGAGGATGTGCGCCACGCCGTCGAAGCCGCACGCGGAGTCACTCTGCCGGAGGATCGTGTCGTGCTGCACGTACTGCCGCAGGAATTTCTGCTCGACGCGCAAGACAACATTCGCGATCCCATCGGCATGGTCGGCCAGCGCCTCGAGGCCGACGTACATCTAGTGACGTGCTCGGCTTCGGCCATGCAAAATCTGGTGATCGCCGCGAATCATGCCGGAGTGGAAGTGGCCGACACGGTGCTCGAGCCGCTGGCCGCCGCCGAAGCGTGCCTTACAGCCGACGAGCGCGAGATGGGCTGCTGCCTGCTCGAAATCGGCGGCGGCACCACCGAGATTATCGTTTTCGCCGGCGGCGTCGTGCGCCACAGCGACGCGTTGCCCGTCGGCGGCGATCATTTCACCAACGATCTTGCCGTCGGCCTGCGCACGCCGATTCCTGAAGCGGAAAAAGTGAAGCGCGAGCACGCTTGCGTTTGGCGTCAGCTCGAAGGCGAAGATCAATCGATTGAAATCGCCAGCGTGGGCGATCGCCCGCCGCGCACGATCTATTCGCGGATGCTGCACGATATCGTCGGACCGCGCGCGCAAGAACTGTTGGCGCTCGTCTCCGACAATTTACGCCGCGCGGGTCTTGACGGCCAATTGCCCGCGGGCTTTGTGTTGTGCGGCGGCGGCGCGCGGCTGCGCGGCTTGCCGGAGTTGGCCGAACGCGTTTTCAATTTGCCCGTGCGCCTTGCGGTGCCGCGGGGACTTGAAGGAATGCCCGAGGAACTCTCCCAGCCGGAATACGCCACCGGCGTCGGGCTGTTGTTGTATGCAGCGCGCGCGCGTCGTCAGATGCCCGCGCCGCCGCAGACGCTGGTGGCGAAAATCAAAAGCATGTTCGCCGGAGGCTGAGTTCGACGCATCGGCGAGAGACCAGGGGAGGCAACATGACGGCGAAGGACGCAGGAATTCGGATTTCATTTACCGACGATCATCAGCAGGGCGCCAGGATCAAAGTGATCGGCGTCGGCGGTGGCGGCTCGAACGCCGTCAATCGCATGATTCGAGCCAAAGTTGAGGGCGTCGAGTTCGTCGCCGCCAACACCGATTTGCAAGCGCTGAAGCTTTCGCAGGCTTCCGTGAAATTGCAATTGGGCGCGAAGCTCACGAAAGGTCTGGGAGCCGGCGCGAATCCCGAGACGGGCCGCAAAGCCGCGCTGGAAGACACGGAAAAGATCATCGAGGCGCTGGAAGGCGCGGACATGATTTTTCTTACGGCCGGTCTCGGCGGCGGCACAGGCAGCGGCGCGGCGCCGGTGGTGGCGTCGCTTGCAAGCGAACTCGGCGCGCTCACCGTTGCCGTAGTCACGAAACCCTTTGCGTTCGAAGGCAAGCGCCGCATGTTGCAAGCCGAGCAGGCGCTTTCTGAACTCGTCGGCTGCGTTGACACGGTGATCGTGATTCCGAACGAGCGCTTGATGGAAACCGTCGAGCGCGGCACCAGTTTCTTTGAGGCGTTTCGCATCGCCGACGATATTTTGCGCCAAGCCGTGCAGGGCATCAGCGACATCATCACGATTCCCGGCATCATCAATCGCGATTTCGCCGACGTGAAAACGATCATGCAGGGCCAGGGTTACGCCGTGATGGGCACGGCCGTGGCCACCGGCTCAAACCGAGCGGTCGATGCCGCCAATCGCGCCATCAATAGCCCGCTGCTTGAAGACAATTCGATCCAGGGCGCGCAGGGAATTCTGATCAACGTCACCGGTTCTTCCAGCCTCACGCTGCACGAAGTGCATGAGGCCAGCTCGATTATCCAAAAGGCCGCGCACGAAAACGCCAACATCATTTTTGGCGCCGTGCAAGACGACGCGATGAAAGAAGCCGTGAAGATCACCGTGATCGCCGCCGGTTTCCGCGAAACCGTGCGCAAAGCCCCGAGCCAGCGCGCCTCCTACATGCCCAAAACGTGGAAGGCCACGCGCGAGCACTCGAGCGTCGTCGAAGAAGTTCGGCAGAACGTTTCAGACGTGATCAATCAGCAGGACGCTGCCGCGACCGATCTGGACGTGCCCACGTTCCTGCGCCGCTCGCCGCAGAAGGCGTAGCTCGACCTCGCGCCCCTTGGTCGATCCGAGGTGCTGCGCTGGCGCCGCCGTCCTCGCGCCCGGTGTACACTTTCGGCGTGAGCGAATCCATCCGCATTCTTGCCGGCGTCCTGGCCGAACTTCAGGCCGCGGCGCGCGCGCACGGCGATCGAGAATGCTGTGGATTGCTTGCCGCGCGCGACGGCGCGATCACGACGCTGCTGCCCGCCGCGAACGCGCTCGCCAGCGCCACTGCATACGAGATCGCTCCGCGCGAACTCTTCGATTTGTTTCGCCGCATCCGCGCCGAGCGGCTTGAGTTTGCCGGCATTTACCACTCGCATCTTTCCGCGGACAATGTCCCCTCGCCGCGCGACGTCGAGCGGGCGTTTTATCCCGACGCGGCGTATCTCATTGTTTCGGCGCGCGCGGACACTCTAAAAGCCATCCGCGCGTTTTCGATCCGTGCAGGCCGCGTCGCCGAACTTCAAATCATCGCCGTGTGAACTTCGCCGAGTTCCATTGGAGTTGCCACGGCATCCTGTTAGAATCGCAGCGGACTCACTCTCATGCCTGACTCCGAAAACAGGCCGCGCATTGCCGTCGGCGCTGACCACGCTGGTTATCACGTCAAAGAGGCCGTGAAGAAATACCTCGAATCGTCGGGATATCAGGTCGACGACATGGGTACGTGGTCGGAGGAGTCGGTGGATTATCCCGATTACGCCAAGAAAGTCGCGGAGCGCGTAGTCGCAGGGCAGGACGATTTCGGATTCCTCGCGTGCGGCACGGGCATCGGTATGTCCATCGCCGCCAACAAAATCGAAGGAATCCGCGCCGCCGTGGCCCACGATGCGATGACGGCGCGTCTGGCGCGCCAGCACAATAACGCCAACGTTCTTGCGCTCGGCGGGCGCGTGGTCACTGACGCGCAAGCCATCGAGATCGTGAAGGATTTTCTGGCGACGGATTTTCGCGTCGGCCGCCATCAGCGGCGCGTCGATAAAATCGCGGAACTCGACCACGAACGAATCGCGCATTCGTAGGTCTGACGGCAACGCTGCGCCGCTGCCGGACTTTTCGCCCGCGTTTTGGTGCGAACACGATCTCGTAAGTGAGGACCCATGAGCACATCGACATCTTCAACCGATCGCATGAACGCTCCGCTCTCTGAAGTCGATCCGCGCGTCGCGGAAATTCTGCGCGCGGAAGCGCAACGCGAGGCCACCGGCCTCGAGCTGATTCCCTCTGAGAATTTCGTTTCCGAAGCGGTGCTCGAAGCCATGGGCTCGGTCTTCACCAATAAATATGCCGAAGGCAGCGTCGGCCGCCGTTATTACGGCGGCTGCGCATTCGCCGATCAGATCGAGCAGTTGGCGATCGATCGAGCCAAGTTACTTTTCGGCGCCGAGCACGCCAACGTGCAGCCGCATTCCGGCACGCAGGCCAATGTTGCCGTGTACATGGCGGCGCTCAAGCCGGGCGATACGGTGCTCGGCATGAATTTGGCGCACGGCGGCCATCTGACGCACGGACATCCGCTGAATTTTTCCGGCATCATGTACAAATTCATCGCCTACGGCGTGCGCCGCGATACAGAAATGATCGATTATGACGAACTCGCCGCGCTCGCCGCAGAGCATCACCCGAAAATGATCGTCGTCGGCGCCAGCGCGTATTCTCGCGTGATCGATTTCGCGCGCATGGGAGAAATCGCGCGCTCCGTCGGAGCATTGCTGTTCGTCGATATGGCGCACATCGCGGGACTTGTCGCCGCGGGCGTGCACCCGAGCCCGGTGCCGCACGCCGATTTCGTCAGCTCGACCACGCACAAGACGCTGCGCGGTCCGCGCGCCGGCCTCATCCTTTGCCGCGAGCAGCACGCCAAGGACGTGGATCGCATCCTTTTCCCCGGCACGCAGGGCGGTCCGCACATGCACATCATCGCTGCGAAAGCCGTGTGCTTCGCCGAAGCCATGCAGCCGGAATTTCGTCCGTATCAGCAGCAGATCGTGGCCAACGCGCAAGCCCTGGCGCAGGCGCTCGCGCGCCGCAGCTTCCGCATTGTTTCCGGTGGCACGGACAATCATTTGTTCCTGGTCGACCTTTATTCGCGCGGCATCAAGGGCAAGGACGCGCAGCCGGCGCTCGATCGCGCCGCCATCACCGTGAACAAGAATTCGATTCCATTCGATCCAACGCCGCCGATGGTCGCCGGCGGAATCCGCATGGGCACGCCGGCGATCACCACACGCGGCATGCGTGAAGCCGAAATGGAGCCGATCGCGCAATGGATCGCCGAAATCCTGGAGCATCTGGGCGACGCCGAGCGCGAGCGCCGCGTGCGCGCCGAAGTCGCGGAGCTCACCGCTCGCTTTCCGCTCTACGCGCGCCGGTCGGGCGATGCGCGTCGCGATTGACATTCGCTGCGCCGGGGATTTCGGCCTCGGCACCTACGTCCGCAACATCCTGCAAGGCCTCGCGCGCGCGGACCTCTCCACACACTATCTGCTGATCGGGCAGCGCCGGCATTTTGAACTCTGCGGCGCGCTGCCCGAAAATTTCGAGCTGTTTGAATATTCCGCCGTGCCCGGCTCGTTGCGCACGCACATCGCGCTTCCACTGCTCTTGGACCGCATGCGCGTCGATCTCCTGCACATGCCGTGGTTTTATGCGCCGGCCATCGTGCTCTCGAAGATGGTGATCACCGTGCACGATTTGACCACGGTGCTGCAGCCGGAAGTGGGCGCGTCGCAGCCGGTGCAAACCGGACGGCTTTACTTCGCGGGCCGCGCGCTTCGCCGCGCTGAGCGCGTGCTGGCCGTCTCGCAAGCCTCGAAGCGCGATCTCTCCCACGCGTTCGGCGTGGACGAACGCAAGATCGAAGTGATCTACAACGCCGTGGACGATTTGTTTTTGCACGAGCCGGACCCGGCCGATGCCGACGCGGTGCTGGCGCGTCATGACATCACTGGTCCTTATGTTCTGTACGCCGGCAACATCAAACGCCAAAAAAATCTGCCGCGGCTGATCGAAGCCTTCGCTGTGGCCAAGACGGAGCTGGCCGGCGATCCCCGCTTCTCGCAGTTGAAGCTGCTGCTGATCGGCGACGCACTCACGGAGCAATCCGACTTGCGGCGCGCCGTGGTGCGCTCGCGCGTGCGCGGCGACGTGCGCTTTCTGGGATTCGTGCCGCAGACGGTGCTGCGAGTCTTCTATAAGCGCGCCGCGGCGTTTCTGTTTCCGTCGCTGTACGAAGGATTCGGATTGCCGCCGCTCGAAGCCATGGCTCACGGCACGCCGGTGCTCACGTCGAACGTGTCCTCGATGCCGGAAGTATTCGGCAACGCCGCGCTGCTCGTGAATCCCGAAAACGTCTTCGACATCGCTCGCGGCATCCGCCAAATCTTGTCCGACGACGATTTGCGCGGCACGCTCGTCGAGCGCGGCCGCGAGTTGGTGGCCCGCTTCTCGTGGCAGCGCTCCGCCGCGCAAGTCCAGCGCGTCTATGAAGACGTCCTCGCCGGACGCCGCTGATCGCGCTGATTGCCTAAACGCGGTGGACCCTACGCAGAAAGCTGGCGGCCAATCTCCCAGTGATGTCCGTATGGATCGACGACGCGGCCCACTCGCCAGCCATGGCCTTCGCTTACGGGATAGACTTCGGTTGCGCCCGCGCTGATCGCGCGCGCGAATGCGGCGTCCGGATTCGCAACAGTCAGAATAATGCGGACGGAGCTACCGCCGAGGTTTTCGGGACTGAAATTGTGATGCTCGGGCGATTCGTCGCTGACCCAGAATTCCGCGCCATCGACGGATAGTCGAGCGACCACCCCGCCGCGGCCCTCGTGGCGATAAACCTCCACCGCGCCGAACGCAGTCTTATAAAACTCAACAGCCTCGAGGCTCTTGCGAACTGAAAGCCATGGCGCGATCGTGGTTCTGATTGAGCCGGCCGGTGAATCGACGGTCATGCGCTTCTCCCGAGCTTGGGATTTTACAACGGGTTCGGCGCGTTGACACGGCTGAATCGCTCGACTACGCTTCCTAGTTTGCACAACACGCAAGGAGATCAACCTTACGTCGTATGGCTGAACAAAAATTGCCGACGCGCGCGGAAGATTTCAACGAGTGGTACAACCAGCTCGTTCTGAAAGCCGAATTGGCGGATTACGCGCCGGTGCGCGGCTGCATGATCGTGCGCCCGTACGGCTGGGCGCTTTGGGAGAATATTCAGGCCGCGCTCGATGGGCGATTCAAGGCCACCGGTCACGTGAACGCGGCGTTTCCTCTGCTGATTCCGCGCAGTTTCATCGACAAAGAAAAATCGCACGTCGCGGGTTTTTCGCCGGAACTGGCCGTAGTCACTCACGGCGGCGGCGAAGAACTCGAAGAGCCGCTGGTGATCCGGCCGACGTCGGAGACCATCATTGGCCATTCCTACGCCAAGTGGATTCAGTCCTATCGCGATCTACCGCTGCTGATCAACCAATGGAACAGTGTGGTGCGCTGGGAATTGCGCACGAAACTTTTCCTGCGCACATTGGAATTTTTCTGGCAAGAGGGCCACACTGCGCACGCGACGCTGGCCGAGGCCGAATTCGAGACGCGGCAGATGCTCGATATCTATACCGATTTCGCCGTGAATGACGCGGCGATCCCGGTGATCCCGGGCCGCAAATCCGAAGCTGAGCGTTTCGCCGGTGCCGATCAAACCTACTCGATCGAAGCCATGATGGGCGACGGCAAGGCGCTGCAATCCGGCACCTCGCACAATTTGGGACAGAATTTCGCGAAGGCCTTCGAGATCAAGTATCTCGATCCGGCCGGCGCGCTGCAATATTGCTGGACGACGTCATGGGGCCTATCGACGCGTATGATCGGCGCCATCATCATGGTGCATGGTGACGATCAAGGACTGATTCTGCCGCCGAAGCTCGCGCCGATCCAGGCCGTGATCGTGCCCATATGGAAGAATGATGCCGAGCGTGCCGCAACGCTCGAAGCCGCCGCGCGCGTGCGCGCCGCATTGATCGCAGCGGGCATTCGCACGAAGACCGACGAGCGCGAAGGATCAAGCCCCGGCTTCAAATTCAACGATTGGGAAATGCGCGGCTTACCGTTGCGCATCGAGATCGGCCCGAAGGACGTGGCCAACAATTCGTTGGTGCTGGCGCGGCGCGATAAGCCCGGCAGGGAAGGGAAATCGCCGGCGCCGCAATCGGGCGTGGCCGAAGCGGTGAGTGCCGCGCTGGCTGCGGTGCAGAAATCGCTCTATGACCGCGCGCTGGCCTTTCGCGAGGCCCACACGCGCGAGCCGCGCAATTTCGAGGAGTTCAAGGAAGCGGTGGAAACAGGCTTCGCGCGCGCGTTCTGGTGCGGCCAGTCCGCGTGCGAGGAGAAAATCAAGGAAGCGACGAAGGCCACCATGCGCTGCATTCCGCTGGAGCAATCGGGCGGTGGCGGAGCGTGCATCCTCTGCGGCAGCGCTGCCCGGGAACAAGCGATTTTCGCGAAGGCGTATTGAGCCCTCGCGGCGCGCCGGGCCGCAGGTAACTCCATCGAATCAAGGCCCTTGACGCAGCATCGACACCCCCCAGCCTGCGTGCTAGCATCGATTTTGTGCCTAGCCGCCCAACCATCGCCGCAGTCTCGCTCACGTCGCGCGCCGCATCTAGACAGCGTGGCAGCGCCCGCCTCAAAACGATCATCTGGCTGCTGATCTTTTTAGCCTTCCTTTATGTTTCCCTTGAAGTCGGGCCGGTGCTATACGCCGAGTACGAGTTCCAGGACGATGTCCAGACGATTGCGCGATACGCTCCATACAATCGCCCGTCGATCGACGATGTCCGCAAGGAAGTTCTCTCAAAGGCGCAATCGCACGATATACCCGTGACGCTTGAGGACATCAAGGTCGAGCCGCACGGATACGGCGTGCAGATTGACGTGAATTATTCCGTTACGGTCAATCTAATCGTCTACCAATGGGTGTTCGATTTCCATCCTACCGCCGCCAGCATAAGCCTCACCTGAACCCTGCTCCCACTCCACGCGGTCCCGCGTCTATTTTGCGCGAGGGGCCAAACAGCCTGTAAACTCTAGTCTGAGGGAACACGAGCGCGCATCTCATACGTAGTATGTGTGTACGCGCGAACGTGCGTTGGCCGCGGCGGAGCGAGGAGCAGTCGCAGTGAAAATCAGGGTCACTGAGAGCTTCTGGACGTCCAAAAGAGGTCTATGGCTGTTGGGCTTTGTCACGCTGGTGCTGCTGTCGGGGCTAAGCGTCTTCACTTATTACTGGGTTCACTTCGGCCACATGATCGACGCGCGGCTTTCGGGCCAAGTCTACCAGCCGAGCGCCCGCATCTACGGCGCGCCGGAGCCGATTGCGGTGGGCGAGCCGATCTCTCCCGCTGAATTGGTCGCTCGCTTGCAGCGCTCCAGTTACACACATCTGCAAACCGAAGGGGCTACTGGTTGGTATTCGGTGGAGCCCGCTTTCGTAGAGGTTCATCCCTCGCAGGATTCCTATTTCGAGGGCCGCAATGCGCTACGCGTTGAGTTTTCCGGCGGAAAGATCAAGGACATCCGGGATCTCGATTCCGGCCAGGACGTCGACAACGCCGAGATCGAACCGGAGCTGCTGACGAATCTGTTCGACAGCTCGCGCGAGAAGCGCCGCCTGGTGCATTTCTCCGACATCCCCAAGGTGCTGCTGGATGCCGTGCTTTCGGCCGAAGACAAGCGTTTCTTCGAGCATCCGGGATTCGATCCTGTACGCATCCTGGGCGCGGCGTGGGCCGATCTGCGGCGCGATCAGCGCGCGGAAGGCGCTAGCACGATCACGATGCAGGTGGCGCGCAGCTTTTTCTTCACTACTCAGCGCACCTGGCGGCGCAAAGTGGCCGAGACGATGGTCTCTCTCGAACTCGAGCGGAAATTTTCCAAGCAACAAATTTTTGAGCTCTACGCCAACGAAATCTATCTCGGCAATCGCGGCAGCTTTGCGATTCACGGTTTCGCCGAAGGCTCCTACGCCTATTTCAATAAAGACATGCAGAATCTCACGCTCGGCGAAGCCGCCTTCTTGGCCGGGATTATTCGCGCGCCCAATCGCTATTCGACCGTAAACCTGAGCTCGGCGCGCGCTGCTGAGCCGCGCGATCGCGTGATCGCACAGATGGTGGAAAACGGCGTGGCCACTCCGGCCGCGGCCGCCGCGGCGCGAAAGATTCCGTTGCATCTGACCAGTGGTGCACTCGAGGGCAGCACCGCGCCTTATTTCGTGGACATGGTGAAGGACCATCTGCTCGATAAATTTTCCGAAACCGACCTGCTCTCGCAGGATTTTCGCGTCTACACGACGATCGATCCGGACCTGCAGCGCGCCGCAGCGGAGGCTGTCGATGTCGGAATGAAGAACGTGGACGATCAGCTCGCGAAAAAGTACGCGAAGTGGCACAAGCAGGGCGACGATGCCCGGCCTCAGGTTGCGCTGGTGGTCATCGATCCCCGCACCGGGGAGATCAAGGCTTTGGTGGGCGGGCGCGATTACGGCGAAAGCCAACTGAACCACGCGCTGTCGATGCGCCAGCCGGGATCGGCGTTCAAGCCGTTCGTTTACGCGGCGGCGTTTGACAACGCTGTCGACGGCACCGAACCCATCCTGACGACGGCGACGACCGTGGACGATTCGCCCACGACGTTCGATTTCGACGGCAAGGAATACACGCCCAACAATTACGGCGAAGAATTTCACGGCACGGTGACGCTGCGCGACGCGCTCACATTTTCGATGAACGTCGCCACGGTGAAAGTGGCGGAGATGGTGGGCTACGGCCGCGTCGCGGATTTCGCGAAACAACTTGGGCTTCCCTCGACCATCGAGCCCACGCCGGCCATGGCGCTGGGCGCCTATGAGATGACGCCGGTCCAAGTCGCGGGCGGCTACACCGCGTTCGCCGACCGCGGCGTGCACGCCGATCCGCTGTACATCCGCACCGTGCGTTCATCGACGGGCGACGTGCTGGAAAACAACGACCCGCACACGCGCCAGGCGCTGGACCCGCGCGTGGCGTTTCTCGTCACCAGCGTGCTGGAAGACGTCATCAATCGCGGCACAGGTTACACCGTGCGCGCGCGCGGGTTCACCGCTCCCGCCGCCGGCAAGACCGGAACTTCGCACGACGGCTGGTTCGCCGGCTACACCTCAAACCTCGAGTGCATCGTGTGGGTCGGTTTTGACGATAACCGCGACCTCAGCCTATCCGGCACGAACTCCGCCGCGCCCATCTGGGAAGAATTCATGAAGCGCGCCGTCACCGATCCCGAGTACTCCGACACGGTACCGTTCGAACCTCCCGACGGCATCGTCACGGTCACCATCGATACGCATACGCTCGAGTTGGCCACGCCATCCTGCCCGCAGACGCGCCAGGAGGTTTACATCATCGGAACCGAGCCCACGGAATACTGCTCTGGCGGTACGACCACGCAAGCGAACAGCGATTCCTGGCTCTCAGGCGCGTTTGGCGGCGGGAGCCAGCCCAAAGCCCCGCCGGGTGCGGCCCCGTCCACAGCGGCGGCGCCAGCCGGGCCCGTGTCGCCCGAGGCAGATGCCGAAAAGAAAAAGAGTCTGGCGCAGCGGATTTTTGGTATCTTCGGAAGCAGCAAGCAGGACTCCGGCGCATCAAAGCCGGCCACCGGTCCGCCTCAGCGTTGACGCTCCGGTTCGAGGGAATCGCCATGAAGTACTCCGCACTGGCGGCGGTTGCCTTTGTTCTTTTCGTCTCAGCCGTCACCGCGCCCGCCCGCGATCAATCTCCGCCGCCAATTTCTCCCGCGGCGACGCCACCCACGGCCGCCCAACAGATGCCGCCAACCCAGCACGTGGTCAGTGCGTTTCAAGCCGCGGTGATCCAGGGATCGGCGCTGATGAGCACGAAAGACTACGACGGCGCCGCACAGGTTTACACAAAGCTGCTCCATGATGAGCCCAAGAATGCGACGGTGTGGAATCTGCTGGGAGTTGTCTTGCAGCAGAGCGGACAGATCGATCCGGCTCGATCCGCCTACCAACGCGCGATTAAATTCAACCACTCATTCGCGGAGGCTTACAACAATATCGGCACCACTTGGTATCAGCAGCAGAGATATCGCAAGGCGGAGCGCGCCTACGACAAAGCCGTCGAGCTCGATCCCAATTTGGCCACCGCCTACAGCAATATGGGCTGCGCGTACTTCTCCGAAAAGAAAATGCCCGAAGCGCTCGACGCTTTTAACAGGGCGCTTACCCTAGATCCCAACGTCTTCGCGATGAGCAGCCACGCCGGCACGATCCTGCAGGACCGCTCGGTCTCTGACCACGGCGCGTTCTATTTTCTGCTGGCGAAGTCTTACGCTCAGCGCAGCGACGCCGCCAATTGCGCCGAATATCTACGCAAGGCCTACGACGAAGGCTATAAGAACATCGTTGCGGTAAAGACCGATCCTTCATTTGCCAAAGTGCTGGCCGATCCGGGCGTTCAGGCGATCTTGGAGAAAGCGACTGCGAACGTCGCGGCCACCACGCCTCCCGCGCCTGGCACGTAGCGTACGGCCCGGTTTTCGATCCGCTCGCGGGAAACTCGCGGACCGCCATTCTGTTACAATACGCTCGCATGGCGCAGTGCTGGCTTCATCTCGCAGCGCTTGGCTTACTGACGGGCCTGCTGGGGAGTCCGCCGCGTCCCACCAGTAATTCGCGGCAGGCGTCCCCATCCTCGGAGCTTCCCATTGCCCCGCAGGCTGGCCCGCCAGTGCAGACGATTCTCGTGTTTCCTTTTGAAAATCGAAGCCGCGCGCCAAGCCTCGAATGGCTCAGTGAGGGCTTGGCGGAACTTAGTGTTGAGCGCGTGAAGAGCGGATCGCGTTTCGTGTTTTCGCGCGAGGACCGCCTGGATGCACTCGAGCGGCTAGGGCTGCCCAGTTCGGCGCAATTCAGCGTCGCGACGATGATCGAAATCGGCCGCAAGATCGGAGCGGACGATATTGTGTTCGGCGCATTCGATTCCGATGGTAAGACGATTTCAATGACGGCCCGCGCGCTGCGCTTGGCCGCGCCGGAGCTTTCTCCGCCGCTCTCCGAAGCGGGCCCGCTCTCCAATGTTTTGCCGCTCCAGGCGCGGCTCGCCGGCTCGATTGTGTGCGCGCTCGATTCCGGCGCTTGCCCCGGCGGCGCTCCGCCGGCCGATGTGACGGATCCGAATCGGCCGCCGTCGAAGGCCGGCGCTTTTCAGATTTACATTCGCGCCGTCACGGGCCCCGGTGACGATCAGCGCTTGAGCGATTTAAGGGATGCCGCGCGCCTCGAGCCCGATTGGGATTTGCCGGCGTTCGAGCTGGGCCTTGAGGAATACGCGCGCCGCGATTGCGAATCGGCGCTGGTTTGGTTCTCGCGTGTTCCGCCGAATCGGCCACGCGGGATCGAAGCGGGTTTCGATGCCGGCGTTTGCCATCTGCTGGAGAACGACGCGAATCGCGCCGAATCTTCCTTCCAGGCTGTGCTCGATCGCGCTCGTCCCGAAGCCGCACCGGCGCCTGTTGGTGCCGGTGCTTCCGCTGCGCCCGATTCTCACGCCGCGCCGCTGGCGCTCGATTTTCCGGAAGCACGCAATGATTTGGGCGTCGCGCTGCTGCGCCTTGGCAAATTCGGCGATGCCGTTGCTCAATTTAAGCGCGCCACGCAATCGGCGCCGGACGCTCCCGACTTTCTGTTCAATCTCGGCATCGCCCAATTCCTTGCGGGCGACGCCGCGGACGGCGAGGCCGATCTGCGTCAAGCGCAAAAGCTCGCCCCAAGCGACGCAGGAATTCGCGGCGTGATCGAGCAGATGGCCACTCAGGCGCCGGCCACCGCAGCCTCACCTACTTCCGCACCTTCTCGCGCCGCGGGGCGCAAGTCGCCGGCGCAGAGCGCCTCAAGCGCCGGCACGCCGTGGGTTGTGAAGGCGCGCATCGCGATGCGCTTCGATCGCTCCAGGCTGCGGCCGGGGGGCCCTGTGAACGCGGCCGTGGCGAATCAGCAATCGGCGCGCGACACCGGCGCCCTTGCGCTGCACATCCAGCGCGGCCGCCAATTCTTGGACGCGGGCGATCTTGACGATGCCCAGCGCGCCTTCACCGAAGCGCTGCTCATGGCTCCCTACGATTCCGCGGCGCATCGAGGTCTCGCTGAGGTATATCAGAGCGAAGGCCGGCCCCAAGACGCCCTTCGCGAATTGGGCGACGCAGTTTCCAATCTAAATGACGCCCCGACGCACATCCAGATGGCGCAGTTGCTGATCGAGATGAATCGTCCTGCCGAAGCGCGCGATCAATTGCGGCAGGCGCTGGCGCTCGATCCGTCAAATGCGCAGGCCCGCCAGTTGCTTGAAAAGGTCCAAGGCAGCACGGGAACCGGAGGCACTCCATGAATCGCAGCGAATATTTTCGTGGCACACGTTCTCGCGCGACGCTTTCGCTTTGCGCGCTCGTCGGACTCGTCGCGTTGTTAGCGCTGGCCGCGCCCGCGGCATTGCCTCAGCCCGCCGCGCCGCCCGCCTCCGCGCCGCAAGTCGTCGTGCTGCGCATCAACGACGAAGTCGATCCGATCTTGGCGGAGTACTTGGACGAAGGCATGGCACACGCCGCCGATATCCACGCGAACCTGATCCTAATCACCATGGACACACCGGGCGGCCTCGAAGATTCCATGCAGGACATCATTCAGCACATTTTGGCGTCGCCCGTGCCCGTTGCTGTTTTCGTTTCGCCCACCGGATCGCGGGGCGCCTCTGCGGGATTTTACATTTTGCTTTCTGCGGATATCGCAGCCATGGCTCCGGCCACGCACACCGGCGCCGCTTCGCCGGTGATCGAAGTGGGCGGGTATCCCGTGACCATGGACGAAACGATGAAGAATAAAATTCTTAATGACGCCGAAGCGTTTCTGCGCAGCTACGCGGGGAAGCGCGGCCGCAACGTTCAGCTTGCTGAAACCGCCGTCACGGACGCCAAGGCCTTCACGGAAACCGAAGCGCTCGATGGCAAGCTCATCGACGTCATCGCCAAATCCGACGCCGATCTTCTCGCCCAGCTCAATGGCCGCACGATTACGCGCTTTGACGGCGAAACGCAGCAATTGTCGCTGGCCGGCGCCCAGCTCACCGAGTACGACATGTCCACGCGCCAGCGCTTTCTTGCGTGGATCGTCGAACCCGATGTTTTATTCATCCTGTTGCTCGTCGGCGTGCTGGGCCTCTACGTAGAGTTCACGCATCCAGGCATGGTCGCGCCGGGCGTGATCGGCGGCATCGCGATCGTCCTGGCCCTATTCGCGATACACATACTTCCGGTAAACTTCGCTGGGCTGCTGTTGATCTTTCTGGCGCTCGGCCTTTTCATACTCGAGGCGAAATACACAAGTCACGGCGTTTTGGCCGTCGGTGGAATTGTCGCCATGCTGTTGGGTGCGCTGATGCTGATTCATTCGCCGATGACGGGCGCGGGCGTCAGCCTGGGAACCGCTCTGGGCGTCACGGTGCCGTTTGCCGTGATCGTGGTGATTCTGATGCGCTTGGTTCTGCGCTCGCGCACTTGGCGGCCCTCGGTGGGCGCCGAGCAGCTTGTTGGCGGCGAAGCAGAGGTGACCAGCGCGCTCGTGCCTGACGAAGTCGCCGGTGAGTTTGCCGGCATGGTGCGCATGCACGGCGAGTTGTGGCGCGCGACCGCTTCGCAAGCGATGCCCGTCGGCGCACATGTGCGTGTGGCGCGCGTCGAAGGACTTACTCTGCACGTCAAGTTAGCAAGTGCGCCGCCGGCGCAATGAGATTTTCGGTACTCGAGACGGCACGTACGAAGAGGCAGTGATCGCCCGGGAGGGTAACGTCATGGACTTCGGTTTGACCGGCATTCTGATTTGCGTGGTTGTATTTCTGATCTGGTTTTGGAACTCGCTGTACGTCCTGAAGGAATGGGAACGCGGCGTGGTGCTGCGTTTGGGGCGCATGAGCCCGCAAGCCAAAGGCGCGGGGCTGCGCCTGGTTTTCTGGCCGATCGAGACGCTGTACCGGATTTCGCTGCGCATCGAAACGCTTGACGTTCCGGCGCAGGACATCATCACCCGCGACAACGTATCGGTAAAAGTGAACGCGGTCTGCTATTTCCGCGTCGTCGATGCCAACCTGGCGCTATCGCAGGTGCAAAACTATCTCTACGCCACGTCGCAAAAGGCCCAGACCACCCTGCGCAGCATCGTCGGCCAATTCGAGCTCGACGAGATCCTCGCCGAACGCGAAAAGGTCAACAACAAGCTGCAGATCATTCTTGACCAGGATACCGAGCCCTGGGGTATTAAGGTCACCAAGGTCGAAGTAAAGCAGGTGGATATTCCCGAGCAAATGCAGCGCGCCATCGCCCGTCAGGCCGAAGCGGAACGCGAGCGCCGCGCCAAGGTCATTCACGCTGAGGGCGAATTTGAAGCTTCATCGAAGCTGGCGCAAGCCGCCAAAATGCTCGAGACCGAGCCCGCCGCGATTCAGTTGCGCTATCTGCAGACCTTGACCGAAATCGGCACGGAGAAAAACACCACGATCGTATTCCCGTTGCCCATCGACATCGTCAACGCGTGGGTGAAAACCTTCGCCGACAAGAAGTAGTAAACGAATGCCAGGAGCCAGAAAGAGCGGACGGGGCGACATGGTGCTGGAAAGCCGGCACCTGTTTGGCTTGTTCGTTCTGCTGGCCGTGCTGTTCGGCGTCGTTTTCACGCTCGGCTACTTGCTCGGCCGCGGCCAAGGCGAATCGCAAGCGCGCGTTTCGGCTATCCGCGCTGAAGATTCCGCTGACACCGCGGCCGCCAATCCGGCAAGTGCGCTCGCAACAGAAGGCGACACCGCGGCCCCCGCCGCGCCCACCGGATCCGATTGGAGCTATTACCACGCTGGCGATTCGAAGCCTGCGAACGACGCCCTCGAGCCGGCGCCGTCTGCGAAGCCGGCAAAACCAACGGCAAAACCTGCGGCGAATGCCCCGGCCAAGCCCACGCCGGCGCCGACCAAGCCGGCGCCCGCGCCTTCCAAGCCAGCCTCCAAGCCCACGGCATCATCGCCCGCGCCCGCTTCCACACCGGGGTCACCACCACCATCGAAACCTGCGCCAGCCACCGCCGCTGCCAAGCCTGCGCCCACACCTGCACCGGCCACCAAACCGGCCGCCAAGCCCGCAGCGACGTCAAAACCCAGCGTGACGGTCGGTTCGCCGATGATCCCGAAGGGAGCGATCGTTCTGCAGGTGGCCGCGCTTGAAAAAGAAAGCGATGCGCTGGCGGTGGCCCAGGCGCTTCAGCAACGAAAATTCCCGGCGTTTGTCCTGCCCGCCGTCGCCGATAAGTATTTTCGCGTTCAGGTGGGGCCCTACGCCAATGCGCAGGCCGCGGCGTCGGCGCAGAAGCAGCTCGAAAGCGCCGGATTCAAATCCATCGTGAAACGCTAGTTTGCCTTGGCGTGGCGCGGGCGACGTGATTCCACCTACAATGTGGAACGTATGAACTTCTCTCGAAGCGCGCGCCTGGGTCTGGCCGTAGCCGCTGGCGCGGCGCTGGCGCTGGCGTTTCCCTCATTTAACGCGTGGCCTCTGGCGTGGATTTCCGTCGCGGGCCTGATGCTCGCGGCCTACGGCGCAAGCGTGCCATTCGCGGCGCTGTGCGGCTTCATTTACGGCATGACGTTTTATTGCGTTTCCGTGCCGTGGATCTACACCGTGTTGCGGCGCTACGGTCCGCTGCCGGTTTGGCAAGCGCTGGGCGTGCTGCTGGTCCTGGCCGCTGCCTCATCCGTGTTCAAGCTGCTGTTCGCGGCGGGCGTCAGCCTGTGGGGCCGCTCCGGCCCAACGAAGGTCGCCTGGGTTGCGCCGTTCCTCTGGGTGTCCACCGAATACCTCTTCGATCGCTTTCCCGACATCGGTTTTCCCTGGAATCTTCTGGGATATTCCGCGGCGCACAGCCTCGCCCTCATTCAAATCACGACGATCAGCGGCATCTACGGCCTGTCGCTCTTGGTCGCCGCCTTCAACGCGCTGATCTTCTGGACGATTCTGCAGCCGCCCGCCCGCCGTCGCCGCGCGGCGCTGTGCGTGGGCGCGGTCGCCGCGATTCTGGCGCTCGTGGCGTGGATCGGCGCGCGATTCGTGCCTGCGGCGCAGCCGGAACGCATAGCCCATCTCGTGCAGCCCGATTTCCCGCAATCGATGGAGTATCCGCAAAATTGGTTCGCGCTGCATCGCGCCGACCTCGATGACCTCGAGCAGCGCACCGTTTCCGCTGCGCGCCTTGAGCCGGGTCCCGTGATCTGGCCCGAAACCCCGGCCCCATTTTCCATGCAGGACCCGCCCTTCGCCTTCCGCGCCGTGCGCATCGCGCAGGAGGCGGGGACCGATTTCATCTTCGGCGCGGTCAATTGGAAGCAGACGCTCACCGGTGGCGAGCAGCCCTACAACAGCGCGGTGCAGCTGGACCCCGCGGGCCGCGAACTTTTTGTCTATGATAAGATTCACTTGGTTCCGTTCGGCGAATTCGTGCCGTGGCGAAATATTCTGCGCTTCGCCGGGCACCTCACCGCGGACCTTGGTGAATTTCAGCGCGGCGATGTCCGCCGCGTCGGTACGTTGCCCGGCGGCCGCTATTCGATTTTC